>CAZNCT010000037.1:0-5540 GCA_964571615.1 uncultured Anaerolinea sp. | reverse complement strand
AGACCCCGATGTGCTCGATACCTGGTTCTCCTCGGGCCTGTGGCCGTTCTCAACCCTGGGCTGGCCCGATGAAACCCCCGACCTGAAATATTTTTACCCGACCTCCTACATGGAGACCGGCTACGACATCCTGTTCTTCTGGGTGGCGCGCATGATTATGAGCGGCCTTGAGTTCACCGGCCAGGCGCCTTTCCACACCGTGTACCTGCACGGCCTGGTGCGCGACGAACACGGGCACAAGATGTCGAAAACCAAGGGCAACGTGGTCGATCCGCTGCTGGTCATGGACGAACTGGGCACCGATGCGCTGCGCTTCACCCTGCTGGTCGGTTCGACCCCCGGCAAAGATACCAACCTGAGCCTGAAAAAGGTGGAAGCCAACCGCAACTTTGCCAACAAACTTTGGAATGTGGGCCGCCTGGTGATTAACGCCATTACGGCGCAACAAGAAGCCCCCGCCACGCAGGCCGAGTGGACTCTGGCCGACTCGTGGATTTGGGCGCGCATTCAGGCGGTAGTGCGCGATGTCGAGCGCTTGTTCCAGAGTTTCCAGTACGGTCAGGCCGGGCAAATCTTGTACGATTTCTTGTGGAGCGACTTTGCGGACTGGTATCTGGAGGTCGCCAAACAGCAGTTGAACGAAGGCGGCGCGCGCGCCTATCGCACCGCCGAAACCCTGCTGCGCGTCTTCGACCTGTCGCTGCGCCTGCTGCACCCCTTCATCCCCTTTGTGACCGAGGAAATCTGGGGGCACCTGCGCAAAGCCACCAGCCAATCGGCGCTGGCCGGGCTGATTGCAGACTGGCCCGAAGTGCTGATGATTGCCCGCTGGCCCGAAATCCGCCCCGAAGAAGGCTGGGAAGAAGCCAAAGTCGCCAGTTTTACGCAGGTTCAGGAAGTGATTCGCGCCATTCGCAACCTGCGGGCTGAGAAAAACGTCAAACCAGGCCTGAAACTGGCCGCCATTCTGGTCGATGCCAGCGGCCTGATGAAAGAGCAGGCCCGGGTCGTTGCAGCGCTTGCCAACCTGGATGAAGCCCGTCTGAGCATTCACCCGACGCTGGAAGCAAAACCCGAAGGCCACGTCGCCCTGGTAGCCGGGCCGATTGAGATTTTCCTGCCCCTGGCTGAGATGATTGACCTGGCCGAAGAACGCGCCCGGCTCTCGAAAGAGTTGGCCGAGGCCCAGGGCCACATCGAACGGCTCGAAAAACTGCTTGCATCCGACTTTGCCAGCAAAGCCCCGGCGGCGCTTGTCCAAAAAGAACGCGACAAACTGGCCGTCTACAAAGAAAGCGCCGAAAAACTCAAGGCGCAGTTGGGATAAATCAGCCGCCGCACCTGTCTGAGAGGGCAGGTGCGGTTTTTTATCCTGTTGTATAATTCAGACATGACCCCAGACCGTTCGTTAATGACGTTCCTGAACGTTCTCCGCCAGCAAAAAAAGAGCCTGGCGGAGCGTTACGGGGTCGAATCGCTCGAAATATTCGGTTCTTATGTGCGCGGTGAGCAAAAGCCAGACAGTGATTTAGATATCCTGGTGACTTTTCGTGAGGAGCCCAGCCTGCTGACCTTCCTTCGCATCGAAAATGACCTGTCAGACGCCCTGGGCGTTAAGGTGGACCTGGTGATGAAAGATTCGCTCAAACCGGCGATTGGCAAACATGCCTTGCGCGAGACGGTGGCGGTATGAAACGCGCCTATGATGACTATTTGCACGATATGCTCGAGAATGCCGAAAAAGCCCTGGACTTTGTCGGCGGCATGGAGTTAGACCAATTTTTTGAAGATGAAAAAACATCTTATGCGGTGGTTCGCGCCCTGGAAATTATTGGCGAAGCGGCGCGTAAAATTCCAGAAGAGGTGCGCGCTAGCATCCCCGAATTGCAGTGGCGGGAAATCTCTGCCATGCGCAACAAGCTGACCCATGAATATTTTGGTATCAACATGAAAGTGGTCTGGCGAACGGTCAGGGAGGATTTGCCACCACTTATCGATGAATTAAGCAGATTTTTGAAAAAATAAACTCCGAGGTGTCTATCTCGGAGTTTATTTTTTCATCACAGTCCACAGACCAGGTCAAATACGGCCAATGCAACAAACGGCCAGGCACACCGATGTATAATCAAACCCAATCTGGCTCTTTTCCACCCCCAAAGGAGCGGCCATGAATCCACCTGGTGAGCAGGAGCATTTCAAGACCTTGTTCGAGTACGCCCCCATTTCACTCTGGGAAGAAGATTACAGCGGCATCAAACGCCGCTTTGATGCCTTGCGCGCTCAGGGGGTCCAGTCGCTCAAAGTCTATCTACAAGAAGACCCGGCCTTCCTCGACGCCTGCATGCGCGAGATGGTCATCCTGCGCGTCAACCAGCAAACACTGACGATGCTCAAAGCCAACTCGCAGGAAGAACTGCTCGCCAGCCTGGAGAAAGTCTTTCGAGACGGCATGCGCCACCACTTCCAAAGTGAACTGCTGGCGCTCTGGAACGGCGACCTGGATTGGGCCGGGGAAGGCGTCAACTACGCCCTCGATGGCGAAGCGGTCGATATCCTGCTGCACTGGCGCATCCTACCAGGCTACGAGCAAACCTGGGAGCGTGTGCTGGTCACCATTGAGGACATCACCGCCCGCAAAAAAGCCGAACGACGCCTGCGGGAACTCTTTGAAGCCTCGCCCATTTCGCTCTGGGAGGAAGACTACAGCGGTATCAAGGATTATTTCGACTCGCTGCGCCAGGCCGGGGTGAGCGATTTGGCAGCCTACCTTGCCCGGCACCCCGAAGCCGTCAGGCATTGTATGGGGCTGATCCGCGTGCTGGATGTCAACCGGCGCACCCTGGAACTATTCGCCGCCAACTCAAAAGAAGAATTGCTCGCCAACCTGGGCCGGGTCTTCCGCGACGAAATGGGCAATCACTTTGCCAGCGAACTGGTTGACCTGTGGAACGGCAAACTGTACTACGAGCGGGATGGAATCAACTACGCCCTCAACGGCGAACCCATCGACATCCACCTGAGTTTTCGGGTCATGCCCGGCCACGAGGACGATTTCGGCTGGGTGCTGGTCGCCATTGAAGACATCACCGCCCGCAAAAAAGCCGAAGACTACCTGCGCTACCTCGGCACCCACGACGTGATGACCGGTCTGTACAACCGCGCTTACTTCGAAGAAACCCTGCTCAAACTTGAAAAAAAGCGCATCGAACCACTCAGCGTCTTGATTGCCGATGTGAACGGGCTGAAAACCGTCAACGACACGCTGGGGCACCAGGCCGGTGACAACTTAATCCGCCGGGCCGCGGAGGTGCTCAAAGCCGCTCTAAACAAAGAGCAGGTCGCTGCCCGCATCGGCGGGGACGAGTTTGCGGCCTTCCTGACCGATTGCGACGAAGCCAGGGCACAGGAACTCGTCAAGCAAATTGGCGTGCTGATCGAACTGAACAACAAATATTACCGCGAACCGCTGCTGAGCATTTCCATCGGCACAGCCACCAGCCAACCCGGTGCCACCGTTCAAGACCTGATTCGCCTGGCCGATGACGCCATGTACGACCGCAAAGCCCAGCACCATCGCCGCGGCAAGTACGCGCCATAAAGCCAGGTGAATACGTCAGGCGCATCCAGCCAAAATAGGTATAATTTGCTCATAGCCCGGCACCCCACCCCCAACCTGTACCACAGTACAAAAAATCCGTGTAACCCGTGTCCCAAAAACATCTTGCAGTCACTGGCAAACACCAACCTGCAAGAAAAATAGTTTTTCATCACAGGAGACCCCAATGGCAGAAATGGACGACAAGCTCAAGCAATTGAAGGCAATTTTGCAAGAAGTCGGCGACCTGAACGGCGCCGCCGCAGTTCTCAACTGGGACCAATCCACCTACATGCCCGCCGGCGGCGCGCCCGCCCGCGGACGGCAACTGGCCGTCCTGGGCCGCATCGCGCAGGAGAAATTCATCGCCCCGCAAGTCGGCAAACTGCTCGATGACCTGCAACCCTACGCTGAAAGCCTGCCCTACGACGATGACGATGCCGCCCTGATTCGCGCCACGCGCCGCAATTACGACAGAGCCACAAAAGTCCCGCCTGCCTTCATGGCTGAGTTCTACGAACACGCCTCGCGCTCCTACCAGGCCTGGACCGAAGCCCGCCCGGCCAACAACTTCAAAGCCATGCAGCCCATGCTCGAAAAAACCCTCGAAATGAGCCGCCAGATGGCAAACTTCTTCCCCGGCTACGAGCACATCGCCGACCCGCTGATTGACTTCGCCGATTACGGCATGAAAGCCGCCAGCGTGCGCAAAATCTTTTCTGAACTGCGCGAACAACTCGTCCCGCTTGTTCAGGCCATTACCGCCCAGGAACCCGCCGACGACTCTTGCCTGAAACAACACTTCCCCGAAGAAAAACAACTGGCTTTTGGCAAGATGGTC
This sequence comes from uncultured Anaerolinea sp., assembly GCA_964571615.1. Classification (GTDB taxonomy): domain Bacteria; phylum Chloroflexota; class Anaerolineae; order Anaerolineales; family Villigracilaceae; genus UBA8950. The sequence goes on along the minus strand of CAZNCT010000037.1, from coordinate 1,104 downwards.
ATCGAAAAATTTGGCTACGACTTCAACCGCGGCCGCCAGGACAAAACCCACCACCCCTTTGCCACCAAATTCTCGATTGGCGACGTGCGCATTACCACCCGCGTCAAAGAAGACGATTTCGGCGAAGCCTTCTTCTCCACCACCCACGAATCGGGCCACGCCATGTACGAGCAAGGCGTCGAGCCCGCCTACGAAGGCACCCCGCTTGATGGCGGCGTCAGCGCCGGGGTACATGAATCACAATCACGCACCTGGGAAAACATCGTCTCGCGCAGCCGCCCATTCTGGGAGCATTTCTACCCTGACCTGCAAAAAACCTTCCCCGAACAATTCGGCAAAGTTTCGCTCGACACCTTCTACCGCGCCATCAACAAAGTTCAGCGCTCCCTCATCCGCACCGACGCCGACGAAGTCACCTACAACCTGCACGTCATGATTCGCTTTGAGCTGGAACTGCAACTGCTCGAAGGCACACTGGCTGTCAAAGACCTGCCCGAAGCCTGGCACGCCGCCTATCAGGCCAGCCTGGGCATCACCGCCCCCAGCGATGTCGATGGCTGCCTGCAAGACGTTCACTGGTACGCCGGACAAATTGGCGGCATGTTCCAGGGCTACACCCTCGGCAACGTCCTCTCGGCCCAGTTCTACGCCGAGGCGCTCAAAGCCCACCCCGAAATCAAAACCGAAATCGGCCAGGGCAAATTCGACACCCTGCACACCTGGCTAAAAGACCACATCTACCGCTACGGCAGCAAATACACCGCCCCCGAGTTGATTATCCACGCCACCGGGCGCGAGCTGGATATTGTCCCCTACATCCAATACCTGCGCGCCAAATATGGCGAACTCTACAAACTGTAACATTTCTTGCGGATAAAACAGACAGGGACACGCCTGATTCGGACGTGTCCCTGTTCTTTTATTTTTTCCCGGTTTGCAAGATTTCTCTGTAGAACGCTTCCACCCGCCGCATGGTCGCCGCGTATTCGGCCCGCTCTGCAACGATTTGGGCGTTGGCCCGCGCCGCGCGCTGACGCAGGGGGGCATCCTCCAGCCCGCGCAAAATGGCCGCCGCCAGCGCGGACGGGTTTGCCGGGTCAACGA
>CAZNCT010000036.1:20489-27560 GCA_964571615.1 uncultured Anaerolinea sp. | reverse complement strand
CAAAAGTGGGTTGGGGCGGTGCATCGGGTCAATGGCCGTGTTATTGACGACCAGGGTTTTGGCGTTGGCGGTGACATACCCGATGATGGATTTCGACCCAACAGCCAGGGAGTGCTGGCGGCGCTTCATCTCTTCTCCGGCTTCGCCGGTTCCTTCGCGCAGGACGGCGTTGAACCCGGATTCATCTACGGTAAAGATTGAAACGTGGTAATAGCCAAAGCGTGAGCGCAGCAGGTTGGCTGTGCGGCTGAACAGGGTGGGCAGGTCGAGGGTCGAGGTGATGAGACGCCCCACTTCGGTTGCGGTGGCCAGGTACTCGTTTTGACGGCGCAAGGCCTCTTCTGCAATTTTACGTTCGGTAATATCTCTTGCAACCCAGAAGACCTGGTCGCTGCTTAATTTAGAAACACTGGCATCGAACCAGAACTTCTGACCGCCGATATTGAGCGGATATTCAATCTGGATGGTTTCACTCGTTCGCAGGGCGCGTTGAATGGCATCCATGAAGATTTTTTGCAGGTCTGGCGGCAGTACATCATAAATGGTTTTGCCAAGCAACTCATTGGCGGGCATCAGCAATCTTGAAGGATTGGTTGGCGCAATGCGCACATACCGGCCTTCGCTGTTATAAACAACGATGACATCATTCATCGAGTTGAACAGCGCGCGCAGCTCGGCTTCAGATTTACTGAGCGATTCTTCGGCGCGGATTTTCTCGACCACCGTAGCAATTTGTGGCGCAAAGCGTTTGAGCACTTCAAAGTGTTCATTGGTCAGTTCCAGGCTTTCATCGTAAGACTGGATGGCAAACATACCGATTACTTCTTTGGTGCGAAGGGGAATGCCAATCCATTGCCGGGCAGGACTGCCATAGCGTTTGATTTCGCCCGTGTCGCTGAGTCGGTCAATTTCTTCCGAACTGGTGAAGAAGACCGGGTTGGCGTGCCGAATGACATAGTGGGTTAGATTATTTGAAGGTTCGTGCGCTTCCCACGGCTCGGGGTCTTTTTCATCTACCTTGTAAGGGTAGGAAATGATGTTTTGTTCGCGGTCGTAGAGCGCAAAATACAGGTTGCGGGCTGGCACCAGGCGCAAGATACTCTTGTGAATATCGGGCAAAACTTTATCGAGCGATTCATCGGCCACGCCGGCTTCGGTGATTTCGGCAATTACCTCGTCCACCACTTCGTCAAGCCGCTGGGCGGTGACATCTTTGTTCACGCCGCGATACCCAACCATTTCGCCGTTTTCATTCAGGATGGGCAGGCCGTTGGTCACCAGGATGATTTCGCGTCCGTTGCGGGTCTGGTTCCGATTTTCGAAATCAATCATGCGTTCCTGGCTGGTGATGATTTTGTTCATCAGCGGGGCGACACGCTCGGCCTCGTAGGAGGGCATAAAATCGGTTGGGCTTTTCCCGTACATTTCCTCGGGCCGGTAGCCCAAGACATCAAAAACCTTATCGGAGCAGTAGGTATAACGCCCGGCCAGGTCAATTTCCCATAGCCAGTCTGCCGAAGCCAGGGCCACGTCGCGGAAGCGGGTTTCGGAAATTTGAATGCTCTGGTAGAGATTGGCGTTTTGAATAGCGATGGCCGCCTGGCTGGCAATCGCCACCAGCAAGTCGCGGTGCCGCTCGGTGTATAGATGCGCCGTTGTTTCGCTTTGCAGGGCGATAACACCTAATACATCGGTGCCCAATGTCATTGGCACGCCCAGCCAGCACAGGGCGGGCTTTTCATCTACGATGTTGATGATTTCAAGTCCCAATGCCCGACTGCGCTCTTCCACCTGGTCTGGGAAGAAGAGCGGTTCACGGGTTTTAATGATGTAGCCGGTCAGTCCATTGCCGACTTCCTGGCGGTCGATGTGCACTTTCTTGTTGCCAAAGTAAACTGCCGGGAAGGAGATTTCGTTGGTCTCTTTATGATAGAGCGCAATGAAGAAATCGGTCGTATCCATCAATGCGCCGGTATATTTATAAACAATGTCAGTAACGCCTTCCACGTTTTGCAGGGTGGAAAGTTCGTTACTCATTTTGTTCAAAACGGCCAGTTCGGCGTTTTGGGCTTCAATTTGCTGGAACAATTGCGCATTTTGCAGGGCAATCGCTGTCTGGCTGGCGACTGCTATCAGCAGGTCGCGCTCTTGTTCGGTATACAGATAGGGAGTTTCGGTGCTTTGAACGACGATTGCGCCCAGGGTGCGGTTACCAATGGCCAGCGGCACGCCAAGCCACGAAACGGCTGGACGCGTGTTTCCCAGCGGAATGAAGGTGATGCCCAACTGTTCCATTTGGGCAGTCACATCACCATTTAACAAAACCGGTTTGCGGGTTCGCAAAACATAATCGGTCAGCCCCTGGCCGGTTTTTCGGTCTGGATACGAGATGCGTTTGCCGCCTACCGTCACCAACGGGAAGGATAGGGTTTCGGTTTCGCTGTTAAACAGGGCAACAAAGAAGCTATCGGTATTGAGCAGCTGGCTGGTGAATTTGTAGGCGCTCTCAATAACTTCCTGAATGTTCAATTGGGTCGCCAGGGTGCGGCCCATCTCGTTGAGAATTTCGAGATTGCTGTTTTGTTTTTGAGTTTGCTGGAAGAGTCGCGCGTTTTGCAGCGCCAGGGTCAACTGGTCAACAACATCGCGTACCAGGGCTTGTTCTTCGGTGTTCCAGCGGCGTTCTTTTTCGTCAATAATCTCAATGGCGCTCCAACTGTCACCCATGTTAAAGGGCACCGAGAGCGTTGAAACGCCTTCGCCGCCAGCCTCTGTGACCGTGACAACGGTCGCTGCGGGACTTTCTTCTGGCAGGCTTAATCGCCCGGTGTGCAGGCTGGGCTTGCGCGGGGGCTCGCTAACCGTTTTTAGCGGCGATTTCGTCTCTTTGGCTGGTGATTTGCGTGAAGCACGCGGCTTGCCAGGAGCCTTTTCTTTGTTATCGGGCTCGGCAATATCTGCAAAGATTTGATTAAGCCGATTGCGAATCTTTTTGTTGTCTGACATATTCCATTAACTCCTCAGCAAGCACCCGGTATTGTTGCGCTCCTCGGCTTTTTGGACGATATTGCGTAATCGGCACCCCGACAATCGGGCTTTCACGCAGGCGTGTATCAATTTCAATCACCGACGAAAATAACCCGGCCCCAAAAGTCTGTTGTAGTTGTTCACGAATAACACGGTGGGTGCGGTTGCGCTGGTCGAGCAGGGTAATCAAGATGCGGTAGGCCAGGTCTGGGTTGGTTTCTTTGCGTACCCGCCGAATCATCACCATCATATCGCGCAGGGCATAGGCTGAAAAATACTCAGCCTGGGTTGGGATAATGAGCAGGTCTGAAGCGGTCAGCGCATTCATGGTGATGGCGCCCATCGAAGGAGGGCAATCCATCAGAATGTAATCGAACTCATCAAGGCGGGCCTGGTTGATGGCTTCGCGCAAGATGAACTGATAGTTAATCCGCACGGGCAAAAAGTGTTCTGCGTCTGACATGCGCGCTCCGCAAGGCAGCAAGAGCAGGTTTTCGGTGCCGGTTTCTACCATCGCTTCACGGATGGGCATTCCTTCCAGCAAAACCTGGCTGCTGTTTTGGCTGGCGTTGGCGGGTTCGATGTTGTTGGCCAGAGTCAGGTTGGCTTGCGGGTCAAGGTCTATCAGCAACACCCGCTTGCCCAGGTCAACCAGCGAGGCGCCCAGCGAATAGGTGGTTGTCGTTTTGGCGACCCCGCCTTTTTCATTTGAAATAGCAATCAGGTATGCCATGCCTGCCTCCGTATTTGCGTTGGCCCTAAGAGTTGGCTGCGCCAGTCTCTGGGCCTTCTGCCTGTCGAATGCGAATTTCACGGGCTTTCAGCGCATTCTTGATTTCAGTGACCGCAATTTGAAGCATCTCTTGCGGGTCAGTGGTGCTTCTAATCTTGGTAGTGATGGTCGAAACGGCGCGTTCGCGTTCGGCGCGGCGGGTCGTCTCTTCAAAGAGCCGTGCATTTTCGGCTGAAATTGCCAGACGGTCTGTGACCGATTGCACCAACTCAATTTCATCTTTGCTCCAGGTGCGGTTGCCTGGTTGACGAATATTGACAACCCCAAGTACCTCGCCACGCAGTTTGATGGGGATAATCAACGAAGACAGGTCTTTTTCATCCTGATGAACTGTGACCGTGCCGCTCTTTAAGGCTTGCTCAAAGACCGGGCTATGGATGGGTTTTTCAAGCGGTTCTGCGCCAGTGATTCTGTAGCGATAGCCTGCCAGCGATTCTTCGCTCGAAAGGCGGCCCCATTCAGAGCGCAGGTATTGACGGTAAATGGCTTCAGATTCGCTAATGGTCTTTTGGGTGTTTTCGTACAGGCGCACATTTTCAATCGAAATGGCTACCTGGTCGGCCAGGGTGGTGAACACTTCGGTATCTTCTTGAGAAAAAGCATTCGCTTCCTGGCTTTGAATATCCAGCACACCTACAATTTTGTCTGATATTTTGAGCGCCACGGCCATCTCTGAGCGGGTTTGCGGCAGGTCGGGGTTATTGAAAAAGATTGCATCGTCGCCGGTGTCAAGCGCAACGCGCGGAATGCCGCTGTAAGCCACATTACCCACAATGCCGGTTTCGCCAATTTTCAGACGGTGATTGCGCGCCAGCATTTTTTGTCCGCCTTCGCTGTTGGCCGCAACCAGAATGGCGTAGCGGTTGGCCTCGTCATTTAAGAAGATGCCAATGTGGTAATATCCCAGTCTTTCACTGAGCAAACTGGTAATTGTTTTGAAAAGAGTTTCCAGGTCACGAATGTTGGCTACATAACGGGCTACATCGGCAATCGTCTGGAATTGTTTGGCGCGCCGCTGGTTATATCTGAGTTGTTGCTGTAGCTCGCTTGATTTACTTTCAAGCTCATGAGTGCGTTCTTTGATAATGTTTTCCAGGTTGAGTTGCAGACGTAAGAGCTCTTCGTTAATTTGTTTTTGTTCGGACGTAGTTTTTTGCGCCAGGGTAATACTCTGGTTCAGGCGGGTTAGCAGGGTAATCTGAATGGCTGCGGTGATACCCGGCATCAGAATACCAATTAAGATAATATCGGTCAGGTCGGTTACTCGGCTAAACTGGTTTGTCAGAACGCCGGTTATTTCAAACAGCCCAATCAGGATGGTGGCCAGAGACGTTAGCGTTGCAAAGATTAGCGTTCCACGGCTCCCAAGGGTCAGGCTGGCGAAGATGATGACTACTGCAAATAAAACGACCGTTGAGTCGTGCAGACCATTGCCACGCGCAGCGATGATTGCGATGGTAATCAGAATGGCAAGGGGCGCCAAAAAGCGTGCCGGAAAGGTCTGTCCGCGCATCAATAAGGCGCCGCTGCCAGTCAACAAGAGCCAGAGAACGCCCAGAATGACAGCCTGTACCAACAGCCCTTGCACGATGGTAAAGACAATCATCAGCAGGGTTGCCGCGTAAATTATTGCGGTAATGATGGAGAGCATCCGAAGGTTGGATGGCGTGTTTCGCTCCAGTTCAGATGCCTCGGTCAGTGTCTTGACCAGCCATTGCCGAAATGCGGTCCAATATTGCATACGCTTACCTTTTCTCAGGCCTGTTCATCTTGCCCGCGAAATTGAATCAAAATCTCAGAGCCTGGCAGGGCGCGGCCCAACTCTTCCACCGTGGTTTGCAGGATGTTGCGCATATTCACCGATGCGCTGATTTTAGAAGTAATCTGCTCGATGGCTTCTTCTTTGGCGGCTTTGCGCTGGGTTTCAGTAACCAGGCGGGCATTTTCAGTCGCAATTGCCACTCGTTCGGCGACAGCGTTGATGATATCTAACTCATCATCGCTCCATTCACGATTGGCTGGCGCTTTCAGATTCAAGACGCCGATGACCTCGCCGCGCAGTTTGATTGGAACAGCCATGCGGGTGGTCTCATCATGGACGATTTTGCGTTCACCCGTGCGGATTGCTTCTATGACCTCGAGGCCCTCAGGGGCGCGCTCGATGGGCTGAGTTCTGGTCATGCTATAACGATATCCAAAGGTATGTTCTTCTTGCGCAAAGTCAGCCCATTGTGAACGCAGATATTGGCGGTAGATGTTTTGGGCTTCTGCAAGTGACTTGCGGGTTTCTTCAAAGGTGCGGGCGTTTTCGAGTGCAACCGTTACCTGGTCGGCCAACACCGCCAAGAGCTCGGCATCCATTTCGGTAAATGCGGCGGCTTTTTTGCTTTGCACATCCAGCGCTCCAATAATTCGTTTGCCAATTCGCAGCGGCACAGCCATCTCAGAGCGTGTTTCAGGAAGGTCGGGGTTGTCAAAGAAATAGGCATCATCGCCAACGTCGAGAGCGATACGCGGAACGCCTGTGCTGGTCACATAACCAACAATGCCAGCGCCGCCCACCTGCAGGCGATGATTGCGGGCCAGCATTTTTTGCCCGCCCTCGCTGTTGGTGGCGCTCAAGACCGCATAACGTCCATCACTGCTTAGCAGGAAGATGCCCACATGGTAGTAGCCAAATTGGTCGCTAATGACTTGGGTAATACGGGGTAAAAGTTCTGCGGTATCTTGAACGGTGTTGATGATGGTGCTGACCTGGGCAATGGCCTGCAGCTGACTGGCGCGGCGTTCACCTTGCTCGGCCAGGGTTTCCAATTCTTGCGTACGCTGGGTCAGGGCAATCGTTCGTTCTGCTACGCGGCCTTCCAGGTCGCTGATTAAGCCCCTTAATTGGCTGCTCATGTTGTTGAAATTTGCCGTGAGCTGACCAATTTCATCCCGCGCGCCATACTCAATTTCTTGTGAAAAATCGCCAGCAATAATCCGTTCGACGCCCTCAGACATTTGGACGTGCCTGGATGCTGCCCAGTACCAGCCCAATTGCAATCATGGCCGGAATAATACCCGCCAGCATCCACAGGCTCACATTTCTCAGGTTATTTTCGGCTTCTGTGATTGCATTTGCGGAGATGTCCAGGCCAATCACACCTTCGAGGCTGCCATCTGACCGGTAGAAAGGCGCATAGGCTGAAAGGACAGTCCCCCAACTGTCGGTATAAACTTCGCTCTCAACCATCGGCTCTCTCATGTTT
>CAZNCT010000036.1:18763-20475 GCA_964571615.1 uncultured Anaerolinea sp. | reverse complement strand
CCAGAAAAGCGCTTGCGTCAATATAAAACTCGCCTAATTTGGCCGGAGAACGAATTTCAGCCAAATCGGGTCGAACATAATCGACCACGAAGTAGATATTGTTATTTTCGTCCATCCGCATGGTGTAGATGGACGTGATGTCGGGGTCGCTTCTCGCAATTTGTCCAAGTCTGTTTTTGATGGCCAGATAATTAACCGAATCGGCATCTTCAGGCTCTCGCAAAGTTGAGTGCAGGTCGCCGTTTTGTTGCAATGCTGTCAGACGAGCAGCTGTGAGAGCGCGCTGTTGAATTTGAGTTAAGATTTGCGCCCGGGTTGCCAGCAATAAACCCAGGGTAACGATACCGGCTACCACAGAACCAATCACTGCAAACGAGAAAGCAATCCTGATTCGCAGTCGGATGGTGCCTTGAGGGGTTAGGAAAAAATTTCTTAGCATTTGTTCCTCGTTATGCCTGGCTTCGTTCCTGGTCGCCGATATGAATCATTACTTCAGAGTCGCCAATGATACGCCCAAGTTCCTCCACCGCGGTTTGGAGGATATTTTCCAGGTTGACCGACCGGCTGATTTTGTCGGTGATTTCACCAATGACCTGCTCTTTTGAAACCACGCGCTGAGCGTCTCGGAAGAGACGGGCATTTTCCAGCGCAAAACCAAGCCGGTCGGTGATGGATTGGAAGATACGCGTGTCTTGTTCGCTCCACTCTCGATGGGTCTGCGGTTCAATACGGATATAGCCCAGAGTTTCGCCGCGAATGACGATTGGCAACTCAAGGGCCGATGAATTTTCTTCAAGCATATCATCCGGTTTGCGGCCTTCCAGCACCTGGCCATTTACGTAACGGAAAGCGTTCTTGCCGCTGCTGATGATTTCGCTCCAACTCTGGCGAATGTTGCGGCTGAAAATAAGCTGGGCTTCGGCGAGTGCCGAACGCGTTTCTTCATAGAGACGTGCGTTTTGAATAGCAATGCTGATTTGATCGGCCAGCAAAGACAAGACATCAATGTCTTCTTTGGTAAAAGCCGCCGGTTTTTCACTTTGAATATCCAGCGCCCCAATCACCGTATTGCCTGATTTAAGCGGCAAAGCCATTTCGGAGCGGGTTTGCGGCAGGTCTGGATTATTGAAGAAGGTGGCGTCATCACCGACATCCAGGGCAATGCGCGGCTTGCCAATGCCGGTCACAAAACCAACAATACCAACCTGCCCAACACGCAGACGGTGTCCCCGGTTGAGCATCCTGCGCCCGCCCTCGCTATTGGCGGCCTGAAGAACCGCATACTGTCCGCCTGCGTCGAGCAGGAAGATGCCGACGTGGTAGTACCCAAAGGCGCGGCTAATCTCTTCGGTGATTTGCGGTAACAGGATTTGCAGGCTTTGCAGATTGTTCACTGCCCGGGCCACATTCGAGATTGTTTTGAGTTGCTCAGCGCGCTGTGAAATCAGCGCATTGGCCTGGGCCAGTTCATCGGTGCGCTGCATGACGCGGGCTTCCATGCTTTGTAGCAGGTTACGCAGTTGATTGGTGGTTTCGTCCAATGTCCTGGCCAGGGTGCCAATTTCGTCCTGGCGCGAAATGCCTGTGGAAATATGCAGGTTACCGCGTCCAATCTCTTTGGCAACCATTGCCAGGCTGTTGATCGGCTCTGTAATCAGGTTGGCTGTTGCGGTGGCGGCGCCAATTACCGCCAGAATTATCAGCCCCGCAAT
>CAZNCT010000036.1:0-18753 GCA_964571615.1 uncultured Anaerolinea sp. | reverse complement strand
GTTTGTTTGCAGAATCTCTGCCGGGGTAATGGTCGAAATTTGCCCGGCTACAATTCGCCAGCCTTTGGTCGTGAGCGGCACCTGTACACTCACCGATTCCTGGGTCTCGTTTGCAGAAAGTACCGCTGTAAAAATTTCGCGACCCTGGCTGCTGCGAAGGGCTTGCTCCAGGCCTGCTAACCCCGAGGCTAAGGCCTCTGCTGTTCCGGGAGGCAACTGCTTGTTTGTTTGCAGGGCAGCAAACTGTATCGGGTTGAGTGGGACGAGAGTCTTAAGTTGCAGGTTTGGCTGACTGGTATGCACCAGGATAATACCGTTTCCATCAACCAGCATAGCGGTCAGGTTATTGCCCAGGCGATTGACATAGGTATTCATAATATCGCGTAAGATTTCAGCGTCATACTGAACCCGGACAACACCGATAATTTCACGCGCATCATTGAAAACCGGTGCGCTGACATAGAACGTTGGCCTGACCAGGCTTTCATCATATTGAATTTCAGAGATGAAGCCGGTTTGTCTTACCAGGGTTTCTTTGAACCAGCTGGCATCTTTATTATCTTGACCGATGCGAAAAGCGCGTATATCCGTCAGGGTAACGCCTTGCGAGTTAAGCAATCCGTACGACAAAATGTAGGGATTTTTCTCGCTCAAGGCAAAGAAGGTTTCTAACAGTGTTCGGTCTTCACCGAGGATGTATTTTCTGACGACCGGTAAGTTCGCGTTGACTTCTGCTTGCCTGACCAGGCTACTCAACTGATTATCGATTTCATTGGACATCAGGTTGATGTTTTGAATTAATTCCTGGTTGCGGATGGTGTTCAGGTCGTTGTTTTGAGTAATAAAAGACGAAATCAGCACCGTGGCCAGCGGAATAAGCGCAATCAGCAACGCGGCCAGGGTGAATTGATTGCGGATTGAGGGTAGTTCCAGCGATTGCAGCAGGGTGGTTGTCAGAAACAGAATGGTTGTGCTTGCAATCACAATCAGAACCTGCTGTAACCAGGTGGGTAGTTCGATGCGATTTGCAGGTATTAATCCATAATCAATTACAACCAGAGCCGCTGCCGAAAGAATCGATGCCACAATCATCAATATTGCGAAACGGCTTTCAAGGCTGACAATCGCAATATTGGCCAGCGCAATCACCAGCGTAATTGCAAGGATGATGCTCACCCCGGCAACAGCAAAGTTCGCAATGACAAAGAAGGCAATGGTGACAATCGCCATCAACCAGGGGGGGATAAACCGTATTCGCAGCCGCGACAGGATATAACCGAATAACGCCCCTAGAATCAGGAGAATATTCCCTGAAATTAGCGATGAAAATTGCGGAAGCCCCGAAATCAGCCAGGCGCCGACATTCGCGCCCAGCAGCGCGATTGAAAATATCAAACCGACCAGAGCGTTGCGGCTGCCTAACTTGTTTCGTCGCTCGTTGGTTTCGGTGAAATTTTTCAGGAAGGTGATGACATTTTCAAACATCAGGCATCCTTGTTCTTGGTAATTTCGACCATAATCTCAGCACCTGGGGCAAGGTGTCCAATTTCCTGAACAGCGGTTCGGAGAATGGTTTCCACGTTAATCGATGAGCCAATCCGGTTGGCAATTTCACCGGCCAGGCGTTCGTTCTCTGCCAGCTTTTGGGTTTCTGAGTAAAGACGGGCATTTTCCAGTGACATCGCCAGGCGGCTCGAAATTTCCTCAACCAGAATAACGGTGTCTTGGGGCAGGTTTTCGTTGGCAAATTCCAGGTTAATTGCGCCAATGACCTGCTCACGCACCTTGACCGGAATTGCCAGTGTTGTGCGGCCGCTCGATACTTCTTCAGATTTTCGGCTTTTTTGTGTTGGTTTGCCCTGTCGAATGGCTTGCTGGCTTTCTTCTGGAATTTCCTTTACCGGCGTAATTTGCGCACCATCATAGGCGTAGCCAATCCGCTGCTCAGAGGCTTCGGCCAGTTCTCGCCAGCTGGTTAAGGTAAAGCGCTGATAGGCATATTCCAACTCTTGCAGGTTACGCTTGAGTTCATCAGAAACCTGGGTTCTTTGAATAGCCAGCGCCAGCTGATCTGCCATAATGCGCAGAGTGGCAATGTCTTCCTGGTTAAAGGCTTCAGGTTGTTCGCTTTGCACATCCAGGACGCCAATGACCTGATCGTTGACCATCAGCGGCAGGGCCAGTTCGGAGCGTGTGTTTGGCAAAAGCGGATTGTTGAAGTAGACCACATCTTGACCGGTATCCAGCGCAATGCGCGGCTCACCCGTAGCCGCTACATAACCTACAATACCAACCTGACCAATACGCAGGCGGTGTTGGCGGCGAATCATTTCTTGCCCCGCTTCAGTGGGCGAGGCTCGCAAAACGGCAAATTCACGCTGCGGGTCGATGAGAAAAACGCCGGTGTGATAGAACCCGAAGCGATCCATCACCAGTTGGGCAGAACGGTTGAGTAGTTCATCCAGGTCGCGTGATGTGGTCGCATCACGCGCCACCTCTGCGGCCAGGCGTAAACGACTGGCCTGCTTTTGCAGGTCTTCGGTACGGTCGGCTACTTTATGCTCGAGGGTTTGGATGAGGGTTTGCAATTCGTTGCCCAGGCTGTTAAAGGTTTGCCCCAGGATACCAATCTCATCCGCCTGCCTGATGTTGACGCGCGCTGAAAGGTCTCCCTGAGCAAGTAAAGTGGCCTTTTGGGCCAGGGTAATGATAGGGTTGCTGATAGAGCGCGAGATGACCAGCACGATCGAAAGCGTCAGCAAGGCGGTGAAGATACCGACGCTGATATTCGTAAACAACAAGGTCAAAATTTTCGAGGCTACTTCACGCTGGGCAATTTCAGCAACGGCCATGATATTTAATTCTGGCAGATACTGGTAGAACCCCAGCACATTGATATTTTCATAGTTCGGGTAGATGCCCGTTCCACTCAGAATACGGCGCGTAAAGGCGTTTCGTGATGCCTGGGTTTCAATCAGGGTATTTTGTCCTGCTCGGGTGCTGGTAATGGCAGTGAAATCATCTCCGACCAGATAAATCTCAAGGGTTTCACCCAACAGAGACGGTTGTTCAAAAATATTGCGGATGGTTTCAGAGCGGATGCGGGTTGCCAGCGTGCCGCGATACTCTCCATTGCGGTCAATCCGGGTCAGAATGACGATGGCTTGCTGGCTGGCAAACGGGCTGTTAATGATGACATATTTCTGCCCGCGGGCTGCGGCCAGAAATATTTGGCTGCCTGAGATAACCCGGTTTTCGTTTGCCCGGTCGCTCGAAATCAAGATGCGGCCTGTATCGTCAAACAGATAGATTTCTTGATATTCCGCCGAACGCGCCGCCGAACTGCGAATCAGGCTGGCAACCAGGTCGTAGTTCAATTGATAAGCAAAGTTGTTGGGGTTTCTTTCGAGCAGGTACAGGATGCGCTGTTTGGCCTGAGGGTCTCCGGCAATGACCTGGGTTGCGTTCCGTTCAAAATCTTGCAGGACCGCCAGCATCTGGTCGGTTTTTAGTTTTGATATAACCTGAAGCTGCTCAAAGGTTTGAGTGCGGTCTCGAAACAGGTTCACCAGCGCCGAAACAACCAGGGTCGATGTTGCCGAGACCAGCGTGATAAAAGTGAAAGTAATAATCAGGCGCGCTGCAATGGTGCGAAACGGGATGGCGCTTGTCACAACCAGGGTGACCATGACAATAATTACGGTTATGTAAACCGTCAGGGCCGCCATGGTCGAAAGGTTCTCTGTTTGGAGCCGCTCGTATCTCAAGCCTGTCCCCAGCCCGTAGGTCAGCAGGGCCAGCATTACGCCAAAGGCGACAATGGTCAGTTTGACATTGCGGCGTATGCCCGGAACAAAAATAAAGACCAGCACCGGGCTGATTGCGGTGGACATGAAAAAAGCCAGCGGCGCAATGCCTTCCCAGAAAAACATTTGCAGGGCGCTGGCGGTGCCATCCAGGGCAATCAACATCAAGATGACGTTGGTGATTTCATTTTTGCGAAACCGCTCTGCGATCGGAATGTGCAACAGGGCCGTGATCAGAGAGATGGCGCCAACGCCAAGCAATTTCAGGTCAGCCGAGTCGAGCAGTCCAAACAGGGCCAGAAAGTAGATGAGCACAAAGCCAAACGCATTGAATCCCAGCATGAGCGGGATGTAGTTGAGCGCTGCCACCAGAATATTGCGCAAGATAGTTTGCTGTTCTGGTACAGCCTCATCATCAAAGGAGTAACTTGGATTCAGGGTTTGGAATAGGTTCATAGCGTGCTCAAATTATTTTTTGGGGCGTAATTCTTCGGGCGCAATCATGACGGCTGCATTGGTAACCATTGGTAATTTGTGTAATTCCATAACGGCATTCTGAAGCAGGGTTTCAAGGTCAAGCGAGCGGCTCAGACGGTTGCTTAACTCGTTTAGGGTTTCTTCACGGGCCGCCCGGCGTTGCGAGTCTTCGAGCAGTCTGGCATTTTCGACCGCCAGCGCAATCTGGTCTGCTACTTTTGCCGTAAATTCGTGCTCTTTTTCTGTCCAGTCGGTTTCGGTTGCGCTGCGTTTCAGGGTAATGGTGCCAATTTTTTGCCCGCGCAGCTTGATGTCAACATCCAGGTTGCGGGTTTCGACAACAGGAACATTTTTGGGTGTCTCCGAAAGTTCCTCGACGCTACCAGCGCGGTAGATAAACCCGAGTTTGCCTTTTTTAAGGTAATTTCTCCAGGCATCTTGAATGCTTTGACTGCTGATAACTTGCAATTGTTCCAGGGCCGCCTGGCTTTCTTCGAGCAGGCGGGCATTCTGAATTGCCAGGGCAATCTGGTCGGCCATGGTTTGCAGGACGAAAAGGTCTTCTGGCCCAAACTGATTTTGTTCTGAAGATTGAATATCAAGTACCCCAATCACCTGGTTCTTAATCAAGAGCGGCAGGGCGGCCTCTGAGCGCGTATCAGGCAGGTCATTGATGCGCAAGAAGACGTTTTCACGTTCGGTATCTTGCGAAACGCGCGGGCGTTTATCGTAGGCCGCATTTGCAATCAGGCCTTCGCGCCCGATGTTCAGGCTGAATCCACGCGCCAGCAATTGCTGTCCGCCCCCGGCGGAAGCCGCCACCAGATAAAGTTTCTGGCGGGTGTTATCGCTCAGGTAAACGCCTACATGATAGAACCCAAACCGGCTGGCAATTTGTTCGGCGACATTATCAAGCAGGGTGCGCAGGTTAGTCGTTTCTGCGGCGGTTCGCGCAACCATGGAGGCCGCTTCCAACTGCGAGGTTTTGCGGTCTAATTGGGCGGTGCGCTCAGCAACGCGCTCTTCGAGGAATTGGCTGACGACCGAAAGTTCGCGGTTGGCGCGGGTAAGCTCTTCAAGACGTTGTTTCTCAATCCCCAACCGAAAACTTTCCAGATAAATCAGCAGAACGCCCAGCGAAGTGATGACACCCGAGGCGGCACTAATTTCCTGGCTTTGCTCAGGGTACAGTGCAATGAGCGATACGGTTGCGGCAGCCAAAATACCGGTTAGCAGAAAAAGATACCAGCGGTTCACCAGCGCACTGGCAATGACCAGCGCAAGCGGCAGCCAGGCATACAGCCGGGTAATCACTCTATCGTTGTTGATCAGAATGGAAATATAAGGGCTTGCGCTCAGCGCGATCAGGAAAACGAAGGCCCCAATCCGGTAGTAGCGGGTGCGGCTTAGAATATAGGCCAGGCTCGAAAGCCCAATCAGCCCCAACTGATACGGACGGCTGGAATCCTGTCCAAAAATTGTGCCGAGCAGCGAAGTCAGGGTGATAACGATGACCAGGCCGGCGGTCAGGCGGGCACGTTTTTGGTCGCCAACATCGGTTAGGGATGCATGTGCGCCGGTCAACAAATCTACCAGTCGCGCCCAGGCTGATGGGATCGCCTGAATTGGCTCTGGTTCTCGAATGGGGGTAGGGCTGAATTCTGACATGAACCTGTTTCCCTCGCGGCCTTAATCTGCTTTCAACTCAATCTTTACTTCTGCAGCGTCAAGCGACCTGGCCAACTCACGCACCGCGGTCTGGATAATCGTGTCAATATTGCGCGAGGCCCAAATCTTCTGGATGATGGAAGCCGAAAGTCGTTCGCGCAAGGCAGATTGCTGGCTTTCCTCGAGCAGGCGCGAGTTTTCCAGCGAGATAGCCACTTGCGTAGCCAGCGCTTCGAGCCAGGCCTGGTCTTCGCTGTCCCACTCCTGGCCGATTTCGAGCGTAATTTGGCCGATTTGCTGTTCGCGCAGGTTAAGTGGCACTTCAATTTGTTGCGGCTCTGAGCCATCTTCAATGAAAAGATGGCCTCGTTTTGTGTGTTCTAGCGTGCTGACTTTCAAGCGATCCTGCCAGACCCCGATGGTGTATTCCCGGTTGGCCTGGCGCAGTTCATCAAGCGAGGCATTCATCTCGCGGAACAGACGCGCGTTTTCGAGCGCAATTGCCACCTGGCTGGCCATGCTTTGCAGCGTTGCGATGTCTTCGGCCATAAAATCTGCTTCACGGATGGATTGCACGTCCAGGGCGCCAATAACGCGGTCAGCCGCAATCAGAGGCAGGGCAATTTCTGAGCGCGTGTTAGGTAAGAGCGGGTTGTTGAAGCGCACCGGGGCATCGCCTACATCCAGGGCGATACGCGCTTCTCGTGCGGTGATGGCCGAGCTGACCATGCTGCTGCCGCCAATGGGCAGGCGGTGTCGGCGTGCTTTGAGCGCCTCGCCTGCCGCGCCGGTTGCTTCACGCAATTCAGCCCAGCGGCCATCCTCGCTAATCAGGAAAATTGCCGCGTAGTAGTACCCAAAGTTTTCCGTAATCAGGCGCACAACCGTGGCAATCAGTTCTTCGGGGTCGAGAATGGCATTTGCCACCCGCGCCACTTCGTTGGAGGCGCGTAATTGCGCGGTGCGTTGTTCGACCTGTCTTTGCAGGTCTTCGCGCTTTTGCTGAATCGATTGCCCCATTTTTTGCAGAGCATCTGAAACTTCTTCAAACTCGTCCCCGGTTTTCATGCTTAGCTCGGTGACAGCGCCGCCACTGGCGACTTCGTTTGCAAAGCGTGTGATGCGCACCAGCGGACTGACAATCAGGTAGTTAATCGCTACGCCTACCCCTACCAGGCCAATTAACGATAGCCCAAGCGTGCTGAACAGGTCAGCAATGTTGGCGCGTTGCTCATTTCGAAAGCGTTCTGAATAATCAATATTAATTTCTGTCACCCCGAAAAAGGTCTGGTCGGGCCCCAGCATCGGGAACAACAGACTGGTGTCGGCGCGGTTTTGCTCAAAGAAAATATTAAACACGCGCTCTGCATTCAAAAAGGCGCGCTCAAAATCGGCGCCCGATACTTTGAAACCTTCTGTCCGGGTGCCAGCATAGTAGGTGAAATTTTCGTTTGGCGCCTGAACTTCGGCGCTGCCAATTTGAACCCCAAAACGCTCGGTCGAAGGCTTGTAAAACCAGATTGTGAAATCGGCCCCGGTTTTTTGTTTCATCAGATTGGCAAAACCCTGGCCATAATCCTACTTCTACCAGGCCAATCAGACGACCATCACGGAACATCGGGGCTGCGCCGCGCATGCTCAAGCCGCTGATATCCACTTCCAGCCCGCTGGTCGGACGGCGGGTTTCAAGGGTGTTTGAGACAACAAAGTTGTAAAATACGTAGTCGCCAAAATTATTGGGTTCATTGACGCGTAAAATGACCAGGCCCTGGTCATTGATGATGTTCAAATGCACCACTTTATATTGATCGTTCAACTGCCCAAAGAGCGGGGTCAAAATATCGGCCAGCCCTTGCCGGTTGCTGTCTGCCGTCAACTGCTGAATGTCGCTACGGCTGGCAATGCTCAGGGCCACCATTGTGGCTGCCGCCTGGTCACCATCCAATTCACTTTGCAGTACCGATGAAATTTGTTCCAGGGCGCTTTGGGCGTCGTTGCGCAGGTTTTGGCGAATGCTTTGCCCGCCCTGATAGGCTGACAGGCCAAAAATGACCACAACAACCAGCAGGGCAACGGCAATCAATTTCACGCCCAGGCTGGCGCGAATTTGTGGAATTCTTCGGGTTGCTTTCCGGTTTTGCATGGAAAATTATTCTCCGCAGCAGGTTTTGCCCTGAAAGAAGCGTTAGGCCGACTCAGTATCGGGTAACTTGACTTTTACAGACACGCGCCGGGCCGCAAGCACTTTGCTGATTTCTTCGGCAGTGATCGAAAGGATTTTATCTGCGCTTGAGGTGCGGCGAATGCGGTTGATAATTTCGTAAAGCATTCGCTCACGTTCCACCTGGGTGCGGAACTGCTCCAGCAGGCGCGAATGCGCAATGATGGCCGCCAGGCTTCCGGCCAGGGTGCCCAACATCTCCTCGTCATTTTCGCTATAGGCCGCCGGGCGCGGGCTTTCCACGTTCAGGACACCCAGGACTTCGTTACGATAAATCAGTGGAATAGCCAGTTCGGAGCGGATTTTGGGATTAACCGAAATGTAGCGCGAGTCTTTGGTAACATCGGCCAGCCGTTGTGGCTGGCGGTGTGCGGCCACCCAGCCGGTAACACCGACCCCAAAGGGGATTTTCAACCGGGCCGATTCGTCATTGGGATAGCCAATCGAGGCTTTGACTTCCAGGTTTTTCTGCTCACGATCGGAGAGCAAAATGGCAATCTGATCGCCGCCCAGGGTGACTTGCAAGCCTTGCACCGCGCTTTGCAGCGCTTCTTCGATGCTGGTGCTCGAAGCCGCCGCTGTGGTGACATGGTGCAGCAGGCGGTGTTGTGAGAGTCGTTCCTGCGCTTCGGCAAACAACTGCGAGTTCACCACGGCCACCGCCATCTGGTCGGCCAGAATTTGCATAATTTTCACATTTTCATCGGTAAACACATACGGACGACTGCTCTGCACATCCAGCACGCCAATAACTTCATTGCCAACCCGCAGCGGCAGGGCCGCCTCGGCCCGGGTATCGGGCATGAGCGGATTGGCGTAGTAGTTCGGGTCTTTGCTGGTGTCATTCACAATCAGCGGCTCGTTGTTTTTGCAGACATACCCAACGATAGATTTCGAACCAACTGCCAGTTTGTGCCCTGCGCGTTTCATCTGCGCCCCGGCATCGCCGCTGGCCTCACGAATGACAGCATATTCGCGGGCTTCATCGAGCAAGAAAACAGCCGCATGATAAAAATTGAAGCGTTCAACCGCCAGTTGCACAGCCTGCTTGAGCAGGTTATCCACAATCAGCGAGCTGGAGACCTCGCGCGAAATTTCGGCCACCGTTTGCAGCTGCAAGGCCCGGCTGCGGGTCGTATTGAGCAGTCGAATGTTATAAATCGCTCCGCCGACCTGGGCGGCGAGCGAAGTCAGGAAGCGCATATCATCTTGCGTAAAGCGATGCTCTTTTTCGAGGTCTTGCAGGATGATTGCGCCAACCGCCTCGCCGCCTACCACCAGCGGACAGCCCATCCACGATTTGGCAGGCTTGCCGACAATCTTGGCCCCCAGGGCGCGGGCGCGCCGTTCGGTATCTTCTACCAGCATCAACGGCTGACGGGTGCGAATCAGAATCGAAACCAGCCCCTCGCCAAGTGGGAAAGGCTCAATTTTTTGAATCGACTCGGTGTTGTGCGAATACGGAATTTCAACCGATTGCGTTTCGGGGTCATACAGGCTGAGCGCAAAATTGACTTCTCCAATCGTTTCACGCACCTGGCGATGCAAAACTTCGTAAAGTTCTTCCAGGTCAGTGGTTGAAGAAATCAGTTGGCTGGTCTCTGAAATGGCTTCCAACTCACGCAAACGCTGCTGGATGGCCCGGCCGGCCTTGACATTTTCCATGGCAAGCGGGATGGTCTCTGCCAGGTGCACTACCGGCGAGAGAATCCTTTTTTCCAGCGCCAACCCCTCGCTGGCGCCCAGCAGAATGACCCCAACCACAACAACATCCTCAATGGCCGGGATGACAGCCATCCGGTCGCAGCCAGATTCCTTAAAAATAGAAACAATGACCGGGTCGTACTCTTTACTTTCCCCCGAAATATCGACAATTTTTAGCGTTTCCGAAAAACCGCGCGCAATATCGGTGGCCGGAAGTTCAATCCGACGCCGGGCCGCCGGAATTGCTTTTTTGGTGCGCGGGTCATACGAGAAAACAAGCTCCAGCCCGTTTTCGTTGATCAGGTAATAAGCCGAAAGAAAAGGAAGCGCCTTGAGCGAGGTCTGGATTGCGTTGGTAATCTCTTTTTCGCTTCGCGCTTTGAACAACTCGTAATTTAATTCGTGTAACTTGATGATCGTTGTGAAATCGGTTGTAGCAGGAGCGGTTTGGCTCATGGCGGGTTCTCTTCAGTTCAAAATATCAAAAAGCGGGGATGTTCTCTTGCTTTTCGAGAAAACCTCCTCGCTTTTTACCGGTCTTCGTAAGGGATTTCCCAAACAGGTTCACCGGTAAGGATACGTTTAATTTGTTCGGGAAATTTATCCGGGTCGAGCGGTTTGCCCAGGAACCCATCGAAGCCAGAAGCACGCGCCTTGTTCATCTGTTCCAGACTGGCCTCTGCTGTAACCGCTACAATAGGGACATTTTTCAAGCGTTCTGATGCGCGAATCTTTTTCAGCGCCCCGTACCCGTCCTCGTAAGGCAGACGAATATCCATCAGAATTAAGTCCAGCCTGGGCAGGGTGTCGGCATATTCCACCACTTCATACCCCGAGGTCTTCCATTCGCAGTGAATGCCCATAAAACCGAGCAGGCGCGCCACCAGCACAAAGTTTGAAACATTGTCTTCAACAACCAGCACAGTGGCGTCTTTGGGCAGGCTTGGTTTGCGCGAACCTTCACCGGTAGGGGATGTATTGGAGCGGGCGGGGTTGGTATCACTCATAAGTTATCTCTTCAGGTAGCGTTGAATTTGGGTGATGATTGTATCAATGTCAATCGGTTTTTGGATGTAGCCGTCACAACCCGCTTCGAGTGATTTTTCCCGGTCGCCCTTCATGACGTTTGCCGTCAGCGCAATAATCGGAATGCCGCCCATGTTCGGCAACTGACGGATTTTGGCCGTCAGGGTGTAGCCGTCCATTTCGGGCATGTTGATATCCATTAAAATGAGATTGGGGCGCAGGGTTTTGAGTTTTTCAAGCGCTTCTGATGCGCTTGGGGCTTCTTCAACAATGTAGTCCTCTGCCATCAAGACGCGGCGGATGAGCATACGATTATCAGGATTATCTTCAACGTAAAGGATGGTAATCGAGCCGTCTTCCATAGTTTCGGGTTACTCCACGCGCTTATTTTACTTGTTTGCCGATGTGTTTAGACATAACAGCAACCTTACAAACCTATTTTAGTACAGAATTTGGAAAAGCGCACGAATTTGACGTTGAACCGCGCTCAGTTGTTGCAAATCTGGTACACTCGCCGCTATGAAATCACTCAAGGAACTGTTTCGTATTGGCGTTGGCCCCTCCAGCAGTCACACCATGGGCCCGCGCCGCGCTGCCGAAATTTTCTTTGCGCGCCAGGCGAACGCCTCTTCGTTTCGTTTGACGCTTTTTGGCAGTCTGGCCGCCACGGGCCGGGGGCATTTGACCGACCGGGCCGTGCTGGCGGTTTTTCCGCCGGGCGCACTCACTTTGGTCTGGAAGCCGGACGAGGTGCTGCCCCAACACCCCAACGGGATGCGCTTCGAAGCCTTCGATTCTGATGGGCGCTTGCTTGAAACCTGGCAGGTTTACAGCATCGGCGGCGGTGCGCTCAGCGATGAGGGCACTCTGCCTCAGTCGCCACAGGTTTACCCCCTGACTAGCATGAACGCTATTCTGGCGCGCTGCAAGCAATCGGGCGAATCGCTCTGGGAATATGTCGAGGCCTGCGAAGGCCCCCAGATTTGGGAGCACATGGCCGAAGTCTGGCAGGTGATGCAGGCCGCCATCCAGCGCGGATTGCAAGCCGAAGGCGTTTTGCCGGGCGGGTTGGGGTTGGCGCGTAAAGCCTGGTTTTTTTACCGCAAAGCCAGCCTCTCGGGGGCTTATTTTCAGCGTCACGGCACTTTGGCGGCTTATGCGCTGGCAGTTTCTGAAGAAAACGCCTCGGGCGGTCAGATTGTTACCGCGCCGACCTGCGGTTCTTCAGGGGTTTTGCCCGCTGTGCTGCGTTATCAGCAAGAGACGCTCAAATGTTCCGACCAGGCTATTTTGCGCGCGCTGGCAACTGCCGGGCTGATTGGCAACCTGGCCAAGCACAACGCTTCCATTTCGGGCGCCGCAGTTGGCTGTCAGGGCGAAGTAGGGGTGGCCTGTGCTATGGCCGCCGGGGCCGCCACTCAGTTGATGGGTGGAACTGTGCGTCAGGTTGAGTATGCCGCTGAAATGGCCCTCGAACACAACCTGGGCCTGACCTGCGACCCGGTGGCCGGGCTGGTGCAAATTCCTTGCATTGAGCGCAATGCCTTTGCTGCCGGGCAGGCTCTCAATTGCGCCGATTACGTCTTGTTTACCGATGGCAGCCACCGTATTTCGTATGATGAAGTTGTGGCTGTCATGCGCGAAACCGGCCATGCGCTGCCTTCGCTCTACCGTGAAACCTCCACCGCTGGGCTGGCAAGCATCTATCGCACCCCGAATCTTGACCAGGAATCTCCGTAACGTTAGATTCTGAACTAAATTTTGTCTTTTTTCTTGCACAAAAGGGCTGTCTCTGAACCGGACAGCCCTTTTGCCATTTGGTTTTGGTGTTGCCCCGCTGTTTACGGAGACAACTGCCCACTTGCCAGCAGTGCGCGCATGGTTTCAATGTGCCGATACATCACTTCATCTTTTTCGATGAACGGGATGTGCTGGCGAATCAGCGCATAGGCTGGGGCTGTGCCGCGTCCCAGGCGGGCCTGGGGCCCGAGCGCCTGGCGGCGGAAGTCAATTCCCTGGGCCGCAGAGAGCAATTCGAGCGCCAGAATGGTTTCAACGTTTCGGGCAATTTCTCGCGCCTGGCGCGCCGCAGCCGGCCCCATGCTGACATGGTCTTCGATGTTGGCTGATGTTGAAATGGTATCCACGCTGGCAGGGTGGGCCAGCACCTTGTTTTCGGAGGCCAGTGCGGCAGCAGTATATTGAACCAGCATAAAGCCCGAATTAACCCCGCCTTGTTCTACCAGAAAGGCTGGCAAGACATGTTTGTTGCTGGCGGCATCTACCAGACGGGCAATCCGGCGCTCAGAGATGTTCCCCAACTCGGATAGGGCAATTGCCAGGTAATCCATGGCGATTGCCAGCGGTTCGCCGTGAAAATTGCCGCCTGAAATGACCTCGGCATTGCCATGCTCATCAAAGAAAATCAATGGGTTGTCGGTGACCGAGTTGAGTTCAATTTCCATCACCCAGCGGGCATAGGCGATTGCGTCGCGCACTGCCCCATGTACCTGCGGAATACAGCGCAGCGTGTAGGCGTCCTGAACGTTGAGCGGGTCGTCGGGGCGGGTGAAGGTTGAGCCTTCAATCAGGTCGCGCATGTAGGCCGCGCACTCCATCTGGCGCGGGTGCGGACGGGCCGCGTGAATGCGAGCATCAAAGGCGCGCGGCGTGCCGTGCATGGCTTCCAGGCTGAGTGCCCCGGCCAGGTCGGCGGCGCGGGCCAGGTGTTCTGCCTGGTGCGTGACCAGTACGCCGATGGCGTTCATCAGGGTTGTGCCGTTGGTCAGCGCCAGGCCCTCTTTGGCAGTCAGCGTCACTGGTGAAAGCCCGGCGCGCTGCAGGGCTTCGGCCCCGGGCAGGCGTTCTCCCTGATAGGAAGCCTCGCCTTCGCCAATCAATGGCAGGGCCATGTGGGCCAGCGGAGCCAGGTCGCCGCTGGCGCCAAGCGACCCCTGCTCAGGGATGAGCGGGTAAACGCCGCGGTTGAGCATCTCTAGCAGCAGGCGCAAGGTTTCTTCACGAATGCCGGAATGTCCTTTGGCCAGGGTGTTGGCGCGAATGAGCATCATGGCGCGGGTGGTGGGTTGGTCGAGCAAGGCCCCGACCCCAACCGCATGACTGACCAGAATGTTGCGCTGTAACTGTGCCACCTGTTCGATGGAGATGATTTTGTCTTTGAAAGCCCCAAAACCGGTGGTAATGCCGTAGATAATTTCACCCCGGGCAACAAAATCTTGCACGGCCTGGGCTGCGCGGCGTACCTGTTGCCAGGCGGATTCGCTGAGTGCAACTTTGATTTCAGGCTGGTGAGCCACTGCGACCACGTCTTCAATGGTCAGGGATTGTCCGTCGAGAAAGAGTTGTTGGTTTTCGATGGGCATATTGGGGGCCTTTGGGTTAATTCAGTCTAAATAGGTAACCCAGGTTTCAAACTTGCCGTGTTCAAGCGAGATAACCCGGTAGCCAATGGTTTCATTTTCGGTTTCTGGCCGCTCAGAATATTTTTTGAGTTGGTACAGGGTTGAGGGGGTTACATATTGGGTAATTTTTCCTTGCTGGATGACGGCCTCGAGGTGGTAATGGCCGCAGAACAGGCTGATGTCACGGTTACTGGCGGCCAGGATTTCGTAAACCTGGTCGCGGTTCTGGAGCGGATAGCGCCTATCCATCATTGTCCCGCCGCAGTCCAGCACCGGGTGGTGGATGAAGACCAGGATTTCGAGGCTGGTGCTGGCGACTTGTTCTTTCAACCAGGCCAGTTGGACAGGGTCAACCCAGTAATTGCCCGAATCCAGGAAGAAGATTCGAAACCCTTCCATTTCTTCAAAGAAATACGGTTGGGGCTGTAGCAGGTTCCGCTCGAGGTAAGGCTCAAGCACATCATGATTGCCCAAAATGACCCGGTATTGAAAACCGCGCGCTTCGACCTGCTCGAGGGTTTCGGCGTGGTCGCCGGTCAGGGCCAGTTGCCGAATGCCCTGCTTTTGCAGGCTGTCGAGCACGGCCCGGGCGTTGGCGCGGGCGTTAATGTGGCTGAGTTCGGGGACGCTGTTGTCAATATGCAGGTCAGTTAGTTGGGCAAGAAGCATGGGATGGGTTTCCTTGTGGGCATTGATTTGGGGCGGGCTGGTTTTACTACAGGATTATCTTCATCGCAAGATGGGTGAGCGGTTGTGCCGGCGGGCTTTCATTTCGTAGAGCATGGCATCGGCGCGGGCCATGAGCGAGTCGATATCGGCGTCTTCGGGCTGTAAAGCGGCTATACCATAACTAAAGCCGACCCGCACCTCATGTTTCCAGGAAAAATCAAGCCCCAGCACTTTTTCTTCCAGCCGCTTCGCGGTGTTGAGGGCGGTTTCGTCATCGGTTTCTACCAGCAAGATGACAAATTCGTCGCCGCCAAGCCGTCCGAGAATATCGGTTTCTCTGAGATTTTGCTTGCAAACGCTTGATACCTGTTTAAGCACGTCATCCCCGGCGGCGTGGCCGAAGGTGTCGTTGACATCTTTGAAGCGGTCGAGGTCGAACATCACTAGGCTGAGACTGTGTCCATAACGGCGGGCGCGCGCCAGTTCTTGTTCGCTCAGTTCGATAAATTTGCGCCGGTTGTAAACGCCGGTCAGGGCATCGATGGATGCCGATTTTTCCAGCAAAACGGTCAGGTCAAGAATATCCTGACGCGCTTTTTGCCCGTTCAGCAGAATATAAAAAAGAGGCCAGCTCATATCAAACAGCAAGGCAAGGGTGGCAAAAAGCAAATTGAGCGGATGATTGGCAAGAATATTCTGTATTTCGGGAATCAAGAAAAATAGAACGGCCCGAACGAGCAAGACTACAGCATAGGCCAGGAGCAACCCGATGAAGCCATCTACCCATATATTGACTTTAAAAACCCGGATTTTCAGCAACACCTTTACGATTTGCAGGCAGAGGATTGTGCCAACGATGGCGCTAAACGTATTTCTTACCAGGACGCTGTCGTATTGCGCGCTGAAATACCAATAAACAATGAACATAGAAGTTGGATAAAGCAGGTTAGGCCACCAGAACTTTTCCTGCCCGGCAAAACGTTTGACGCCCTCCAGCCGCAGGGTTGAGGCGGCAATTGACAGGGTGTTTGCTACAACAATACTCAAAAAATCGGGCAAGATGCCGCGCAGGCTGAAAAAGAAATAAGAGCCAAAATATAAAAATTGGGCAACCAGCCAATAGCGATAGCCGGGAAACATCTTTTGTTCCCTGCCATATAAAACCAGAACAATGCTCATGTAGAAGGTTGTTATGGCTCCGGCAAAAAACAATGAGCGGACATCTAACAGCAGAGTATCCATAGACGCGCTTCTTGTTACGGCCGTTTCGACCAACCCGCCAGGGCTTGCAGGGCCAGGCTGGGAGTTGCTTCGCCTTTGCGGCCCGTGTTCCAGGTAATAATCAGGTCGCGTTTGGCGCGGGTGATTGCCACATACAGCAGGCGCAGACGTTCGCGGGTGTAATCGACACGGGCGGCCAGGGTGGCGGCGCCTTCTTCGTACCAATCGTATTCTCCAGACGAGAGCAGGGCGCGCAGTTGGGCCAGGGCTTCGGCTTCGAGGTTCAGGCCGGGTCTCGGTAGGCCTTCGTCTTGATACACTTCGTGACTCGACGACCGGACGCTGCTCGACCCGCTTTCAGCCGGGCGCAGGAACCATTTTTCGGAGATGTAGCTATCGTAGGGCTGCAGGGATGGGAAATCGTAGTTGTTGACCGACATCAGGTACACCCGATCCCATTCCAGACCTTTGGCCCGGTGCATGGTGGTGACGACGACTTTGCCGCGATGTTTTTCGGGGTCGAAGCCGGAATCGTCTTCGGAAAAGCCGATGAAGCGGCGTTCGTTTTTGGCGATGACGCTCAGTTCGGCGGTCAGTTCGGGCAGCCGCCAGGCGGGGTGACTTTCGGCGCTCTGGCGCAAGACGATGGCCAGTTTGTGCGCCAGGGCCAGGTCGGCAGGGTTGCTGAAGATTTCCTGGGCCAGGGTGAGCAGTAGTTGGTCAATTGGCAGCAGGGTGGCGGCCTGCCAGCGCCGGATGGTTTCGCGGAAGTCGAGCAGTTCGTTCTTGAGCGCCAGGTCGGCTTCTGAATCGGAGAAGGCAAAGGGGAGTTCGGCAGAGTGACCCGCCGGGAAGATATAGTCCTCTACGTTGCCAACTTTACGCAGCAGTTCGGCGGCTTTTTGGGTCATGGCAAGCAGGGCTTCGCCCGATGCGGCAATCTCCGCTTCGTCATCCGATTGTTGCGCAGCCAGAACCACTGCTCGCAAGGACTCCTCGTCGCGCCAATCGCGCCGCCAGACCTGGTAGGCTTTGGAGAGTTTGAGCGGCGAGGATGGGTCTGCCAGGTAGGCCAGGATGTTTGCCAGCGCCCCGGCGGCCATGCGCGTGCTGTTGGTGCTGTTGATGATTTCGATATAGTCAATCTTGCGTTTTTTGAGTTCGGTGACGACATCAACCCCGCGGGCGTTGCGTGGGACAAGCACGGCCACTGTCCAATCTTTGTGGTCGGGCAGCCATTTTTCGAGCGATTTGGCGACCGCCTCCACTTCCTGTTCGGGGGTGTATTTGGTGGCGATAATTCGGATGGCGTCGGGGTCGGGTTCGGGGTTGGGCTGTGGGTCATCAGCGGCGGCGGCCCGGATGTAGGGAGGGCTGAGGGCATCGCGGCAGGCAGGTTCGGGGTGCGAAGCCGCTACCCAGTCGATGAGCTGGTTTGCCAGGTCAATGATGAAGGGCTGGGAACGCCCCGAAACGGGCAATTCTTCTTTTTTATCCGCTTCATTGGCAATAAAATCTTTGAGCAGTTGCGGGTCGGCGGTGGTGAAGGTTTCAAAAATGGCCTGGTTGGGGTCGCCGACGCGAACCCAGTTGGGGGCAATTTTGCGCAGAATTTCTTCCTGAATGTGCGAGGAATCCTGGGCTTCATCTTCAAGCACATAGGGAAAGCGGTATTGCAGGCGGGCCAGGTAGTCTTCGTCGCTGTCGAGAATTTGATAGGCCAGGCGAATCAGATCGTCGAAATCGACCGCGCCGCGATAGGCCAGGGCGCGCTGGTAATCGGCGTAGATTTCGCAGCCCATGCGGGCCAGGGGCAGGTCGGGGGCTTCGTCCAGGCGGGCGCGCAGGGCTTCGGGGGTCAGGCGGTGGTTTTTGGCGGTGCGAATGAAGGCCAGGGCCAGGCTGTGGAGCAATGGCGGCAGGCCATATTTTGTATCATTGAGAATGTGAGTGATTTGTGGTTCGCTCAGGTCTTCTTTGACGTAATTGGTAATGAGTAATTGGGCGTTGGCGGCCAGCCAGGCGTTGGCGGCTTCGCGGCGAATGGTCTCTGCTTCGCGGTCGTCGATAATCTGAAAACGCTCCTCCAGCCCGGCCAGGCCCGGTTTTTCGCGCACAATGTCGTGTGCCAGCCCGTGCAGGGTGCGCACCCGGTAGCCGAGGTGTGGAATCAGGCCGCGCTTTTCAATCATCCCGCTGATGCGATTGGCAAAGTTATCGACTGCCGAGTTGACCAGGGTGACGATGAGCACTTCCTGGTCGATGTTGAGCGCGCCACTGCTGATGATTTGGGCAGCCAGGGCTGAAAGCGTAAAGGTCTTGCCCGCGCCTGGCACAGCCGAAATGCCCATTTTGCCGCCGCGATAGCGCAGAATGGATTTTTGGGAGGGGCGAAGGATCGGGGGGGTGCTCATGGGGCCGTTGTGTCTTTTGATTATATAATGCTCACGAACAAAATGGCGTTTTTTGAACAGGGGTTACAAGCTTGACTTTAGAGTTCGTTTTTACGAGTCTGGCAAAGCAGGAATCTTGGCTCAAT
>CAZNCT010000035.1:10094-27992 GCA_964571615.1 uncultured Anaerolinea sp. | reverse complement strand
GTCGATTCGACCCCAATGTCGGTCGGGCCGCCATCCAGCACCAGGTCAATCCGTCCGTCCAGGTCAGTCAAGACATGCCGGGCTGTGGTCGGACTGGTGCGCCCAAAGCGGTTCGCCGAGGGAGCGGCAATCGGCGTCCCACTGGCCTGGAGCAAGGCACAGGCCACCGGATGCGCCGGAATGCGGACGGCCACGCGGGGCAGCCCGGCAGTCACGTTATCGGGGACAATATCCTGCCGGGGCAGGAGCAGGGTCAGCGGCCCGGGCCAAAAGGCCCCCGCCAGGCGATAAACCACCTCGGGGATTTCCCGCGCCACCCGCGGCAGGTCCTCAAGCCCCGCCAGGTGCACAATCAGCGGGTCATACGCCGGGCGGCCCTTGGCCTCGAAGATGCGCGCAACCGCTTGCGGGTCGAGAGCATTGGCCCCCAGGCCATAGACTGTCTCTGTCGGAAAAGCCACCAGGCCGCCGCGCCGAATAACATCGGCAGCCTGGCGAATGGCAGCGTCTTCAAGGGAAGCGGAATTTACGGTAAGTAATTGTGTCATGGTCTGTTTTTGGGCATTGTATCAGAAAAGCGGGCAGAGGCAAAAACGCCAGCGCCGTGCCACCCCAGAGTCAGTATAATTGTTTTTATGGATTCCTTCACCCGCTACAACCAACTCAAGCAAGAAATCAACTTCCACCTGTACCGCTACCACGTCCTCGATGCGCCGGTGATTAGCGACGCGGAGTATGACAAACTCTGGGCCGAGTTCAAGGCCCTCGAAGCCGAACACCCCGAATGGGTGACGCCCGATTCGCCCAGCCAGCGCGCCGGGGCCGCCGTCTCGGATAAATTTGAGAAGGTGCGTCACCCGCGCCCGATTCTCAGCCTGGCAAACGCTTTCGGCGCAGCAGACGCACGCGCCTGGTATGAGCGCATTCGTAAACTGGACTCGCGCGTCGAAACGGCCAAATTCGTCGTCGAGCCGAAGATTGACGGCTTGAGCGTTGTCCTGCACTATCGGGATGGGATTTTCGTCCAGGGCGCAACGCGCGGCGACGGGGA
The DNA here is from genome assembly GCA_964571615.1 of uncultured Anaerolinea sp. Taxonomy (GTDB): domain Bacteria; phylum Chloroflexota; class Anaerolineae; order Anaerolineales; family Villigracilaceae; genus UBA8950. The sequence goes on along the minus strand of CAZNCT010000035.1, from coordinate 26,941 downwards.
GGTCGGCGAGGACATCACAGCCAACCTGCGCACGGTGCGGGCAATCCCGCTTCAGATTCCGGTGTCCAGTGGGCAGTATCCAGTAAACAGTAATCAGTATTCAGGACGCAGTGGGCAGTTGTCTTTGTTTGAAAGTTCGCCGCAGTCTTCAATTACCAATTCCCAATTACCAGAATACCTGGTGGTGCGCGGCGAGGTCTTTATCACCAACCGCGATTTTGAAGCCCTGAACACCCGGCTGGCCGAGGCTGGCGAAAAAACCTACCTGAACCCCCGCAACACTGCCGCCGGGTCACTGCGCCAGCTCGACCCTGCCATTACCGCCAGCCGCCCGCTGACGATTCTGGTCTATCAGGTGGTGTATTATGAGTTTTCAGGTTTTCCGGTTGACCGGTCAACCGGAAAACCTGAAAACTGGATAACTTCCCAGTGGGAACTGTTACAGTGGCTCAAGGCGCTCGGTTTCCCCGTGACCGATGTGGCCCAGCGCTTCGACACGCTCGATGCGGCGCTTGAGTACGTTCAGGGCTGGGAAAACCGCCGTGACGAACTCGGCTACGAAGCCGACGGCTTCGTCATCAAACTCGATGACCTGCGCCTGGCTGATGAGCTCGGTTTCGTGGGCAAGGACCCGCGCGGGGCGGTGGCTTACAAGTTCCCGGCCCGCGAAGTGACCACCCAACTGCTCGGAATCGAGGTCGAAGTGGGGCGCACCGGCGTGCTGACCCCGCGCGCCGCGCTGGAGCCGGTGGAAATCGGCGGCGTCATCGTCAGGAACGCCACCCTGCACAACTTTGACTATATCGCCGAAAAAGACATCCGCATTGGCGACCGGGTGCTGGTCAAACGCGCGGGCGAGGTCATTCCCTACGTCATCGGGCCGGTCGTGGATGTTCGCACGGGCGAAGAGCGCCCCTACGCGCCGCCCCAAACCTGCCCGGCCTGCGGCCAGCCGGTGGAGCATTTCGAGGGCGAGGTGGCCTGGTACTGCGTCAACGCCGCCTGCCCGGCCCAACTCATCCGCAACCTGGAGCATTACGTCTCGCGCGGCGCGATGGACATCAGCGGGCTGGGAATCAAAATTGTCGAACAACTCATCGCCGCCGGACTGGTGCGCGATGTGGCCGATTTGTATTTCCTGACGAAGGAACAATTGCTGGCGCTGGAAGGTTTTGCCGATAAAAAAGCCGACAACCTGCTGGCCGCCATCGCGGATTCCAAATCGCGCCCGCTCAACCGGTTGATTACCGCGCTCGGCATTCGCGGCGTGGGCGAAGTCGCCGCCGCTGACCTGGCCCAGCACTTTGGCAGTCTCGATGCGCTTTCAGCCGCCAGCCTGGCCGACCTGCAAGCCATTGAAGGCTTTGGCCCCAACACTGCCGCATCAATTGTCGATTGGTTCGGCCGTCCCGCCAACCGCGCCCTGCTGGAGAAGTTGAAAACCGCTGGCGTTTGGCCGGTTGCCAGTCAACAGTCATCAGTAAGCAGTAATCAGTCTTTGGGCGGATTGACCTTTGTTGTCACCGGCACACTGCCAACGCTATCGCGCGAAGGCGTCAAAGAATTTATCGAATCGCATGGCGGCAAAGTCACCGATTCGGTCAGCAAAAAGACCAGTTACCTCGTGCTAGGCGAAAATCCCGGCTCAAAACTGCAAAAAGCCCAATCGCTCGGCATCCCGATTTTGGATGAAGACGGGCTGAAAAATCTTGCCGGTTGAGTTCATGATAAAATCGTATTACGTTTTATCGTAATCGGAGAAAAATCATGATCGAAACAACAACCGTATCTACAAAATACCAGGTTGTCATCCCCAAAGACATCCGCGAGAAATTCAACATCAAGCCCGGGCAACGGGTTAAGTTCATCTGCTACGACAATGACATTCACATTGTGGTCGTTCCCGATGTCAAAAATGCGCGCGGCTACCTGAAAGGCATTGATGCGCACATCGAACCCGAACAGGACGAAGCGCGATGAATGTCATCGACTCATCTGGCTGGTTGGAATACCTCGGCAACCTGACCAACGCCGATTTTTTTGAGCAAGCCGTTCAGAACCCCGAAGAACTGCTTGTCCCTACCATCACCCTCTACGAAGTCTATAAAAAACTGGCTCAAAACGCCAGCCGTGAAGCCGCCCGCGAGGCAGTTGCCATCATGTCCGATGGCAAAATTATCGAACTGGACGCCTCCATTGCGCTTGAAGCCGCCGAACTGTCCATCCGGTACAAACTCCCGATGGCAGATAGCATGATTCTGGCCACCGCCCAACACTTCCGCGCCACGCTCTGGACGCAAGACGCCCACTTCAAAGAAGTGCCTGGCGTGAACTACATTGAAAAAAGCTAACGCTCCAGACCTATGAGCCTTCTCCGGCGTCTCCGCACCGCCCTCAAAGCCGCCTACGAACTTGGCCCAACCCAGGTTGGACTGCTTGCGCTCTACAAACTCGGGCTGAAAAGCGGTCACTACCGCCGCAGTGAAGACGCCACGCCCCACCCCGCGGCATTCGACTTCTCCCTGCCTCTGCCCGGGCGCGAAACGCTGCTCGCCAGCCTGGGCGCCGAGGGCCTCGCCCACCTGCGCCGCGAGGCCGATGAAGTGGTTGGCGGCCACTTCCGCGCCTTCGGCGGGCCGCCCGTGCCCATCCAACTCGCCCCGCCCTCGCCGCAAACCCACTGGACAGAACTCGAAACCCGTCCACACCCCGGCGACATCAAACTGACCTGGGAACCCGCCCGCTTTGGCTTTGCCTTCACGCTCGCGCGCGCCTGGCAGGCCACCGGCGACGAGCGCTACCCCGCCGCCTTCTGGCGTTATTTCGAGACCTTCCAGGCCCAAAACCCGCCCTTTTTTGGGGAAAATTGGACATCTGCCCAGGAAGTCGGGTTCCGCTTAATTGCTTTTGCTTTCGCCGGGGCCGTTTTCCGCGGTTCGGAACACACCACGCCGAACCGCCTCGCTAACCTGGCTGTTTCGATAGGCCTGCACGCCAGCCGCATCGTCCCCACCCTGGTTTATGCCCGCGCCCAAAACAACAACCACCTGCTGACCGAAGCCGCCGCGCTCTACACCGCCTCCGTTGCCCTGCGCGGCCACCCGCAAGCCGAAGCCTGGCAGGCAAGCGGACAAAAATGGCTCTCATGGTGCTTCAAACACCAAATCGACTCCACCGGTGAGTACGTCCAGCACTCCAGCAACTACCACCGCCTGATGCTGCAAATGGCGTTGTGGATTCATGTCATTGCGAGCGGGACGAAGTCCAGCAAAGCAATCTCCTCTTCGCAACGGGGCAGTGCTTCGGGCAACTACAGCCCTCGCGTATCGTCCCGATGGTCTTACAGGAATGACGTGATGGCCCGCGAAAACCTGTCCCTGGCAGCCCACTGGCTCTACTGCCTGCTCGATTTCGAGAGCGGCAAAGTCCCCAACCTCGGCCCCAACGATGGCGCGTACATCTTCCCATTGACCAACCTGCCCTTTGAAGACTACCGCCCGGTGGTGCAGGCGGCGGCGCGAGCGTTTCTCGGCTACAGCCTGCCGCCCGGCCCCTGGGACGAGATGTCACTCTGGTTTGGCGTCGAAAATGAAAAATTAAAAGTTCAGTCGGCCAAACCCTCCGACTTGCGCATCCTGGGGCTCTACCCGGCCACCCTGCAAGCCTCCGAACATGCCTGGGCTTACCTGCGGACGGTGCGATTCAACTCCCGCCCTGGTCACGCCGACCTGTTGCACCTCGACCTGTGGTGGCGCGGACAGAACATTACCCTCGACCCTGGCACCTTCCACTACAACGCCGCCCCGCCCTGGGATAACCCACTGACGGCGGCTTTTTTCCACAACACCGTCACCGTCGATGGCCTCGACCAGTTCACCCGCGCCAGCCGCTTCCTGTACCTCGACCGGGCCGACGCGAACCGGGTCAAGTCTGAGCCAGGCAGTTTGTCTGCCCGTCACTACGCCTATGCCCGGCTGGGTGTGCGCCACACCCGCACCGTCACCGCTCTCCATGCCGACCACTGGCAAGTCGAAGACGAACTGCTCAACCTGAGCAACAAGCCGCATACATTTCGCCTGCACTGGCTGCTGCCAGATGGGGAGTACGAGTTAGAGACAAGAGAACAGAGGCTAGAAATGAGATTAAAGTTGCCAGCCGGGCGGCTTAACCTGCAAATCTCCACGCCCCAATCCCCAATACCCACTTACTCCCTGGCCCGTGCTGGCGACCCCGACCCCCTGCGCGGCTGGTTCTCGCCGACGTACAGCCTCAAAGTCCCCGCGCTTTCGCTGGCGGTTGAAGTACAATCGGCGGGGAATGTCGGTTTTGTGAGTGAATTCCAGTTTGGTAATTTGTAATTCACACTTTTTGTTTCGAATCCCTGATAACCGCTTAGCAACCACCCTCATGCACATTCTCCTCATCCACCAGGCTTTTGCCGCGCTCGATGAACCCGGCGGGACGCGCCATCATGAATTGGCACGCTTTTTGGTTTCAAAAGGCCATAAGGTGACAGTGATTGCCTCGCCTGTCAGTTATTTAACGGGTAAAAACTCCGCCCCCATCGCCGAACGGAATTCAGGGGCGGGCGGCATCACCATCCTGCGCACCTACACCTACCAGGCGTTGCACAAATCTTTTGTCCACCGCGTGTTTGCTTTTTTCTCGTTTATGGTTTCATCGTTCTTTACCGGCCTGGGCGTTAAAAATGTGGATGTGGTCTGGGGCACCTCGCCGCCAATTTTCCAGGGCGTAACAGCCTGGCTGCTGGCGCGGCTGAAAGGAGCCAAGTTCCTGTTCGAGGTGCGCGACCTGTGGCCCGATTTTGCGATTGCGGTCGGGGTGCTCAAAAACCCAACCCTGATTAAACTCTCGTTGTGGCTGGAAAAGTTCCTCTACCAGCGCGCCGACCAGATGATGGTCAACAGCCCGGGGTACGTGGCCCATGTTACGGGTCGCGGAGCGCGTTCCGTCGAACTCATTCCGAACGGCGCCGACCCGGGGATGTTCAATCCGCTCGATAACGGGCACCCGTTCCGGCAAAAAAATCATCTTAAGAACAAATTTGTGGTCTTGTATGCCGGGGCGCACGGAATCTCAAACGACCTGACAGTGGTGCTGGATGCCGCCAAACTACTCGAGGCAGACGCCCGAATTCAGTTTGTTTTTCTGGGCGATGGAAAAGAAAAGGCCAACCTGCAAAGTTATGCGGCTGACCTTGGGTTGAAAAATGTGACTTTTCTGCCGCCGGTACCGAAAACGGAAATGGCGGCTGCGCTGGCTGGCGCCGATGCCTGCCTGGCAATTTTGAAGCCAATTGACGAGTATAAAACCACCTACCCGAACAAAGTCTTCGATTATATGGCGGCAGGCAGGCCGGTGGTGCTGGCGATTGACGGCGTGATTCGCGAGGTGGTCGAGGCGGCGGGCTGCGGGGTGTTTGCGCAACCCGGCAACCCGGCGGCGCTGGCCGAGGCCGTCGCCCGGCTGGCTGCCAACCGCGATGAAACCTTGCGGATGGGCCTGGTCGGGCGAACATACCTGGAGGCGCATTTCAGCCGTGAAGCGCTGGCTGAAAAATTGGAAAATCTGCTGCGGTCTATTGGCAGTAGTTAAGCGTAATGCTCAGCGGTGTAGCGGGGGATGTGACGCTATTGTTGGCTTTATCGGTCGCAATGAATTGATATTCAAAAGTTCCATTCAGGGCTTGCATGTCTGAAATGGCTTCATTGGCCACGTTGAGACTGAACTTAAACTCATCTCCAACAACGCTTGCCGCGCTGGCGGTGCGCCAGACACCGAAATAAGCCGGGCCCACATAGCGATAACGCAAGACCACATCCTTAATTCCAGAGGGGTCGGTGGCTTTTACGGTAATCTCGACCGCCGTCGGGCCGCAGGCATTGCTGGCATAATAGAGAGTCAAGACCGAAGCCGCCGCGCCGCTCAGGCTGGGGGGCGTGGTGTCAGGCACCGGGGTGGGGGTTGGCGGCGCAGCAACCACCGCAGGAACAGATGGATTGCCGGTGAACGTGCCGGTCACATTTGAAATCCAGCAGCGTTCGGTGTTATTCGGAATTTGCACCAGCCACCAGCTGCCATCGTTACTGCGCCCAACGACCTTAAGACGGGTGCCTTCGGGGAAAGCCGTCACAACGTCATACACGGTTCCGGGGCCGCGGCGGCAATTGGCGCCAGTGTTGACACTGAAAACTTCACTTTCGGGGGTTGCGGTTGGGGCAGCCGGGGCCGAAACAGCCGGTAAGAACTGATAATCCCAACCAAAATCGCTGCTCAGGTTATCGCCACTGGCCAGAGAGACAACCGCCTGCGCCAGGGGGGTGGTTGTTCCTGCCGGCGCAGTCCAGCCGCCAGGAATCAGGATGGGTTCATTGACAGAGGAAAGAGCATCCACCGAAACACAATGCGGGCCAAAAGCCAGAATACCATCGAAATTATATTCGCCGCCCGGGCCGGTGCGCAGACTGGCAACCACGGGGTCGGTGCAGGCGCCAAAATGCAAATTGACTTCTACCCCCTCAATGCCGGGTTCGCCCGGCTCGCGGATGCCGTTGGCAGCAAACCCGCCGCCAGGCAGGGCCACGCAGCCTGCCGGGGGCAGGGCGCCACTTTCGGCAGGAGGCGCGCACAGGTCATGCCAGACCACTCCCGAAATACTGGCCGAGGGCGGGGGCGCGGGCGGCGCGCAAGAGCCATCTACGTTGACCTGAAAGGTCTGCGCTTCTGAAAAGGGGCCAAGCGTGGTGCCGTTAATCGCCGCCACCCGCCAGTAATACACCTGACAATTTTGCAATTCAGTGGCCGGTGCCCAGGTGGTTGCCGAGCCGCCTGCCCCACCACTCAGGCGGGTGTCGGCAAAATCCGCATCCACCGAAAGGTCTATGCGGTAGCCTTCAGGGTTGCAGGATGAGTCGGGGTAAGCCCATATCAGGCTGGGAGAGAGCGAAGCCGCCACACCTTCATTGTGAGGAGCCACCAGCACGGGCGGGAGAAGCCCTGCAGTTGGGCAGGTGGGGGTGGCGGGAGTCGAGGCAGGCAAATTGCAGGCCGCCAACCCGAGCACCAGCAGGAACAAACCGCCCCACAGGAAAAACTTTTTCATATCCAATCCTTTCTCTAAAATAGAACCCAAACACACTTTTCCTTAATGAAAAATAAGGAATCAATATTGCGATAAGTTCTCTCCTAATTTGGAAATTATAATATAGGCTAATCTCAACCCCATCGGCAAACAGGCAAAATACATTGTTAGATTACTTGACAAAACAGAAAAAGATGATAACATAAGTCAAGCTGCAAACCGCCTTATCAGCCAATAAAAGGGCAGGATAGCCGCCTGGTTTGCAAAATAGCCAAATGGAATGTAAGCAACATTAACAAACAAACCTGCATCGCTGTCACTTGTCCTGCATGATGAATAATCGTCTCGTTTTTGCGATTATTCTTTGAGCGCCAAAGGAGGTGATGTGCCCCAACCAGTTTCAAAAGGGCTTCAGCCCACCACCCAATCTCGTAGAAGCGCGTCTTGGACGCTTCAAGCAAACCCCTGTACCTTATAAAGGAGAAAGAGAAATGAAACAGAAGTTCCTGATCGTGATCAGCCTCTTGCTGGTCGCCACGTTCGCCCTGGCCGCCTGTGGCCCGGCTGCGACCGAAACCCAGGCCCCTCAGGCCACTGCTGCTCCCACCCAGGCTGCCCCGACCGAAGCCCCCACCGAGGCCCCGACTGTTGCAGCCCCGGCTGGCACCCTGGTTGTCTGGGCCGATGACACTCGCGCCCCGATTTTGCAGAAGCTGGCCCCCAAGGTTTTGGAAGCCTACAACCTCGAGCTCCAGGTTGTTCTGAAGGCCTCCCTGCGCGATGACTTCCAACTGGCCGCCCCGGTTGGCGAAGGCCCCGACATTCTGTTCGGTGTTCCGCATGACCAGGCCGGTACCCTGGTTGCCAATGGCCTGCTGGCCGAAATTGACCTCGGCGAAAAAGCCGACGATTTCGCCCCCGTGGCCCTCGGCGCCTGCACCTTCGATGGCAAACTGTACTGCATGCCCTACGCGACCGAAAACCTGGGCTTCTTCTACAACACCGACCTGGTTGCCGAAGCCCCCAAGACCTGGGACGAGGTGATTTCGGTTGGTGAAGCCCTCAAAGCCGAAGGCAAAGTCACCTATGTCATGTCGGTCACCGGCACCACCTATGACCTGTACCCGCTCTACACCGCCTTTGGTGGTTACATCTTTGGCCGCGATGCCAATGGCAACTGGAATCCCCAGGACCTCGGCCTGGATAGCGAAGGCATGATTGCCGGCGCCACCTTCATGCAGGAAAATGTTGCCAAGGGCAACTTCCCGTCGGATTGGGACTGGGCCAACAACCACGCCCTGTTTGAAACCGGCGAATCGGCCTTCATCATGGCTGGCCCGTGGGCTCTCGACCGCATCCGCGAATCGGGCGTCCCGTACGCGATTGCTGATCAGTTCCCGGCTGGCCCCGCCGGCCCCGGCGCTCCGTTCGCTGGCACCCAGGGCATCTTCATCAATGCCCAGAGCAAGAACGCCCTGCTGGCTCAGGCCTTCCTGACCGAGTTCGTTGCCACTGAAGAAGTGATGATGGAACTGTACCAGGCTGGCAAGCGCCCCTCGGCCTACCTGCCCGTGCTCGCCAAGACCGATGACCCCGACCTGCTGGCCATGGGCACCGCTGGCGCCAACGCCACCATGATGCCCGCCATCCCCGCCATGGGCTCTGTCTGGGGCAACTGGGATAGCGCGATTGTCCTGACCCGCGATGGCAAGCAGGATGCCGCCACCGCGCTCAAGGAAGCCGCCGCCAAAGTCCGCAACCTGATTGCCAACCCGCTGACCGGCATGGTCAACGTGCCCGGCTCGTACCAGGCCGCCGCTGGCTGCCCCGGTGACTGGCAGCCCGAGTGCGCCGCCACCCAGATGACCAAGGGCGATGATGGCCTGTGGCGCTCTGGCCCCTTCAGCCTGCCCGCTGGCAAGTATGAGTTCAAGGTTGCCCTCGACGGCTCCTGGACGACCAACTACGGCAGCGACGGCAAGCAGGACGGCCCCAACTACGTCCTCGAACTGGCCGCTGATAGCAAGGTCTCATTCGTGTACGACCCCGCCACCAACCTGGTTGAAGTCGTCGTCGAATAAGAAATACGGTATCAAAATGGATGCCGGGGAGTTTCCCCGGCATCCATGCTAAAATGGGGAAGGGCAATTTTTACAAAAGCAATTATTTATCGTTGTCTTTTTTGCACATAATGCCACCGTTTCCCCATCTACCCCAACCTGTGCAGGAGGCGTTGCTATGACCGAAGCAAAAAAAGCACAAAAGTCTTCCGAAAATCCCTTCTGGCTTTTCATCCGAATCTTGTTTATCCTGGTTTTCGATGCGGGCGCGCTCTGGTTCATCCAAAATGCGCTCTCGCTTGGTTTTAACCAGATTGCCGTGGTGGTTGGCATCATTGCGGTAATGTTCAATGTGATTTTCCTGATTCCACAAGCCTACCCCTTCCGCTGGATGGCATTTGGTCTGGGGTTCCTCATTCTTCTGGTCGTTTACCCAATGGTCTTCACGCTGTATATTGCTTTTACCAATTACGGCGACGGACACCTTTTGACCAAAGAACAAGCCATTCCTCTGATTGAAAAAGTCAAATATCTGCCCGAAGGCGCTGCCAGTTTCACCTGGACGGCTTTTCAGGCCCCCGATGGCAAATACGCCGTCTGGCTGATTGACCAGCAGGGGAACACCTTCCTGGCCCGCCAGGATGAAGAAATTCTGCCCGCCAAACCGGGCGACCCGGGCATTGGCGAAGCCGACAGCCGCGGCGTACCCGTCAGCATTGACGGATATACCCGTCTGAACACCCTGCTGGCCGCCGCGGACAAGAACCTGCCCAACATCGTCTTTGGCATCCCCGATGGCATTCAGGTGCAAATCAGTTCACCGCGTACCGCCGCAGCGTTGCAACAACGCTACGTCTATGACCCTGAGCGGGACGCGATGATTGACCAATCCAACGGTGACATTTACAACAACGTCAAGGGCACCTTTACAACCAAAGATGGCAAAACCATCAAGCCCGGCTTCCGGGTTGAAATTGGGCTGGAAAACTTTGTCAACTTCCTGACCAGCCCGGCCCTGCGCGGCCCGCTGGTCACCATCCTGATCTGGAACTTTATCTTCCCGCTGGTGAGCGTGATTTCGACGTTTGCGCTGGGCCTGTCCATCGCCATCATGTACAACGACAAAGACTTCCCGCTCAAAAAACTCATTCGCACGCTCTTGCTGATTCCCTACACCATTCCCAGCGTCATCACCATCCTGATTTGGCGCGGTATGCTCAACCCTGAGTTTGGTGTCATCAACCGCATGATTAGCGACCTGTTTGGCTGGGCGCCCCCCTGGACGACCGAAGCCTTCTGGGCGCGGGTGGCGGTTTTGCTGGTCAACCTGTGGCTGGGCTTCCCTTACATGATGCTGGTTACCAGCGGTGCGCTGCAATCCATTCCCTCCGACCTGTACGAGGCGGCAACGATTGACGGCGCGGGCAACTGGAAGCGCTTTACATCCATCACCCTGCCGCTCCTGCTTGTGGCAGTCGGCCCCCTGCTGATTGCTTCGTTCCTGTTCAACTTCAACAACTTCGGGATTATCTACCTGTTCATCGGCGGCGGCCCCCCGATTCCGGGCGCAAGCACCCAGGCAGGTTATACCGACATCCTGATTAGTTACGTCTTCAACCTGGCCTTTGCAAGCGGCGGACGCGGCGTGCAATATGGCCTGGCCTCTGCCATCTCGTTCATCCTGTTCTTTATTGTTGGCGCGATTACCCTGTTCCAGTTCCGTTATACCAAGATGTGGGAGGAGGTAAGCGAAAATGTCTAATCTCAGTCAAGCCCAGCAGCCAACTCTGTTTGGTTCGCAAAAGTTTCAAAAGCGCTTCAGCGTGGCAGTGCGCCTGGTTGTGGCCGTTTTTCTGATTATCTTCGCCATCTTCCCGGTGCTGTGGATTATCTCGGCCTCCTTCGATAACACCAACTCGCTGTCCACCCAAAGCCTGATTCCCGTTCAGGCGGGCATCAAGAATTACGAGCGCCTGTTCAACCTCGACCCCAACTTCTCGTTTGGCGAACTCAACTACTGGCGCTGGTTGTTCAACTCGGTCAAAGTTGCCGGCATTTCAACGGTCTTGAGCCTGACCCTGACGACCCTGGCGGCCTACGCCTTCTCGCGTTTGCGCTTCAAGGGCCGCATCACCATGCTCAAGGCCATCCTGCTGATCCAATCTTTCCCGAACATCCTGGCCATCGTCGCCATCTATGTGATTGTTTTCCAGTTCGGGCAAATCATTCCGTGGCTTGGCCTGAACACGCACGCCGGGCTGATTATGGTTTACCTGGGCGGCTCGATGGGCATCAACATCTGGCTGATGAAAGGCTTCCTGGATACCATTCCGCGCGCCATTGACGAATCGGGCATGGTGGACGGCGCCTCCAACTTCCAGATTTTCTGGAACCTGCTCCTGCCCCTTCTGCGGCCTATCCTGGTGGTCATCGGCATCCTGTCGTTCATCGGTACCTATGGCGACTTCCTGCTGGCCCGCATCCTGCTGACCGACATTAACCAGTACACCCTGATGGTCGGCCTGCAAATCTTCACTGCCGGTCAGTTCGACAAAAAATGGGGCGTCTTTGCCGCTGGCGCCCTGATTGGCGCCCTGCCCATCATGATTACCTATCTTTCGCTCCAGGACCAGATTGCAGGCGGGCTGACAGCTGGCGCAGTTAAGGAATAACAGTCTATGCGGGGCATGCTTGCGCTCCTGATTTCTTCTCTGGTGGGGATAGCCCTGTTGCTTCAACAGGGCTATCTCGACTTAATCGGCCAGTCTCGTGAGCCAGAAGAACCGATCTTTGTGGATGTCAGCCGCCAGGCCGGAATTGTCAATAATCGCGTGGTCAGTATTGAGATGACCGCCGGGCAAGCCTGGGGCGATTATGACCGCGATGGCTGGGTCGATTTGTATGTGACCGATTCGGGCGGCCCCAATCACCTTTACCGCAACAACGGCGATGGCACCTTCAGCCTGTCGCCGCTGTCTGGACAGGTCTCCCTGGCCGCTGTCTACAGTAACGGCGCGGTCTTTGCCGATTACAACAACGACGGCTGGCTCGACCTGTACGTCGCCAACTGGGGCCAGGATACCCTCTTCCTAAACGAAAACGGCCAGGGCTTCCGCGATGTCACCCATGCCGCAGGCATCAACAATGAAAACAATAGCAAAACCGCCTCATGGGGCGATTTTGACAACGACGGCTGGCTCGACCTGTATGTCGCCAACTGGTCTTGCTACCCCAAATGCGGCCGCTCGATGGATGGCGACGTGGACCGCCTGTACCGCAACAACGGCGACGGAACTTTTAGCAACGTTTCTGATTACCTGGGCGGCGGCATGAACGGCGCCGGGTTTGTCGCCAGTTTCAACGATTACGACAACGACGGCGACCTGGATATCTACCTGGTCAATGACGAATTTGTCAACCCAATCGGCAATAAACTCTGGCGCAACGATGGCCCCGGCTGCAGCGGCTGGTGCTTCACTCAGGTGGCCCCTCAGGCCGGCGCGGACTCAAAGGTCTTTGGCATGGGCCTGGCCGTTGGTGACTACGACAACGACGGCGACCTGGATTACTACTACTCCAACGTTGGCCCCATGGAACTGCTCCAGAACAACGGCGACGGCACCTTTCACGAGGTGGCCGAGGCCGCCGGAGTGCGCGTCCCGAATGGGATTGGCTGGGGCGCAGTTTTTGTAGATTATGACAACGACGGCTGGCGCGACCTGTACCTGGCAATTGCCGATACGACCAATCACCGTGACATTGGCTCGAACAAACTCTTTCGCAACAACGCCGATGGCACGTTTAGCGAAGTTTCGTGCGACAACGAAGCCTCCGATGTGCGCATGAGCATTGGGGTGGCCTACGCCGATTACAACCAGGATGGCTGGGTAGATTTACTGGTCGGCAACGCCGATGAAGGTTACCGCCTTTATGAAAACCGGGCCGGGCGCTCCAGCCAGGCCAACTGGCTGGCACTCGAACTGACCGGCGGCGGGCCGGTCAACCGCGACGCGATTGGCGCGCGGGCCTACCTGACCACCCCCGACGGCCTGACCCAAATGCAGGAGATTATTAGCGGCACATCGGTAGCGGCGGGCAACGAAATGACGCTCTACTTTGGTCTGGGAGAACACAAACGAGCCGATGTCACCATCCGCTGGCCCGATGGCACCCTGCAAACCTTCAAAAATGTTAGCGCCGGTCAGCGCTACGGGCTGGAATATCCCCTCAGCGGCAGCAGCAGCCTGCAAAAACTCGAGCGGGCCGTAGCGGCGCAACCCTCAGCGCAGACCTCTCTGCCGCTGCCCACACTGCCCCAGGCCGGGGCCGCGCTCACGGGTGGACTGATGACCTTTGGCCTGCTGACCCTGCTGATGGGAGTCCGCTCCGAGAAAAAAGCCCGCGCCCTGACTCTCTCTGGGGCCAGTTTCGCGCTTGCGGCGGCGGTTTTCCTGTTCACTCATCCCATCCCCCTCACCCGCGACCAGCAACTGGCCGGGTTGATGGCCCAGGCCGGGGCGCGCCTGCCCACCAACCGGCCCGCCGCCTCGCCCGAACTGGTCAAACTCGGCGAAGCCCTGTTTTGGGACCCGGAACTGAGCGGCAACCGCGATACATCCTGCGCCACCTGTCACCATCCGTTGCTGGGCACCGGCGATAATCTCTCGCTGCCAATTGGCACGGGCGGTTTTGGGCTGGGACTGGAACGGGTGCGCCCGAAGAACGCCGCGATTTTGTGCCGCGCAACGCCCCGCCGGTCTTTAACCTGGGCCACGAAGAATGGCAAACGCTCTTTCTGGATGGCCGCGCTTTTGTCCTGCCCAATGGCGGCTTTCACACCCCGGCCAGCGACCGCCTGCTGCCCGGACTGGATAACCTGCTGGCAGCCCAGGCCATGTTCCCGGTTACCTCGCGCGATGAAATGCGCGGTTTGCGTGGCGACCGTGATATTTTCGGTCAGGTCAATGAACTTGCGATGGTGCCCGATTACCGCGCCCGCGAAATCTGGCGGCTGTTGATGGTGCGCCTGAAAGCCATTCCGGCTTATGTTGCCTTGTTTGCCGCCGCTTATCCCGATGTTCCAACGGAAGAACTGACCTTTGTGCACGCTGCCAATGCGATGTCGGCCTACCAGGCGACCACCTTCACCTTTTTAGACAGCCCCTTCGACCGCTACCTGGCCGGAGAGCAGGATGCCCTGAGCGAACAGCAAAAACGCGGCGCCATTTTGTTCTACGGCAAAGCCGGATGCGCTACCTGTCACAGCGGGCCGCTCCTGACCGACCAGAAGTTTTACAACCTGCTTGTGCCGCAACTTGGCCCGGGCAAAGGCCGTGAACAACCCTTCGACCTGGGGCGGGCGCGTGAGACCGGCAACAACTGTGACCGCTACAAATTCCGCACGCCGCCCCTGCGCAATGTCGAAATCACCGGGCCATACATGCACAACGGCGCCTTCCGTTCGCTTGAAGATGCAGTCCGACACCACTTCAACCCAACTGCCGGGCTGAAAGCCTACGACCCGGCCCAACTGGCCCCCGCCGCCCTGCAAGGCATGTGCCAGGATGACCCTGAAGTCATCAACGCCATTCTGGCGACCAAATCAGAATCGGCCAGTGAAGGCATTGAACTCAGCCAGGCCGAATTTGCCGACCTGATGGCCTTCCTGCGCAGCCTGACCTCGCCCAGCGCCACCAACCTGGCCCACACCGTCCCGGCCAGCGTGCCGAGCGGCTTGCCAGTGGGCGGCAACATACAAATCCAAAATTCTTCCGTATTGGGAGAGTAGAGAGCTTTCGTACACCGATTACACGGGCCTTTGGCACACGGAAGTTCACGGATTTCTTATTTTAAGTGCCCTTGGGCGTAAAAATATGGTTCTACTCGTGTAAATCCGTGTCATCCGTGAAATCGTGTACTGATACTAAACCAAGGAGCAATCACCGCATGACCATCAACATCCAGACCCCTGAGTGGGTTAAGCACGCCGTCTTTTACCAAATCTTTCCCGACCGTTTTCGGCGCAGTGAGCAGACCCGCCATGTGCGCGGCATCAAACTCAAACCCTGGGGCGCGCCGCCCGAAGAACAAGGCTACCAGGGCGGCGACCTGTACGGCGTGGTCGAAAAGCTCGATTACCTGAAAGACCTGGGCGTAACCGCCATCTACCTGAACCCGATTTTCTCAGCGGCTTCCAACCACCGCTATAACGCCTACAACTTTCTGGAAATCGACCCGCTCCTGGGCGGTGAAGCCGCCTTCCGCGCCCTGCTCGATGAAGCCCACAAGCGCAACATGAAAATTGTCATTGACGGTGTCTTCAATCACTGCGGACGCGGCTTCTGGGCCTTTCACCACATCATGGAAAACGGCGGCGATTCGCCTTACATTGACTGGTTCCACGTCCACGACTACCCGCTCTACGCCTACCCCAACGACGCCAGCCAGAAACCCAACTACGCCGCCTGGTGGGGGCACGCCTCCCTGCCCAAATTCAACACCGACAACCCCGGGGTGCGCGATTACATCATGCAGGTTGCCCGTCACTGGCTGGAGTTCGGCGCGGACGGCTGGCGGCTCGACGTGCCCGAAGAGATCAAAGATGACTCATTCTGGCGCGAGTTTCGCCAGGTGGTCAAGAGCGTCAACCCCGAAGCCTACATCGTCGGCGAAATCTGGCACGAGGCCGCCCACTGGCTGCAAGGCGATATGTTCGACGCCGTCATGAACTACCAGATTACCGGGCCCATTTTGACCTTCTTTGGCCGCCATCACCTGAACGAATGGCATCACCCCGACCTGCACTGGAAACCCATCAGCGCCGAGCATTTCAAAAAAGACATCGAGACACTCTTCCATCGCTACGACTGGGAAATCAACACCGCCCAGATGAACATGCTCGACAGCCACGACATGCCGCGCGCCCTATGGCTAGTGCGTGATGACGAAGCGGCCTTCCGCCTGGCGGTTCTGTGCCAGATGACCATGCCCGGCGCGCCCTGCATCTACTACGGCGACGAAGCCGGTCTATCCGCAGGCGGAGACCCGTTCTGCCGCGAGGCCTTCCCCTGGGATAAATTCGAGGCCAACCCGCACCCCCTGCACGAGTTCTATCGCCGCGCCACAGCCCTGCGTCACGCCTACCCCGCCCTGCGCACGGGCGATTTCACCTTCCTGCACGCGCATGGGGATGTGGTTGCCTACCGCCGCCGCTTGGACGGACAGGAACTCATCGTGGCCTTCAACGCCAGCAAAAAGGAACGCGCCACCCTCAGCCTGCCCGCCGCCAAACTGGCATCTCAAACCTACCAGGCCGCCTGGCCCGCCGGGGCCGGAACATTCAGCCTTGCCGATGGGGCCTTAAGCCTCAACCTGCCTCCCCAATCGGCCCTGGTGCTGGTGGCATAAGCAAGAAAAGGCGGGAGGAACTCCCGCCTTTTTCCTGTTTGCCAGGCCCCAGCCCGGCACAACAAAAAGGACTACCCGATGAAAAAACTGCTTATCTGTACCCTGCTGCTCCTGACCTTCCTGACCGCCTGTGCCCCTGCCACCACGCCAACCCCGGTACCCCTGCCAACCGCCGAACCCCAGACACCCACAGAAGCGGCCCCAACCGTCCGCCCGACCGGCGAACCCGGCAACCTGACCGGCCTGGAACCCGGCTGGTGGAATGACGCCGTCTTCTA
>CAZNCT010000035.1:0-10084 GCA_964571615.1 uncultured Anaerolinea sp. | reverse complement strand
TTTTGTGCGCAGTTTCAAAGACTCCGATGGCAACGGCGTGGGCGATTTCAACGGCATTACCGAAATGCTCGATTATCTCAACGATGGTGACCCAGCCACCACCAGCGACCTGGGCATCACCGGCATCTGGCTGATGCCCATCACTCAATCGCCCAGTTATCACGGCTACGATGTGGTGGACTATTACAGCGTGGATAGCGAATACGGCAGCCGCGAAGACTTCCTGCGCATGGTAGAAGAAGCCCACAAACGCGGCATTCGCGTCATCGTAGACCTGGTGCTCAACCACACCGGCCTCGACCACCCCTGGTTCAAAGCCTCAGATGCAGGCGACCCCAAATACCGCAACTGGTACATCTGGCGCGATGAAAAACCCAACTTCATCGGCCCCTGGGGCCAGCCAGTCTGGTATCCGGGTCAAAACGGCTACTACTACGCCGTTTTCTGGTCTGGCATGCCCGATTTGAACCTTGAAAACCCCGAAGTCACCGCGGAACTCTACAAAATTACCGAATTCTGGCTGAAAGATATGAACGTGGACGGCTTCCGCCTGGACGCGATTCGCCACTTTGTCGAACTCGGCAGTGTGCAGGAAAACACCCCCGACACGCACGCCTGGCTAAGGGATTACCACACCTTCTACAAATCGCTTGACCCAAGCGTTTTTACCGTCGGCGAAGCCTGGACCGAAACCGCCCAGGTGCTCGATTACGTCGGTGACGAGGTAGATATCGCCTTCGAATTTGACCTGGCCGAAAACTTCGTCCGCGCCGCCAATGGGCCCATTGCCAGCGCCGCCTCGCGCCAGTTGCAGGTCGTGCTCGATAATTACCCCGCCGGGCAATATGGCACCTTCCTGACCAACCATGACCAGAACCGGGTCATGAGCGTACTGGGCGGCGACTTCAACAAAGCCAAACTGGCCGCGGTCATGCTCCTGACGGCCCCGGGCGTGCCCTTCATCTATTACGGCGAAGAAATCGGCATGACCGGCACCAAACCAGATGAAGACATCCGCCTGCCGATGCAGTGGAAAGCCAACGGCCCGGGTGTCGGATTCACCAGCGGGCGGCCCTGGCGCGCTGCCGCCGCCGACTGGCCGACCACCAACGTTGAAGCCCAGGATGCCGACCCCGACTCTTTGCTCAATCTGTACCGCACCCTGATTCACCTGCGCAACAATCACAGCGCCCTGCGCACCGGCGAAACCCTGGTCATTGCCCCGGGCAGCCAGCGCATCTATGCCATCCTGCGCTATGATGACAAAGAAGCCTTCCTGGTCTTGATTAACAGTCACCCCAACCCGCAAAACGCCGACCTGTACGGGCTGACGCTCGCGACAAGCCCCCTGCGCGAGGGCATGAGCGTTGAAACCGTCATCGGGCTCGAAGGCGCATCCCTGCCGGTGCTCAACGCCAACGGCGGCTTCGAGGACTACCACCCCTTTGAAGAACTCCCGCCCCACTCTGCCACCATTTTGCACTTCACCTGGCCGTAGCCAATCCCCGAGCGGAGCAACGAGTGACAACGAGGAGCGCAGTCGAAGGGCAACTCTGTAGGGCAAGTTGCCAACTTGCCCTACGAAATTGAAAAGTGCTTCTTGCAAAATTCGTCCTTCGACTACGCCGCGCAAACAACGTGCGGCTCCGCTCAGGACTTGAATCGTCATTTGTTATTTCGAGTGCGCTGGTCGAATTCATCGAGATCCAGCACTTGTCATTTCGAGCCGCTTTGCGGCCAGAAATTTTCCATCAACTTCATGATTTCTCAGTCGCCGCTACACGGCTGCATCGAAATGACAGTCGAATAAAAAAACTCCGCGTTCTCCGCGCAATCCGCGTCCCACAAAAAAGGATTCCCTCATGGATGATTTCATCTTTGGCACCCTCGCCACCGAAGAACGACGCCTGGCCCACCTCCGCGCCCTGCGTAGCGGAATCACGCACGCCCAGCGCCGCGCCCCGCGCGACCCGCTCCCTGGGCAGGCGGTCAGCCTCGAACTCACCCTCGGGCCTGAACACACTCACCAGCAGGCCTGGGTCTATTGGACCAACGACGGCAGCGACCCCATCGGCAAAAACGGACAGGCCCAAAACGGCTACGCCACCCCGCTCCAGCCGCTCGACGCCGAATGGGATACCCTGGTCTGGGGCTATGTGCGCCGCTTTGGCGGGCAAATCCCCGGACAGCGCCCCGGCACCGTCGTCCGCTACCGCATCGCCGCCGGTATCCCCGCCGACGAAGTGTACGCCGACGAGGGCGCTTTCTACGCCTACTATGTCGATAACGACCCGCCCCCGGCCTGGACGCGCGACGCCATCCTCTACCAGATTTTCGCCGACCGCTTCTTTGACGCCTCGCCCGATTTTCCCATCGTCGAGCCAAAACCCAGCCTGAAGTGCAACGGCACCCTGCGCGGCATCACCGCCAAACTCGATTACATCGCCAGCCTGGGCGTCAATTGCCTGTGGCTGACGCCTATCTTCCCCAGCCCCAGTTATCACGGCTACGATGCCACCAGTTTCTACGAAATCAACCCGCGCCTGGGCACCAAAGAAGACTTCCGCGAACTGCTTGATGAAGCCCACAAACGCGGCATCAGACTGCTGATGGACTTCGTCCCTAACCACTGGTCGAACCAGCACCCGACCTTCGTCGAAGCCCAAAAGGACAAGCAAAGCCCGCACTTCGACTGGTACACCTGGAAGACCTGGCCGCACGACTACAAAACCTTTTTCGGCGTCAAAACCCTGCCGCAAATCAACCTGCGCCATCCCCAGGCCCGCGAGCACGTCCTGGGTGCAGCCAGATACTGGCTCGAGTTTGGCGTTGATGGCTTCCGGGTCGATTACTGCATCGGCCCAACGCCCGATTTTTACGCCGAATTCCGGCGTGTGACCCGCGCCGCCAACCCCGAATCGTGGACGTTTGGCGAAGCCGTTGACCCGCCCGATTCGCAAATCACCTTTGAAGGCGGCATGGACGGCGCCCTCGACTTTATGCTGCTCGAAGCCATCCGCCAGACCTTCGCCTTCAGCCGCTGGAAGGCGCGCCGCTTTGCTGACTTTCTCGACCGCCACGAGACCTTCTTCCCGGCCACCTTCAGCCGGCCGTCTTTCCTCGACAACCACGATATGAACCGCTTCTTGTGGGTGGCGGGCAACGACAAGCGCAAACTGCGCCTGGCCGCTCTGTGCCAGTACACCCTGGCGGGCGCGCCCATCATTTACTACGGCACCGAAATCGGCGCATCGCAAGAGCGCGACATGATTCAAAATGGGCGCGCCATCCACGAAGAAGGCCGCCTGCCAATGGACTGGAACGAGTCAAAGCAAGACCTCGACCTGTACGCTTACTACCGCGAGTTGGCCCGCCTGCGCCATGAAAACCCGGTCCTGCGGCGCGGCGGACGAGAAACCATTTATGCCGATGACGCCGTGCTGGCCTACCGCCGTTTCGACGCCGATTCGGCGCTTGTCACGGTCTTAAACGTCAGCCCGAATCCTGTCACCCTCACCTTGCCGCTGGCCCAGGGCAACTCCATCCGCTATGCCACCGGCTTTGATTGCAAGGCCGAAACCACCCCCGAAGGGTTGAAAGTTCACCTGCCAGGCTACGGCGGGGCCCTGCTGGGCTGACCAGCCCGCCGCAAGTTTGGTACAATAAAATCCGACCTGAGATTTTCGACAGGAGGAACCCGCGATGCCATCCAAACCCAACACCCAGGGCAACGGAATTACCCAGCGGCATGCCCGCTTCTCGTCTGAATTTGTCGAAGCCCGGCATATTGATGTCTGGCTGCCGCCCGGCTACAACGACGATAACGAGCGCTACCCGGTGATTTACATGCACGACGGGCAAAACCTGTTCGACCCGGCCCTGGCCTACGGCAACGTGGATTGGGCCGTTGACGAGGCCATCAGCCGCCTGATAGCCACCCGAGGCCTGCATGGCGCAATTGTGGTCGGCATCTGGAACAGCGAAATTCGCTGGCAAGAGTACATGCCCGCCAAACCGCTCAAAATCAAATCACGCGAAATGAAAGAAGTGCGCGAAAACTTCCGCGATGTCACCGGCGGCTACCCGATTTCAGATGAATACCTGAAATTTATCGTCAGTGAACTCAAACCGTTCATTGATGATCGCTACAAAACCCGTCCCGACCAGCCCAATACCTTCATCATGGGGTCGAGCATGGGCGGGCTGATTTCGCTGTACGCCGTCAGCGAATACCCCGAGGTCTTTGGCGGCGCCGGGTGCATCTCCACCCACTGGCCCGCGGGCGGAAATCCGCTGGTCGATGCCATGGCCGCCCATCTGCCCAGCCCGGCCAACCACAAACTGTACTTCGACTTTGGCACCGAAACCCTCGACGCCAACTACGAACCTTTCCAGCGCCGCATGGACGAGTACCTGCGCCAGGCCGGGTACGAAGAAGGCCGCAACTGGGTGACCCGCAAATTTGAAGGCGCCGAACACGCTGAGCGTTCGTGGCGTGAGCGCGTCGATATTCCGCTCTATTTTTTGCTGGCCGAAGAGTAATCGCCAGGCAAAATATCATTTGCAAAAAAAGACGACCGCCAGGGCAGGGGGTCGTCTTTTTTGGGTGTCTTTTCAAGCCTGTCAGGCCGCTCAGGCCGATTTATAACCCGGCTCGACAAACTCGCGCAAATTGGGGAAAGGCAGGCTGGTGCGCGCCAGGGCAATGCCCGATTCAGGGGCCGGGTTATCGAGCACCCAACCAGCAAGGCGGGCCGAATAGGCGGCAACCCAATCGATCGCAATCATCGCAGCGGGCAGGTCGCGGGCCACCACCGGCAGGGTCTTGCGCTCAAGCAAGGACTGGCGCAAATCGCGGGCGCTGGCCCCTTCAAACGCCGTTCGGCCCGCGCCAATCATCCAGGGGGTGTGCGCATCGCTGTTGGCGGTCTGGGCAATGGGCAGGGTTTGGGCCAGTTGCTTGGCCAGGCGGTTACTGCGGCGATAATACAAAAGCCCGGCGTTAAAGGTCTCAATCCCTAGCAAGATGCGAGCCAGGTCGGGGATGTCGAGCACGCGCCGGATGGTCTCTGCGCTCAGGGCGCCGGTGCCGCGTGCCATGGGGTGAGCGGCAATCGCCACCCCGCCCTGGTCGCCAATTCGGCGAATGGTCTCCAGCGCCGAAAGCCCAGCCGGGATGTTGCGCTCGACCCACAGGGCCAGAATATGCCCGTCACGGCTGGTGACTTCGATGCCAGGGACAACTTCAATCGCGTATTTTCCGGCCAGTTCGCGGGCTTCAAGCGCCCCGCGAATTTCGTCATGGTCTGTAATCGCAATCACATCCAGGTCGGTGTGATGCGCAGCGCGTTTCAAAACAGCCTGGGGGGTGGCAGTACCATCCACGCTGTAAACGGTATGAATGTGCAAGTCAGCGAAACCCATCGGATACTCTCCTTTTCACTGACCGCCAGTATAAGACCCGGCTGTTAAGGGGATTTCAAAAGCAAGTTAAGAGCGTGTTATCATTTTGGGCCGCCAAAATCGCCGATTTCCAGGTCTGGCAGGGCGCGAGACAGGTCTGCCGATGCCAGCAGGATGGCCGTGTTGCGCAGGCCGGAGCCCATCGAAATTTGCGGGTGGGCAAAAACACTGCGGTCGGCCAGCACCCGCAGGCGGGTTGCCGTCCCGATGGGCGAAACCGTGCCGATACGGTAGCCAGTGGCGGCCAGCACTTCCTCGTCTGAAGCCATGCTGATACGGCTCTGGCCGAGATAAGCCCGCAAGGCGGGCCAGGAGATTTGCCCGGCTCCGGCCATCAGTACCATGACATACTCTCCGGCGCGCAAACGGAAAAGGATACTGCGCACCACCTGGCTGGGATGTTGTCCGCGCTCGGCGGCGGCTTGCTCAAGCGAAGTCACCGGCGCGGTGTGAACAAACTCGCGGTACGGAATACCCAGGGCTTGCAGGGCATTGGAAACAGGGCTGGTCATGCGCGCGAATATACCATAAATGCTTTGACAGCATCTCTAAATTCGCGTATAGTAAAGCATCTCATTTTTTCCAGGAGGCTGATATGTTGGCGATTTCTGTGCTTGCCGCCGGTGGCGAAGAATCTTCCGGCTGGGGCTGGTTGGTTTGGGTGGTGCTGGCCCTGTTTGTGGTCATGGTTTTCCTTGGCTGGCTGGTCTGGAGCAAGGGCTGGCCCGAACAGGAAGCAGGAAACGTATCCCATGATACCCACGGGCATGATGCACACGGGCATGATGCACACGGGCATGATGCACACGGGCACGATGCGCATGAACCTGAACAGGCCCCAACTGCGCCCGATGACCTGGTTCGCCTGGAAGGCATTGGCCCCAAGGTTGCCAAGTTGCTGGCCGATAACGGCATCACCACTTTTGCGGCTCTGGCGGCGGCAGACCTGGCCAAACTGCGCGAAATTCTCGATGGCGCGGGCTACAAATATATGGAACCGGCGGGCTGGGTTGAGCAAGCCAAACTGGCCGCCAAAGGCGATGCTGAAGGGTTGAAAGCCCTGCAAGAGCAACTAAAAGGCGGACGGGTAGTGAAGTAACCCCCGGCTTTGACAGCGGGAGATTTTTCGGGCATCCCCCAAAAAAGAGAAAGAGCGGCGACTGCCAGGCCTGGCGGTCGCCGTTCTTTTTGATGGCGCAGGATGGGCCTTTCTGGTCAGCGTGCGTTTAGCGTTTACTTGACCTGCGCCCCGCCTTCTTTGCGGCGGCGGGTTTGCGCATGGCGAATTTGCGAAGCCGGGATGGCGCTGGCAGGCTGGGCGGCCAGCACTGACTGCTCACTTTTGAGCATGCGCGCCAGGTGCTTGACCATTACGGCCTGGCGCGGCCCGGCAAGCGCGCCCAGGTCTTCGAGCGCGGGTTCGAGCCAGGCCTGGTAAGAACGGACACACAAATAAACCGGACGCCCGCGCCGGTTGGCAGAAACCTGCCGCACCAGGGCGTTGATTTTGGCCGGCACATCGGTGGCTTCGGGGTGGATGAGCGGGCTGAGCACCGTACCGGCAACCCCTTGCGCGAGGCTGACGTAACAGCGCGCGCCTTCACTGCAAACCAATCCGCTGGCGCGTTTGGGGGTCGGCTCGACCGGTTGGAGCAGGGGCGGCACAATCTGGTGGAACAGGCTCTGAATGGCGGGCAGATTGACCGACTGCGCCTTTTGCCAGCGGATGAGAGCGTCTTCTGCATCGGTGAGTTTGCTCACGTCCCAAATGCGCTGCCAGGCGTAAACAGAAAAGCCCGCCGCGCGCAGGGCCGGGAAGGCTGCCGAGTCTTCGTCCACTTCGGCCAGGACGTGGAAGGCGCCCCAACTGACCGCCTCGGCAGCCAAATGTTCAATCAACGGCGGCAGGCCGGGGTGGGTTAGTTCCGCGCCGGGAGCCAGGTAGAGCAGCCGGGCAAACGAATCACCCTGGGTGTGGATGATGCCGCCGAGCAGGACATTCCCATCAACCGCATGAACCGCCGAATAAATATGCCGGGCGGGGTTGAAGTAAGCCACCAACCCGGCGGCGCTGAGCGGGTTGCCGCGCGTCAGCAGGCGGGCAGAATCGAGGCTGACGGCTTCGCCGCGATAGCGATACAGGCTGGGCAGGTCGAGCAGGTCGAGCGGGCGAGGGGGCATGGGAGGGAGGAGGGGGAAACAGGTAGATGGGTTCGGTGTGGTTTTCTACCTGTTTCCGTGTTTACGCTCTTTACTTACACAGTGAGAGAAAATACTCGTGAAAGCGGGTGTCGTCGGTCAGTTCGGGGTGGAAGGAGGTGGCGAGCAGTTTGCCTTGCTGGGCGGCAACGATGCGGCCATCGGGCAGGGCAGAGAGCACTTCGGCGCTGCCGCTGACACTTTCGATGATGGGCGCGCGGATGAAGACGGCGTGGTAGGGGGCTTCGCTGCGGGTGGCCTGTTTGAGGGCTTCGATGTGCAGGTCGGCCTCGAACGAATCGACCTGGGCGCCGAAGGCGTTGCGGATGACGGTGATGTCCATCAGGCCGAGCAGGGGCTGGTCGCGGCGGGCGGCTTTGGCGAGGAAGATGGCCCCGGCGCAGGTGCCCCAGATGGCTTTTTGGCGCCCAAACTGGCGCAGGGGTTCCATCAGGTCATAGGCGACGGCCAGTTTGCCGATGGTGGTCGATTCGCCGCCGGGGATAATCAGCCCGTCGAGGTCGTCGAGGTGTTTGGGCAGGCGCACTTCGGCGGTTTGCGCACCGAGGCGTTTAAGGGTGGCGATATGCTCAGCAAAATCGCCTTGCAGGGCGAGGACTCCGATTTTCATAGTCATTGGTGCATGGTAAATGGTAATTGGGTTGCTTTCATACCAGCCCAATTACCACTTACCAATTACAAACGTTACCAGCCGCGCCCGGCGATTTTTTCGCCTTCGGGCATTTGCGAGACGTTGCGGCCAACCATGGGTTCTCCCAGGTTCTTGCTGACTTCGGCCAGGATGCCAGCATCGCGGAAGTGTGTGGTGGCCTTGACGATGGCGGCGGCGCGCCTGGCGGGGTCGCCGCTCTTGAAGATGCCCGAGCCGACAAAGACGCCATCGACGCCCAACTGCATCATCAGGGCGGCATCGGCGGGGGTGGCGATGCCACCGGCGGCGAAATTGACGACCGGCAGGCGGCCCAGTTCGGCGGTTTCTTTGACCAGTTCAAAGGGCGCGCCGATGTTCTTGGCGTAGGCCATCAGTTCTTCGACCGGCATGTTCTGAATGCGGCGGATTTCGCCCATGACGGTGCGGGCATGGCGGACGGCTTCGACCACGTCGCCCGTCCCTGCTTCGCCTTTGGTGCGCATCATGGCCGCGCCTTCGCCAATGCGGCGCAGGGCTTCGCCCAGGTTGCGGCATCCGCACACAAACGGGACGGTGAAATCGTGCTTCCAGATATGGTGTTCTTCATCGGCGGGGGTCAGCACTTCCGATTCGTCAATGTAGTCAATTTTGAGCGCTTCGAGAATCTGGGCCTCGACAAAATGCCCAATGCGGCACTTGGCCATGACCGGAATGGAGACCGCTTCTTTGATTTTGAGAATCAGTTCGGGGTCGCTCATGCGGGCCACGCCGCCCTGGGCGCGGATATCTGCCGGGACACGCTCGAGGGCCATCACGGCGCAGGCGCCCGCGTCTTCAGCGATTCTGGCCTGTTCGGGGGTGACAACATCCATAATCACGCCGCCCTTGAGCATTTGGGCGAGACCTTTTTTGACGGCAAAAGTACCTTTGGTGGTTTCCATAACAAACTTTCTCCTGTTCGATTTTCGATTTGATTTTACCACCTTGATTCTAGGCCAAAATTGGCCTATGTTAAGGGCCAATAAAGATGAATAAATACCAGTCCAATTAATTGGCGGATGCCATTTTTGGGTCAATTGGCCCTATTTTTGATTTTCAAAAAATGATATATTGACCATACCATTATGCGTATCCCGATTGACCGTCAGTCCCCGGTTCCGCTCTATGCGCAAATTGAACAGCATTTGCGCCAGGGCATTTTAGGCGGCAGCCTGGCGCCTGAAACGCGCCTGCCCGCCAGCCGCCAATTGGCGCGTGACCTGGGGGTTAACCGCATCACGGTCGAAAGCGCCTACGCCGCGCTGGAAGCCGATGGGCTGGTGTATTCGCGGGTGGGCAGTGGAACGTATGTGCTGGCGCCTGCCGCGCTGCCCCGGGTTACAAAGCAGGCAAACTGGCCGCCCTGGCAGCAAAACCTGCCCGAACGCAGCCTGGGCGCGCGCGCGGCTGTTGAAGAAATGCGCCTGGCCGCCGGGCAGACTGACCACATCAGTTTTGCGGGCGGTATCAGCGATTCGCATCTCTTCCCTGCCGAGGACTTTCGCAAGGTCTTGCAGGCGGTCATGCGCCGGGATGGGATTGAGGCCCTCGATTACGGCGACCGGCGCGGCTACGGGCCTTTGCGCGAGACCATTGCGCACATTCTGGCCAGCCAGGGCTTGCAGACCCGGCCCGAGAATATTCTCATCACTGCCGGGTCACAACAGGCGCTGGCGCTGGTCTCGCAATTGCTGCTCGAGCCGGGCGATACCATCCTGGTTGAAAGCCCAA
>CAZNCT010000034.1:9545-28979 GCA_964571615.1 uncultured Anaerolinea sp. | reverse complement strand
TCATCCTGGCGGGCGTCCTGCTGAAGATGGGCACCTACGGCTTCCTGCGCTTCAACCTGCCCTTCTTCCCCGAAGCCTCCATTCAGGCTGCGCCGGTGATTGGCGCCCTGGCAGTCGTTGGCATTTTGTACGGTGCAGCAGTCTCGCTGGCCCAAAACGACGTCAAGAAACTGGTCGCCTATTCGTCGGTCAGTCACCTCGGCTTTGTCATGCTTGGCCTGTTTGCGATGAACTCGATTGGCATTCAGGGCGCCATTTTGCAAATGATTAACCACGGTCTGAGTACTGGCGCGCTGTTCCTCCTGGTTGGCATGATTTACGAACAGACCCATACCCGCGACCTGCCGGTTTACGGCGGCTTGTGGAAGATTACGCCTATCTTTGGCACCCTGACCCTGATTGTGGCCCTTTCCTCGATGGGTCTGCCGGGCCTGAACGGCTTCGTCGGCGAGTTCACCATCCTGCTCGGGGCCTGGGGCGCAGCAGGTGGCGTTTACGGCTCGGTCTGGTTCTCCGCACTTTCGGCGGTCGGTGTCATCCTGGCCGCGATCTACATGCTCTATATGTTCCAGAAAATGTTCCTCGGCCCGGCAGGCGAAGTCACCAAACATCACCAGCTGCGCGACCTGAACTGGCGCGAAATTGCTACCCTGCTGCCCCTGCTGATTTTCATTTTCTGGATTGGTCTGTACCCCAAGCCTTTCTTCGACCTGCTGGCCCCCAGCGTTGACCAGTTGGTTGCCCTGCTTTCGGCGGCCATGCCCTAAAGCCTGCGCCTGGCGGCAGTCTGATGATTGCGCCAGGCTGGTGGAGCGTTTATGACCCAACTCGATTTTTACGTCATTCTCCCGGTTCTTGTCCTGGCAGCCTGGGGCTCTCTGCTCCTGCTCGCGGATTTATTCATTCCACGCGGGCGCAAAGGCCTGACAGCCCTGTTTGCTGCCCTCGGGTTGCTGCTTACGCTCGGGGTCAGCCTGAGCCAGTTCGGACAGCAAGCGGTCGGTTTTGGCGGCATGGTCATGCTCGATGGCTTCTCAACCTTTCTGACCAGCCTGCTGGCCCTGGCGGGTTTGCTTGGGGTTGGGGTCGCCTTCAATTACCTCAAGCGCATGGACATCGAGCGCGGCGAATATTATGCCCTGCTGCTCTTCTCAGTCGTCGGCATGATGCTGATGGCCCAGGCCTCCGACCTGATTGTGACCTTCATTGCCCTGGAACTGCTCTCCATTCCGCTCTACGTCATGGCCGCTATCGCCTATCCCAAAACGGACTCGGAAGAAGCGGGCATCAAGTACTTCCTGCTTGGCGCTTTTGCCAGCGGATTTGTCGTCTATGGCATTGCCCTGACGTTTGGCGCAACCGGCTCGACCGCTTTTAGCCAGATGCTGGCCTCTGTTTCGCAAGGCTCGGCCAACCTGCCATTGCTGGCCGCCGGGGCCGGGCTTATTCTGGTTGGTTTTGGCTTCAAAGTGGCGGCTGTACCTTTCCACATGTGGACGCCCGATGTCTATCAAGGCGCCCCCACCCCGGTCACAGCCTTCATGGCCTCTGGGGCCAAAATTGCCGGGTTTGCTGCCCTGCTGCGTATCTTTGCGCTTGGCCTGCCCGCCCTGGCGGTTGACCTGACCCAGGTGCTGATTGTCCTTTCTGCGCTCTCCATGCTGGTGGGTAACTTTGTCGCCATTGCCCAGACCGACATCAAGCGCATGTTGGCTTATTCCAGCATTGCCCAGGCTGGCTACATCCTGATGGCTTTTGTCCCTTATGCCATCCCCGAAGTGCGGCAACTCTCGGTCGCCGCTGCGCTCTTCTACCTGGCCGCCTATAGCCTGACCTCGTTTGGCGCCTGGGGTGTGGTCATAGCCCTTGAAAAAGCCGATGGCAGCGGCCTGAACATTGACGACTACGCCGGTCTCGGACGCCGCCAGCCCATTTTGGCCGCCGCCATGACTGTTTTCATGCTCTCGCTCATCGGCCTGCCCCCAACCCTCGGCCTGGTTGGCAAGATTTATCTCTTCCGGGCTGTCATCGAGGGCGGTTATTACCAGCTGGCTGTCATTGGCGTATTGACCTCGGTGCTCTCCGCTTTTTATTACCTGCGCGTGGTTGTCAAAATGTACATGCAAGAGGGCGAACCGCAAGTTACCCGTGAGCGCTGGCTCGATTTGACCGTCAGCGCAATGGCAGTCTTCACTGTGGCCGTCAGCCTGTTCCCCGGGCCGCTCTTCGATTGGGCCAGCCGGGCCGTGCTTGCGCTGTTCTAAAAATCCCCTGTTTCCTCAAGTCCGCGCCGCCAGGTGCGGACTTTTTCTTTGGTACAATCGCGCCCATGATAAAAGCCCTCATCTTTGATTTCGACGGTCTGATTCTCGACACCGAAACCCCCGAGTACCAGGCCTGGCAAAATCTGTATGCCGAATTTAACCAAACCCTGCGCTTAGAAGCATGGGGACAAATTGTCGGCGGCACAGCCGCTTCGGATTTTCATCCGCTGACGCATCTCGAGGCGCTAACCGGTCGTTCGCTCGCCGCCCTTGGCTTGCAGCAGCGCGTCGAAGCCGAATCGATGCGAATGATTCTCGCCGCCAAACCGCGCCCAGGCGTACTCGAGACCCTCGAAGCGGCTCAACGCCTTGGCTTGCGCCTGGCGGTTGCTTCCAGTTCGCCGCACAGTTGGGTGGATACCCACCTGAAGCGCCTGGGGCTCTTCGAGCACTTTGCAACCATCCAGGCCCGCGAGGATGTGGCCCGCACCAAGCCAGAGCCAGAACTCTTCCTCGTCGCGCAAACCAGGCTGGGGGTGAGTCCGCACGAGTGCCTCGTTTTCGAAGATTCCCCCAACGGCGTGCTGGCCGCCAATCGCGCTGCAATGCGCGTGGTGGCCATTCCAAATCCGGTTACGCAATCGCTCCCTTTTCCACCCGCCAGTCTGACGCTCAAACAAATGTCCGAACTGCCGCTCGAAGAAATTTTGCACAAATTGTCATAGCTGTTGGGCCTTCCAGCAAACTTTGATAGCATTTGGCAGGACTTGTCTTTATGATGAGTCCTGTTTTTGTTATTGTTTGATTATCCTTATTGCAATAAGTTACAATAAAGCCTATGACATGTTCACCCGAGCATCTTGCTCAGCAAATTCGTGAAAAAGGCTTTCGCCTGACCAGCCAGCGCATGGCGATTTTGAACGTTTTGCACCACTCGGGCGGGCATCTGGTGCGCACCGAAATTTATGAGCGCATAGCCCCAGCCCTGACGGAGCCAACGGTGTACCGTAATCTTGACTTTCTGGTTTCTCATGGTCTGGTGCGCGTTACGCATGTCGGCAATGGCCGTCTGGAATATGAACTCGCGCGCCATGAGCATCATCACCTGGTTTGCCGGGGCTGTGGCGCAGAAATTGAACTGGCTGATGCTCTGATGCAGTCTGTTTTTGCGCCCCTGGAAAAATCAACCGGTTATCGTTTAACCGAGAAACACATTACACTGACGGGCATTTGTCCAAACTGTCAAACCATAGGAGGATAAAACATGTTGTTTGCACCCGCTCCCCTGCATATTCCTGATGGATTTTTAACCCTGACCATTTCGCTTATCTTTTGGGCGCTGACGGTTGTTTCGGTCGGTCTGGCGATTTCCAAGACCAACAAAGCCCTGGGCGAAAAACAGGTGCCGCTGATGGGTATCATGGCGGCTTTCATCTTTGCCGCTCAAATGCTCAACTTCCCGGTTGCGGGCGGCACCTCGGGGCACTTCCTGGGCGGTGCGCTGGCAGCCATTGTGCTTGGCCCCTGGGCGGGAATTCTGGTCATGACAGCGGTGATAGCCTTGCAAGCCCTGCTCTTTCAGGATGGCGGCTTGCTGGTCATGGGCGCAAATATCTTCAACATGGGCGTTCTGACAGCCATGATTGGTTTTGGCCTCTACCGTTCGGTGCTGAACGCCAAACAGCCCACCCGACTGACGGTTGCTGGCGTGGCGGCCTGGCTCTCGACCATGGCTTCGGCGCTGATTACCGCTCTGCAACTTTGGTTGAGCGGCACATCCAGCCTGCAAATTGTCATCCCGGCCATGCTTGGCGTTCATGCTTTGATTGGGATTGGCGAAGCGATTATCACCGTCGCGGCCCTGGCATTTATCCTGCAAGCCCGCCCCGACCTGTTGACCAGCGAATCGACCGCCGAGAAAGGCGGCAAAGGCTGGATTTACGCCGGGGTACTGATTTCTCTCCTGGCTGTCCTGGTTTCACCGCTGGCCTCCGGTGACCCCGATGGCCTCGAGCGCGTTGCCAAAGATTTTGGTTTTCTTGACCGTGGCCTTGATGCCCCCTACCAAATCCTGCCCGATTACACCATCCCGTTCCTGGGAGAAACCGCCCTCTCGACCATCGTCGCTGGCGCAGTAGGCGCCCTGGTAGTGCTTGGAATAATGGTTTTGTTGGGCAGCCTGCTAAAGAAAAAAGAAGCCTGAGCCAGCCTCCGTTCCCCTCCGTGAGTCCGCTACAGAGTCCGTTGCCAGCCTCCGTTCTGCTCCGTGAGTCCGTTATAAAGTCCGTTTTTAGCCCTCCGCGAGTCCGTTACAGAGTCCGCTGCCAGCCTCCGTTCCTCTCCGTGAGTCCGCTACAGAGTCCGTTGTCAGCCTCCGTTACAGAGTCCGTTCCTAAATGCACGCCGACGCCTTCGACCGTTACTACCATGCTGAAAGCCCCCTGCACCGCCTCGACCCGCGAGTCAAGGTGGTTTTGGCAGTGGCCTTTATCCTCTCCAATGCGCTTTTACCCGATGGCGCCTGGTCTGCCTTTGGATTGGCCTGGATTTTGATTCTCCTTGCCAATCGCTTTTCAAACCTGGGCATTGATTTCCTTCAGGCGCTCTTTCATTGCCCTGCCGTTTGCGCTGGCGGCTGTCTCGGCCATTTTTATGCCAGCCGGGCAGCCGCTGGCCGAATGGAGCCTCGGCCCAATTCAACTCATTCCTACCGATGTGGGGTTGCTGCGCTTTGCCAGCATCATGCTGCGTGCCTGGCTCTCAGTGCAGGCTGGCATTTTGCTGGTTGCTGTAACCCCCTTTCCAGATATGATTCACGCCTTTGAGCACCTGCGCGTTCCGGCCATTCTTACCACCATCATCGCTTTTCTTTACCGTTACCTGTTTGTCCTGGCCGATGAAGTCATGCGCCTGCTGCGCGCCCGCGACTCTCGTTCTGCCGCCCTGCCTGGCCTGAAAAGCGGGCGCAATGTTTTCTGGCGTGCCAAAATTGCTGGCAACATGGCCGGGCAACTCTTCCTGCGCAGTTACGAACGCAGCGACCGAATTTACAACGCCATGCTCGCCCGCGGCTATCAGGGACAATTGCGCACGCTGCGCGCTCACATTTTGACCCGCCGCGATTGGCTGGTGCTTTTCATCATCATCTTCCTGCTTCTCTTTTTGCAACTCCTGGCCCGCCTGTGAACCCGACTACCCACACCCACCCTGCCCCTCATTATGAACTTCCGCCTGCCGAAGGCGAAATTTTGAAGGTTTCAGACCTGCGCTTTTCCTATCCCGATGGTCATATTGCCCTCGATGGCATCAACCTGAGTCTTCAGGCCGGGGATAAGGTTGCCCTGGTTGGCCCAAACGGCGCTGGGAAGAGTACCCTGATGCTTCATCTGAACGGCATTTTGCGCGGAAGGGGCGAACTCACCGTTGCCGGCATCCCGCTTAATGAGAAAAACCTGCCCCTCATCCGCGCGGCGGTTGGGCTGGTCTTCCAAAACCCCGACGACCAGCTCTTCTCCCCGACCGTTTTTGAAGATGTGGCCTTTGGCCCGCTGCACATGGGTCTGCCCGAAGACGAAATCCGCCAGCGGGTTGAAGCCGCTCTGCAAAGCGTGCGTATGAGCGCCTATCGTGACCGCCTTTCGCATCATCTAAGCGTTGGCGAAAAGAAGCGCATTGCGATTGCCACCGTCCTGGTCATGAATCCGCGCTTGCTGGTGCTCGATGAACCTTCGGCGGGTCTCGACCCGCGCGCCCGCCGTACCCTGATTCACCTGTTGCGCGACCTCGACATCACCATGCTGGTCTCGACCCACGACCTGGCCATGGTGCGCGAACTCTTCCCGCGTATGGTAATCATGGATGAGGGCCGTATCGTTGCCGATGGCCCGACTGCCGAGTTGCTCGAAGACCAGGCCTTGCTCGAAGCGCATGGCCTTGAAAAGCCCTGATTTGCGTAAGAATCATATAAAAACACCTTAAGCAACCCTTATGCGACCTGCCCATAAGGGACTTTTGGGTTAAAATAATTTCTATGCCAAATCTATTAATGATCCCATTCCTCTTGCTGGCAATCGCTGCTTTGTTGGCGTTGCTTTTTTCGCGTACTGTTATTCAATCCCGCCTGAGCACCGAGCAAATGGGCTGGCTTTTATCCATTTTTCCGGCGGCGGCTTTCGCCAGTATCCTGCTGGCTTATGCTGGCAAAACAGCAGGCAAGCCCCTGGTTTTTAGCCTGCCCTGGATTCCATCCCTGGGGATTAATTTCTCGCTTTATCTTGATGGTCTTTCGGCGCTCTTTGCTCTGATTATTACCGGCATTGGCGCGCTGATTGTGGTCTATGCCGGGCATTATTTTCATGGCGACCACACTTCCTGGCGTTTTCTGGTTTACATTCTGGTTTTTATGACCGCCATGCTGGGGGTTGTCCTGGCTGGCGACCTGGTGACGCTTTTCCTCTTTTGGGAAGGCACCAGCATTTCTTCCTTTCTGCTGATTGGTTATAAGTACAAAGACGAAGCCGCCCGAAAAGGCGCCTTCAAGTCGCTCTTTATTACGGGGGGCGGTGGTATTGCCTTGCTGGCCGGCTTTGCTTTTCTGATGACGCTTACCGGTTCATCTGATTTCGCCACCATCCTGTCCAGCCGCGAGATTCTGGTTAACAGCCCGCTTTACCCGGCCTTTTTGGGCCTGATTGCGCTGGGAGCCTTCACCAAAAGCGCCCAGGTTCCGGCCCACATCTGGCTGCCCGAGGCCATGTCCGCCCCAACCCCGGCCAGCGCCTTCCTGCATTCGGCGACGATGGTCAAGGCGGGGGTCTATCTGCTGGCCCGCCTCAATCCGGTCTTGAATGACGGAAACATCTGGTTCTGGACGTTAAGCCTCTTTGGTTTCGCCACCATGTTGACCGGCGCTTATCTCGGCCTGAAGCAGAACGACCTGAAAGCCCTGCTGGCCTATTCCACCATCTCACAATTGGGTGTCCTGGTGGCGCTTATTGGCCAGGGCAGTGAAATTGCCTACAAAGCGGTGGTGATTGGCATCCTGGCTCATGCCTTGTACAAATCGTCTCTGTTCATGTCGGCAGGGATTATTGACCATGAAACCGGCACCCGCGACCTGCGCCGCCTGGGCGGCCTCAGCAAGCAGATGCCGATTCTGTTCATCCTGATGACCGTCCCGGCCCTCTCGATGGCCGGGTTGCCGCCCCTGTTTGGTTTTCTGGCCAAAGAGACTCTGCTCGCCAGCGCCACCCATGAAAGCCTGCCCGCTGTGGTTGATTTTCTTTTCCCGCTCATGACGGTGCTGGCTGGGGCCATGCTCCTGGCCCAGTCGGGCTTGCTGATTCGCGGCACTTTCCTTGGTCAGCCCGCTGACCCGAAGCACCCGGCTCATGGTCACGATCCGGCCTGGGGTTTCTGGCTGCCACCGGCCATCCCGGCCTTGCTCTCGCTGGTGGTTGGCATTCTGCCTGAACCGACGTTTCTGGCTAACTTCCTGGCCGATGCCGCCAAAGCCTCTTTTGGCGACAAGGTCAAGGTCTCACTGGCCCTGTGGACGGGGATAAACGTTCCGCTGTTGCTGTCTATTTTGGCGATTACCCTTGGCTCACTCCTCTTCTGGCAGTTGATGCGTGTGCGGCCTGTTCTGGCTTCTTTCCTGCCCAATTTCACCTTTAACGCACTCTATGATGCCACCCTGCGCGGCCTCGATTGGGGTGCGCGCGAGGCGACCTTCCTTCAGCGTGGCCAATTGCGCTTTTATGTTGGGGTCATGCTGTTTACTGCTTTTGCCATGGTGCTCTGGTTTAGCGGTTTGCCCCTGACGTTCTTCATACAAATTCCAGAGACCTTTTTTGCCTGGCCCGATTCTGACCCGATGGTTATTGCCGTGCGCTCTGTTGCCTTGCTGATTGCGGTTGGTGCCGCGCTCGTCAGTGTGTTGATTAAGCGTGACCTGCACGCCATTCTCGGCTTTGGAGTCTCAGGCCTGGCGGTTGCCACCTGGATGGCGCTTGAACCGGCACCAGATGTGGCCCTGGTGCAGGTTGTGGTGGATGTGCTTGTGACGGTCATTCTGGTATTGACCCTCACCATTATCCCACGCAAACTGCGCCAGAAAGCCCAGGCCGTCAACCTCGACCAGCGCGGCATTGGCCTGTGGCGCGACATTTTGATTGCCGGGGCGCTGGGGCTGACCGTTTTTATCGTCTCTTTCAACGCCCTCGAACTGCGCGGCGGGGTGAGTGTAGCCTCGGAATATTATGATTTGCACGCCAAAGATTATGCCGGTGCGCAAGATGTGGTTGGCGCCATTGTGGTCGATTTCCGTGCGCTCGATACCATGCTCGAGGTCATGGTCTATGCTTTTGCGGCTCTGGGTATGCGCGCCATTAGGCACTACCCCGTCCGCAAGGCCGCGGAGGCGGACAAGCTGGCCCCGGCTGAAATCAGCAACCCGCCCGGCGAACCGCGCGGCGCATTTGGCCTGCCTACCTCCCCCTTCCTGCATTTGCTGGCTTATGCGTTATTGCCTCTGGCCTTCATCCTTGCGCTGACACACGTTTTCTATGGCCACGACCAGCCCGGCGATGGTTTCACTGCCGGGGTGATTATCAGCCTGGCGATTTCCAGCTGGTACATTATCTTCGGTTATAACGCGGTCAAGGCCAAACTAACCTGGCTCAGCCCGGTTCGGTTTATTGCCATGGGGCTGGGGCTGGCCTTGCTAAACTCCCTGTTTGGCTTTGCCCTGGGCAACGGCCAGCAAGGACGGGGTTTTTTCACGGTCGTCAATTATGGTGAAGTATTGGGGATTGCCGGTTTGTTGCCAGACCACTTGACGTTTAGCAACGGGTTGGTTTTTGAAATAGCGATTGCTTTGGTGGTGATGGGCGCTTCGGTCTTAATTCTGGATAATCTGGGCCATCCCGCGGAACGTGATGTAGAAAGTGATGCCCTCCTGACTCAGTTGGATCAAAAATAACGCGAATTGGGATACAAAAGATGATTAACGCACTGA
The DNA here is from genome assembly GCA_964571615.1 of uncultured Anaerolinea sp. Classification (GTDB taxonomy): domain Bacteria; phylum Chloroflexota; class Anaerolineae; order Anaerolineales; family Villigracilaceae; genus UBA8950. Next base: position 19,697 of record CAZNCT010000034.1, on the reverse strand, counting down.
CTGCTCTGGCTATTGGCGCGATGTTTGCGCTCGGCATCTTTCAACTTTTACGCCGCAATATCATTCGCGCGGCGATTGGTCTGGTCATTTTGACCAATGCCGTCAATATGTTTCTATTTACCTCGGGCGCTTATGATGGCATTGCCGCCGCTTATTACAAACACGCTGCCCAAATCAGCGACCCGCTTCCGCAGGCCCTTGTGCTGACAGCTATTGTCATCAGCGCAGGTGGGTTTGCTTTTGTGCTCAGTCTTCTTTATGTGATTGGCTTCCGCTACAAAACCAGCGACTCGGACGAAATTCAGGGATTGCGCCACTAATGGACTGGTTGATTTTGCCTCCGTTCTTGATTCCATTTGCCGGGGTGATCGCAACCCTGCTGGTGCGCAGGCATCGCTCCTGGCGCGCCGGGGTTGCGTTGACTACCATGCTGGTTGCGCTGGGATTTTCTCTCTACCTGGCCTGGGTGGTGATTTTTCAGGGCCAAACCCTGGCTTTGCAAGCCGGGCTTTGGCCGGTTCCAGCAGGCATTACCCTGGTTGCCGACCCGCTGGCGGTTTTTATGCTCGTCATGACCCAGGTGGTACTGGCAATGGGCATTTTATACGCCACTGGCACCATTGAAAAAGTGGCTCAATACCCCACGTTCTATTCCGTCTTTCTCGGTTTGGCGACAGGCATGAGCGGCGTTTTCTTGAGCGGCGACCTGTTCAACTTGTTTGTCTTTGCCGAACTGATTGTCATCAGCGGCGCGGTGCTGACTGGCATGGCCGATGATAAATTTGGTATCGAAGCCTCTTACAAATACCTGGTGATCAGCACGGTGGGGGCTTTGCTTTTTCTGTTGGGGATTGGCGTTCTATATGCCGAGCACAAAACCCTCAACCTGGCCCAGCTGGCGCAGAGCATCAACAGCGGCCCTTATAGCGCTTTCACCCTGGCTGGTCTGGCCTTCTTAACCGCCACCTTTTTGACCAAGAGCGCAGGGTTTCCCTTTCATTTCTGGCAGCCCGATTTTCACACTGCCGCGCCTACCCCTGTTCACGCGGTTCTCTCCTCGGTTGTGGTCAAGGTTGGGGTCTATGGGTTTTTTCGTATCACCCTGATGCTTTTTCCGGGGTTTGAGCTTCTCAAAAACCTGCTGGTTGTTTTGGGCATTATCGGGGTGATTTACGGCGGTCTGGGCGCAGCCGGGACCTATAGCGTCAAACGCATGTTGGCCTATTCCACCATGAGCCAGCTTGGCTTCATCATGATTGGCATTGGCTGGGGTACATCGCTGGCGCTGGTGGGCGCTCTCGTCTTTGCGTTCAATCATGCCCTTGCAAAGGCCGCCATGCTGATGATGGCCGGAGCGATGGCCAGCCGTACCCCCAACAAAAGCGCCTCTTTTTCAGATGTTGTTGGGGTTGGCAAACTCAGTCCCTTTGCGGGCATTCTCTTCTTGTTAGGCGGCATGGCTCTGGCAGGTATTCCGCCCCTCAACGGGTTTGTGAGCAAATTGCTCATATTTTGGAGTGGCATCCAGGCCGGCCAATTTATCGCGCTGGCAATTGTTGGCGTTGCCAGCATTGTGACCCTCAGTTATGTAGCCCGCTCCTTTATGAAAATCTGGTTTGAGCCAAGCAAGGGGACAGCCTGCTCGCGCCTGCCATTCTGGTTGGGCTGAGTCTCTTGCTTGGCATCTGGAGCGGCCCCCTGGTGGGCGCCGCTGAAATCGTCGTGGAAAATCTTTCTCAGCCCGCCAACTACATCGGGGTCGTCAATGCCCTGCCGCAGGTTCTCGAGGCGACGTTCAACGGCCTTCCAATTCGCTAAAAAGGATTTACACGTTAATGAAATCGCGCTTCCAAATAGCCCTTCCCTTGCTGTTGGTGTACCTTGCGCTTTCGCACAAACCCGGCGACAACCTGTTGCCCAACCTGGTTTTTGGCGCATTGCTGGCTTTGGGGGTCAGCCTGCTTTTTCCCAGCCTTCGGCCTTTTAACTGGTCGCGGATTGTGCCATTCCTGACTGGCTTGTTTCAATATGCCGGCCTGGTGATTGTCGATATGTTCAAAAGTGCCATCAATGTCGGCAAACTGGTGCTTGACCCCAAATTGCCCATTCAGTCGGGCATTGTGGCTGTCGATTCGGGCTGTCAAAGCGAACTTGCCACCGCACTGAGCGCTCATGCCATTACCCTGACCCCAGGCGAAATGGTCATTGCCATGGACGAAAAAGGCACCATGTACATTCACACCCTCGAAATTGGCCGCTCGGCAGAATATGCCGAGAACGCCCAGGCCTTGCGGCGCAATTTGCTGAGCAAAATCGTTTCCTAGCCTGAAAGAGAGCCGTTTTTTATGAATGAGTTTTTGACCCAACTGGATAATACGATTCTGGCTTTGGCGTTTTTGGCCCTTTTTCTGCATGTCATCTTTCTTGGCATGGCAACCTGGCGTTCCTGGCGCGGCGAAAACAGTTTCGACCGTTTGATTGGTCTCGACCTGACCGGGACACTCATCCTCTGCGTGCTGGTCTTGTTTGCGATTGTCAGCGAACTTTATCAGCCTTTGCACGTCAATGCCAACAACGTCATTTTTGTTGATGTCGCACTTGGCCTGGCCGCTCTCAGTTACCTGACCACCATTGCCCTGGCAAAATATATTGTTGACCACAGGATGTTCTAAATGATAACCCCCGAACTGCTTGGCCAAATTGTTTTGAAAATCTTTGCCATTCTTGCGCTTCTTTCGGGCATTGTCTTTTCTACGCTGGGCATCATTGGGGTTACCCGCTTGCCCGATGTTTATACGCGTCTGCACGCCACTGGCAAAATCAGTGCTTTTGGCGCGGTCATGATTTTGGGCGCGGCGATTGCTGTCTTGCGTGACCTGACCCTGTGGAAAGGGCTTGTGCTGGTCATTTTCCTCTTGTTAGCCTCGCCGGTGGTGGCACATACCATCTCCTCGGCGGCTTACAAAACCGGCTTGCCCATGAAGCAGGCCAGCCGTGACGACCTGGCAGGTGTTCTCAAGAAGGGTTCAGGCAAAGACGTTTGAAAAAAGTCACCCATTTCAGCACCCCAATCCTCCCGCTCGAAAGGCTCAATTGACGTGACATCTCAGTGGCTCATCCTGCCTCCATTGCTCATTCCCTTTGCGGGAGTGGTTGCAGCCTTGTTGACGCGCAAACAGGCCAAACTGGTCAAAGGCCTGGTTGCGCTGGGGGTGATGCTCGTTGCGCTTGGCTTTGTCTCCTGGCTTACCTGGGTCGTTTTTTCCAGCCCTGTGCCTTTGGTCTTACAGCCGGGGTTGTGGCCTGTTCCGATTGGCATTACCCTGATAGCCGACCCGCTCAGCACCTTTCTGCTTCTCATGAGTCACCTGGTCTTGACCGCAGGCGTGCTGTATGCGCTTGGCTCGACCGAAAAAGCCGTTCAATATCCGGCTTTTTACCCGCTTTTTCTGGGCCTGGCAACCGGCCTGAGCGGCGTCTTCTTGACCGGCGACCTGCTCAACTTCTTCGTATTTGCCGAAGTTGTGGTGATTACCGGCGCCGCCCTGACAGGCCTGGCCGATGACCATTATGGCGTTGAGGCCGCTTATAAGTACATCCTGATTAGCACCGTTGCTTCCACTTTCTTTCTGATTGGCATCGGCTCTTTATACGCCGCCTACGATACCCTCAATATCGCCCAACTGGCCGAACTGATTAGCCTGAACGCCCCCTCGCCTCTCGCGCTGGCGGGCATGGCTTTCCTGGCTGCAACGTTTCTGACCAAGAGCGCAGTTTTTCCCTTCCACTTCTGGCAGCCCGATTTTCATGCCGCTGCGCCCACCCCGGTGAGCGCCATGCTCTCCTCAATTGTCGTCAAGGTGGGCGTTTATGGGTTACTGCGCCTCACCAGCCTGATTTTTGTTGCTCAGGCCGCCGGATTGCAAACCTTGTTGGTCATTCTGGGTGTCGTTGGCGTCATTTATGGCGGCTTTGGCGCGGCAGGCACCCATAACGCCAAGCGGATGCTGGCCTATTCCACCCTCAGTCAGATAGGTTTTGTGCTGATTGGCCTGGGCTGGGGCACGCCGCTCTCAATTGCCGCCGCCCTGGTATTTGCCTTCAACCATGCCCTGGCCAAATCGGCCATGCTCATGCTGGCTGGCGCTATTGCCAGCCGCGCCGCAGTCAAAAGCGCCTCTTTTGAAGTTGTTCTTGGGGTGGGCAAAAACAGCCCTGCCGCTGGTCTCTTGTTTCTCTTGGGTGGCATGGCCCTGGCGGGCATTCCACCAACCAATGGATTTCTCAGCAAACTCGGAATTTTTTCAAGCGGAGTTGCCGCCGGGCAATACCTTCCCCTGGCCCTGGCGGGTGTCGCCAGCGTGCTGACACTTTTTTACATCATCTCGGCGTTTATCAAAATCTGGTTCGAGCCACGCAGCGACCTCAAGCCCAAAAAAGGCGACCTGCTGCTTGCCCCTGCCTTGCTCATCTTTTTATGCGTTGTCTTGGGCCTTTGGGCCGAACCGTTGATTGCCGCTAGCCAGCAAATCGCCACCAGCCTTGCCAACCCGGCCCTTTATATTCAGGCCGTCACAATTTTGGAATAAGGCTTACAAGTCACTTACTTCAGCCAGCAACCCCATCTCGGCCAGGGCTTCCAGGATTTTGGATTCGGCCCCTGGTTTGATGACCGCCGCTGTGGGCCCCAGCGGCTCTGCCAGGAATCTCCCTGCCTTTGAGTTTTTCAGTTCGCTCATCACCTCGGGCCTGGATACCCTTAAAACCACCAGGCGTTCTACCCGGGTCTCGGTTCCGTTTACTTCCCAACGCTGCAAAGCCTTCACAAAGGCAGGCGGAATTGGCCCCCCAGCATTTTTTGCCAGCAAACTGAGCAACTGACCGGCTTTCAGACCCTGCCCCTGAGCCGCTCTGAGCGATTCCGGCGTCACCCGATAGCGGAACTCGTCTTCCCGTTTGCTTTCCTCCCACTCGCAAAAACGCGCTACCTGATAGCGCACCCCTCGCGGGGTCAGACGCGGCACGCTGATACGTCCATTCGACGCAACACTGATTTTGCCATTCTCAACCTGGGTTTCTGCTTTTTCTCGCAGCCTGAAGGCGCTTAGCGGGCCGGCCTCCTGCGCTCGGGCCAGGTCGGCCAGCCCCAGCCAGTGCAGAATTTGGACAATGTACCTCACCAGCGCGCCTTCGACCTCGTCCCAACAGGCAAAGCCGCGCAGGTACAGGCCATCTGACTTGCGCTTAATAAACCAGGTGTCATACTCACCGCCCTGACGCTGAAAATCGGGGTAGGCGGTCTTCAAATCACGGATAAAAGCCGTCAGGCTCCACCACTGTCCCTTTGGAATGAGCGCCAGCAGGTCGAGCAGGAAGGTGCGGGCTGCCAGGGGGTCGTTTTGCCAGCCGCCTTCGCAGACCAGGCCTGGCAGGTTGCGCAAGTCATTCATTTCTGGGCTGTTGCGCCAGGCCTCGGTCAGCCCTGTTAGCACCTGACTGCGCGGGGACGCAAAAAATTCTCGAACTGCTTCGGGGTCAAGCAGCCAGCCTTCAGATGCCGGGTCACGGTGAATTAAACGGTAGCCAGCCAAAAGGGCCAGCATGAAGGCGCGCTCCACACCCAGGTCTGGCTGTGGCTTATCGGCGCGGATGGCCGCCAGCAGCGTGGTAATCTCATCCAGGATTGCATCCGAAGCCGCAGCTGGCAGGGCGCGTTCTGCCGGGGTTGCCGGACGCCCCAGCGGTTTGTCGTCGGCAGGCCCGGGCATGTTGGGCCTTGCAACAGCCTGCCCGGCGCCTGAGGGCAGACTGAGCGCCGCTTTTACGGGCTGTTCGGCTTCATCATCCGCTTTTTGCTCACTTTTAAAGCCAATCAATTCGAGTGCTTCGAGCAGGTCATCGGGGATGAAAGCAAATTCCTGCAATCCCTTGGGGGTTTCAAAGAAAGCCCGGGCCAGCAAGGCGCGATACCACAAGATTTCTGTGGTTGAAACCGGGTTTTGGTAGGGTTTTTCGCGGTCGCGTTTGCCGGGGCCCATTTCGCGCAAGGCCCCAAAGCGGCGGGTAAACACCTCCCAGGCCAGTTTGCCGCCTGCATCGGCCAGTGCGCCCAGGGCCAGTTGGGCTTCATCGGGCAGGGTGCTGATAATTTCTTCGAGCAGTTCAGCATCGCACAGGGTTGAAGCCAGTTCTGCCGCCGCCACCTGCGGGTTTTGGCTGTTCAATTCAACGCCCCAGAGCGAGGCAACAATCAACAGATAACCGAGGTCATTGTTGGGCAGGGTTTTCTCAAGCATTGGCATGCCTGTATTCTACTGTGATTTTGGCCCAGCCGTGAGCGCTGCCTGTCAGAAAAAACAAAAAATTTCTGTGCGCAATCGTACAAATGGGGGAGTGACCTTGCATTCTTGTTAGGTTATAGTGAAAAATAACTCAATATTTCACGGAGGCCACGATGAAACGATTCTTCCCTATCCTTTTGTGTTTGGCGTTTGTGTTGAGCGCCTGTGAAATGCCCGGCGGGCAGGCTGCTCCGACCGCCATTAGCCTGCCGACTGCCGCGCCGACGGCCACCACTGCCCCTGAGCCGCAAGCCGCTGCTGCCACTGGCAAAGTCGGGGATGAACGCACCGCTCCTGCCGATGGCATGATTCAGGTCTTTATTCCGGCAGGCTTTTTCCAGATGGGCGGTCTCGATACCAATGCCCAGGCCGACGAAAAACCTGCCCACAAAGTGACCCTGAAAGCCTTTTGGATGGACAAGGTTCCGGTCACCAATGCCATGTATGACCTGTGCGTCAAAGCCGGGGTTTGCAGCCTGCCGCGCGAATTGAAATCGGCCACCCGCGCCAATTACTACACCAATCCCGAATTTGCCGATTATCCGGTCATTTACGTTACCTGGGAAGACGCCAAGAACTACTGCGCTTGGGCCGGACGCCGCCTGCCAACCGAGGCCGAATGGGAATATGCCGCCCGCGGCTCTGCCGATTATCGCACCTACCCCTGGGGAGATGCCGAACCGAATGACAGCCTGGCCAACTTCAACTATGCGGTCAAAGACACCACCCGGGTTGGCTCTTACCCGGCGGGCACCAGCCCCTTTGGGGTGCTCGACATGGCGGGCAATGTCTGGCAGTGGGTTTCTGACTTCTACGGCGACAAATACTACGAAAACAGCCCTGAACTGAACCCCACCGGCCCAGAGACCGCCATGGTGCAGGGTCTGCGCCGTTCGATGCGCGGCGGCTCCTGGCTTGATTCGGCCAAAGATATTCGCCTGGCCAATCGCGGTTTTGCCCTGGCCCCCAACCTGGCGGCAGATAAATCGGCGGCCAGTTACAAAGGCGAGGCCAAAGACAATATCGGCTTCCGCTGCGCTTCAGACCAGTAGCCTTGTTTGCGGGTTGCGGGCCGCCTTTGACGCGGCCCGCAACCTGTGGTAATATCGCACAACAATTCCATAGCCCCTAATACGGCACTCTTATCCAGAGAGGCGGAGGGACCGGCCCGACGAAGCCTCGACAACCGGCTGGCGCAAGCCAGACACGGTGCCAATTCCGGCAGAGAACATCTGGGAGATGAGAGGGCGTCCGCGTTCTTCGCAATTGCCCTTTCAGTTTGACCGGAAGGGGCAATTTCATTTTTTAAGGAGAAACAAAAGCAATGAGCATTACCTTCATGACCTCACCCAAACTGATGTTCACATCCGAATCGGTTTCTGAAGGTCACCCCGACAAAATCTGTGACCAGATTTCAGACGCCGTGCTGGACGCCTGCCTCGCGCAGGATCCGCGCTCGCGGGTGGCCTGTGAAACCGCCACCAAAACCGGCTTTGTGGCCCTGTTGGGTGAAATTACCACCAACGCCAATTTCAACTACGATGAATTGGTTCGTAAAGTCATCAACGAAATCGGCTACGACTCGTCTGAAAAAGGCTTCGATGGCAACTCCTGCGGTGTGCTGGTCGCCATCGCCAAGCAGTCGGGCGATATCGCCATGGGCGTTGACAAAGCCCTCGAAGCCAAAAGCGGCGAAATGACCGAAGCCGAAGTTGAAGCCATTGGCGCCGGTGACCAGGGCATGATGTTCGGCTTCGCCTGCAACGAAACCCCCACCCTGATGCCCCTGCCCATTTACCTGTCGCACAAACTCGTCCGCCGCCAGAGCGAAGTTCGCAAAAACGGCACCCTGCCCTGGCTGCGCCCGGATGCCAAGAGCCAGGTAACGGTCGAATATTCCTATGGCAAGCCCAAGCGGATTGACACCGTGCTGATTTCGACCCAGCACGTCCCGGAAATCTCGCAGGAAGAAATTCGCGCCGAGGTCATCAAGCACATCATCGACCCGGTCATCCCCGCCGAACTGCGCGATGCTGATATGAAAATCTACGTCAACCCCACCGGGCGCTTTGTCATCGGCGGCCCGCAGGGCGATGCCGGCCTGACCGGGCGCAAAATCATCGTCGATACCTATGGCGGCATGGGCCGTCATGGCGGCGGCGCCTTCTCGGGCAAAGACCCGACCAAGGTCGACCGCTCCGCCGCCTACGCCGCCCGTTGGGCCGCCAAAAATGTCGTCGCCGCTGGCCTGGCCGACCGCTGTGAAATTCAGGTCGCCTACGCCATTGGTGTGGCCCACCCGCTTTCGGTCAATGTCGAGACCTTTGGCACCGGCAAAATTGCCGATGAGAAAATCGCCGAACTGGTGCAGGCCCACTTCGACCTGCGCCCCGGCGCCATCATCCGCGACCTGAACCTGCGCCGCCCCATCTACCGCCAGACCGCCGCTTACGGGCATTTTGGCCGCGATGACATCCAGCTGCCCTGGGAAGAAACCAACAAGGCCGAAGCCCTGCGCAAAGCCGCCGGGCTCTAGACATCCCGACAACCTTCTGTATCCCCGCCCCCGGCGGGGATATTTTTTTCTGGTAGACTTATCGCGCAAACTGCTTACAAAACAACACGAGGCCGCCATGACCCGAAAAATGCTTCTCATTTTTGCCTTGCTCATGTTCAGCGTTACCCCCGCCCAGGCCCAGACCGCAGAGCCGCCAGTTGTTCACGCCGTCATGTTCTGGATGTCGGGCTGCAAACACTGCGAACAAACCATCAGTCTGACCTTGCCACCCATCCGTGAAAAATACGGCGAACAACTCGACCTGCAACTCATCCAAATTTACAGCCTCGAGCACATTGATGCGCTCTACGCCCTCGGAGAGAGTTACGGCATTCCCAAACAGTTGGTCGGTGTGCCTTTCCTGGTGATTGGCGACCAGCCGCTGGTCGGATACGACCAGATTCGGCTCAAATTGCCAGGGCTAATTGAGACGCATCTGGCGGCTGGCGGCGTGGGACTGCCCGAACGGCCCGAACTGCGCCCCCTGCTGGCTGCCGCCCCGGATTCAGACTCCCCGACGCCTGCTCCCGCGCCGATGGATTTCCCAGACGACCAGGCCGAAATGCGCGATAACGGCTTCACCCTGGCCATTGTCGTCCTGGTGGGCATGATACTGGCTTTGCTCTATGCCATTGTGCGTTTTATAGCCGCCATGTTTGCCGATAACCTGCCCGCCCCGGCCCCGGCCTGGGTCAGCCGTTGGGCCATCCCAGTCTTGGCGCTGGCCGGGCTGGCGGTTGCGGCCTATCTCTCGTACATTGAAATCAGCCTCGATAAGGCTTTTTGCGGCCCGGTGGGCGATTGCAATGCTGTGCAAGCCAGCCCCTACGCGCGCCTGTTTGGGGTTTTGCCGGTAGGGGTCTTGGGCGGACTTGGCTATCTTGCTATTCTGGCCGCCTGGTGGGCCGGGCGCCAGAAGTGGGGATTGGTTTCAGATTATGCGCCGCTGGCCCTGTTTGGCATGGCTTTCTTTGGGACGGTTTTCTCGGCTTACCTGACCTATCTCGAGCCTTTTGTCATTCGCGCCGTTTGCATCTGGTGTATTACTTCGGCCATCTTGATTACGCTTCTCATGCTGTCCAGTCTGCCGCACGGGATGCAGGCCCTGTTTGCCGCCAGCGACGAAAACCAGTCATGATTTGCCGATTGAAAAAGCATGCGCGTTTCCGTATAATGACTTAAGAAATTGGGCGAATCCTGTCCAATTTGAGAGATAGGATGGCCCGATGAACGCAACTGCCGATATTGAATTGA
>CAZNCT010000034.1:7980-9514 GCA_964571615.1 uncultured Anaerolinea sp. | reverse complement strand
CCGCCACGAACTGCAAGGTTACGCGGTGGATTTTCATTATTCTGACAACGACCCTTATAACCAGTCTGAGGTGCGTCTGGGGGCAGACCAGGCGGCTTATGCGTTGTTTGACTTTAATGTCCTTGAAGAAATGGCCTCCCTGGGTACCTGGAAAGCCTACGGCGAGCATTTGACCGAAAATCTGTTCGCCAGTGAGCCTTTGCGCACTGCCCTGGCTCAGGCCCGGGCGTTGGCTGGTCAGTCGGGCAGTGGTTTGCGCCTGCGCCTGAGCATTCATCCCAGCGCCGCCGAATTGAATGCTTTGCGCTGGGAAACCCTGCTCGACCCGCAGACCGGGGTTTGTTTTTCCACCGACCAGAATATCTATTTTTCGCGCTACCTGGCCAGCATGGACTGGCGTCCGGTGCGTTTGCGCGCCAAACGCGAGTTGAAAGCCCTGGCCCTGGTGGCGGCCCCCAGCGGCCTGGAAGGCTATAAACTCGCCAGCGTAGATAAAGCCGCCGAAGTGGCAACCATCCAGGTGGGTTTGGGGCAAATCCCGCTTCACGTCCTTGAGCGGGCCACGCTCAATGACCTGTTCGCGGCTCTGCAAAGCGGCGAGTACGACATCCTGCACCTGGTGGCGCATGGCACCTTTTCCAATGGCGAGTCGCTGCTCTGGCTCGAAAACACCCAGGGCGGCATTGAGCGCGTTGCCGGGGCCGAATTGCTGACCCGGATGCGCGAACTCGACCATCGTCCGTGCCTGGTTGTGCTGGCCTCCTGTCAGAGTGCCGGGCGCGGCAGGGGGGATGTGCTTGCCTCGCTTGGCCCGCGCCTGGCCGCGGCAGGCATCCCGGCGGTGCTGGCCATGCAGGATAACCTGACGATGGAGACCAACACCCGTCTGATGCCGGTTTTTCTTGAAGAACTGCAAAAAGACGGCCAGATTGACCGCGCCCTGGCAGTGGCCCGCGCCCAGGTGCGCGAACGCCACGACTGGTGGGTTCCGGCCCTGTTTATGCGCCTGAAAAGCGGGCGGCTGTGGTACACCCCCGGCTTTGGCGGCCCACGCGGCGAATTTGAGAAGTGGCCCTCGCTCTTGCGCGGAATTCAATCCGGGCGTTGTACGCCCATCCTTGGCCCGGGGTTGAACGACCCGCTGATGGGTTCGCTGCGCGACCTGGTGCAATCCTGGGCCGATGAGTTGTCCTATCCGCTGGCGGCCCATGAGCGCGAGTCGTTGCCGCAGGTGGCCCAGTACCGCGCGGTAGATCAGTCGCGTTTTACGGCTGAGGAGGAGTGGCTGGCGCATCTTCGCCTGGCGCTCTTAAAGCACAACCCAGACCTGCCGCCCGATGTCAATACCCCGCGCACGCCCCTGCACCACTTGCTCGAGGCGGCCCGCCAGGCCCGGCTGCCAGGAGATGCGTTTGAGACCTACAAAATTCTGGCTCAGGTTCCGTCGCGGGTGTTTATTACGGTCAATACCGATGAATTGCTCGAGGCCGCTTTGCGTGAGGCTGGCAAACAGCCAAGCACAATGGTTTGCCCC
>CAZNCT010000034.1:0-7964 GCA_964571615.1 uncultured Anaerolinea sp. | reverse complement strand
AGAAGACCGACCCCGCCATGTATAGCCCCGATGATGACTTTGAACCAAGCGCCGAGCGTCCGCTGGTTTATCATCTCTTTGGCTTGCTGAGCCAGCCCGAGTCGTTGGTGCTGACCGAAGACGACACGTTTGCTTATCTGATTGGTGTGACCCGCCACATGAAAAATATCCCCAGCCAGGTGGGGCGCGCGCTGGCTGATTCGGCTTTGCTTTTCCTCGGCTTTCAATCTGAAGATTGGAATTTCAGGGTGGTCATGCAATCGTTGCTCTCAAAAGAAGGCAATAACCTGCTGCGGCGTCATGCCCATATTGCCGCCCAAATTGAGCCAGATGAAGCCCGCCTGATTGACCCTGCCCGCGCCCGCCGATATCTTGAAACTTATTTTGGGCGCGGGTCGGAGATTGAAATCAACATTTTTTGGGGTACGGCGCGCGAGTTCTTGAAAGAGCTCGCCCTGCGCCTGCCCCGCCCTTGAGATGACAGGCAGGCAGAGATGACCAAGAGCAATCCTTATGTTGGCCCGCGGGCTTTCTCGAAATCGGAGACTTTGTATGGCCGCGACCGCGAACTGCGCATTCTGACCGACCGCCTGATTGCTGAGCGAATTGTCCTGCTGCACTCGCCCTCGGGCGCGGGCAAAACCTCGCTGGTGCAGGCCGGGCTAATTCCCGAATTGCTGGCGGAGGGTTTCTTTGTTCATCCGGTCATTCGCGTCAATGCCGAAATTCCGGCAGACCTGCACGCGTCAAGAGATAGTTTTTCAGGGGCTGAACCGCGCCGTGTCAATCGTTATGTTTTTAGCACACTGCTCTCGCTCGAAGAACGTTACCCGCCCGCACAACGCACCAAATTGAACCGTCTGGCGCGTCTTTCGCTCGGCGATTACCTGGCCCTGCGTTCGCTGGAAGACCAGCGCGAAGGCCCCGAGTTTTTAATCTTTGACCAGTTTGAAGAAGTGCTTTCGATTGACCCCAACGACCGGGCGGCCAAGAACTCTTTTTTCAGTCAGTTGAGAACCATTTTGCGCAACCGCAACCGCTGGGCCTTGTTTTCGATGCGCACCGATTACGTCGGCGCCCTCGAGCCATATACGCGCAACATCCCGACTTATTTCTCGAATACCTTTCATCTCGAATTTCTGGGCGTCAAGGCAGCCCTGGAGGCCATTCGCCGTCCGGCCATCCAGTCTGGGGTCGATTTTGCCGAAGCCGCCGCCCAAAAACTGGTGGATGATTTGCGCCGGGTGCAGGTGCAATCTCCCGATGGTTCGGTGCAGACTCAGTTGGGGTTGTATGTTGAGCCGGTTCAGCTGCAGGTGGTTTGTTACCGCCTGTGGGAAAATCACCGTGATGACGCTGTGATTGACGAGCAAGACCTGGCCAAGGTGGGCGATGTCAATCGCTCACTGGCCGATTACTACGCCATGAGCGTTGCGCGGGTGGCCGCCGAGACCGGTGTCGAGGAGCGCGACATCCGCGAATGGTTTGACCGCTCTCTCATCACACCCGAATTGACCCGTTCACTGGTGCGCGCAGGGGCTGAAACCAGCGCAGGGTTGCCCAATCGGGCTGTTCAGGCCCTTGAGGCCTCTCACCTGGTACGCACTGAAAAACGCGCCGGGCAAACCTGGTATGAGCTTTCTCACGACCGCATGATTGAGCCTGTGCGGGTCAATAATCGCGAATGGTTTGAAACCCATCTAAATCTCTTCCAGCATCAGGCCCATCTGTGGAATGAGCAGGGCCGCAGTGATGGTCTGCTCTTGCGCGGCGATGCCCTGCAAATGGCTGAACAACAAGCCGCGCAGATTGCCTTGAACGCGAACGAGAAAGCCTTCCTTGAAGCCTGCCGCGCCCAACGCCAGAGAGAACAGCGTGATATTTACCAGCGCCGTCTGATTGCGGCGGGTTTTGTGGTTTCGCTTTTTCTGTTTTTTGTGGCGGTCTTTTTCAGCATCAGCGCCAGCATGGCCAACCGCACTTCACAGCTTGAAGCCATGAACGCCCAGGCCGCCAGCACGCAGGCATTCTTGCAATTTTCAACTGCCCAGGCTGCCAATACCCTGGCTTTTTCACAGCAGGCAACCGCCCAGGCTGCCAGCACTCTGGCGATAGCCCAGAGCGACAATGCGCGCTTTGCCAGTTCGCAAGCGATTGCGAATGCCGAAGCCGCCGCGACGGCCCGTCAGCAGGCTGAGGCCGAAAAGCGCGAGGCGGAAGCCCAGCGCCGCGCCGCGCGCGCCAACGAACTGGCGGTTCAATCCATTCTGGCGCGGAATAATAAACAGGCGAGCATTGCCAGCCTGCTGGCCGTGGAGGCTTTCCAGATGATTGACAGCCCGCGCACGCGCATCCAACTCTTGAGCGCGGTCGGCGCCAGCGGGCTGCTGGTTGGGGTTGCCAACAATACTGGCGCAACCTCCACGCTCGCTTTTGACCCCGCCGGGCAGTCTTTCTTCTCGAATAACTTCTATATCTGTCCGGCTGATAGCCAGTATTTTGTCTGCCGCCAGGGTATTTTCAGGCGCTGGGCGCTCACGCCTTTGAGCGGGCCTCATGCCCGCGGCTTGTTCCAGATGTCGCTGGTTTATACCTTTAGCAGTCCTGGCGATATGCTTGATGCCATTGCCCTGCGCCCCGATGCCAGCCAGATTGCTTCGGTTTTCTGTACGCCAACGCAGAACAATATTGTCCGTTGTGAGAAGTTGAAATTGCAGATGTGGGATTCTGGTACTGATGAGCGCCTGGGCGCCGAAATTTTGCTGGCCGAAAATGCCTACAACAGCCGCAAGGTTCTGCTGGCCTACAGCCCCGATGCAAGCCGCCTGGCCGTCGCCTTCAATGACGAGATCCTGGTCATTTTTGATGCCCAAACCTACCAGGAGCAAGCCCGCTTCGACCTGAATAACGGCATTTCACAGTTTGCTTTTAGCCCTGATAGCCGCCTGTTGGCCTTTACCAGCGGACTGGATACCACCCTGACCCTGATAGACCTGCCGGGCCAGGAGCAGCGCGAGGTCAATATCCTGGCAGAAACCCGCGCCCTGGTTAGCCTGGCTTATGCGCCCGATGGCCAATCACTGGCCCTGGGCAGCCGTGATGGCCTGATTTTGTTCTGGGATGTGGCTTCGCAGTCTGTCACAGGGCAGGTGTATGGCCGCCAGGGGCAGGTGCTCTCCCTGGCCTTTAGCCCCGATGGCAAAATTCTGGCCTCGGGACACGAAACTTACCATTTGATATTGTGGGATGTCCCCAGCCGCCAGCCCTTGCTGCGCCCGATTTTCAGGCACACCGACGCGGTTCGCAGCCTGGCTTTTAGCCAGGATGGCACGAAACTCCTTTCGGCTGGCCGCGAGATTATTCTGTGGAATATGTTGACTGACTTCTGGGTTGAGAAAGCCTGTGCACAGGCGGGCCGCAATTTTAGCCTTCAGGAATGGCAGCAATACTTTCCCGGGGAGGCTTATCGCATTACCTGTAGCCAGTGGCCGCCTGGTAAGTGAACCGTGGCCCCAAAATCGAAACGAGAGCGGCTCTGTTGAATGCCCGCTCTCGTTTCGATTTGTTTTTTTGAAGATGAAAGGCCCGGGTTTTACTCAGGCTCCATCGAAAAATGCAGGGGGTAGCCCTCCAGCCCGGCGGCGAAATGCGCTTTGTTAATCCTGGCCTGCGCCTCGGCTTTGGGCAGGGTCTGGACGTAGGCCGCTCCGTTGTAGTGGGCCTCAAACATGATATTGACCGCATCTGGCGGACTGACCTGGAAGATGGTGCGCAAAACATGCACAACAAAATCCATTGGGGTGACATCATCGTTGTGGATGATGACCCGGTAGAGCGGTTCCAGTTCCGTTTCCGAAACCGGGACGATTTCGGGCGTGGCCTGGCGCTGAATCATGCCCGATTCTGGTACAGGGCCGAAAGTGCCGCGCCGATGGCCTGCGACAAATCGCCCAGCGCCGCCGGGACGATGCTGATGGTGTCGCGTTGGGCAGGCCACAGGTAGGGCCGGGCGGTATCGCGCAGAATGCCCAGGTAACGCTCACGGAAGGCAACTGTGGTGGCCTCGGGATCCATCAGACCGCCGCCAATGACGACAAATTTGGGGTCGAGTACCATCGCCATCATAGCCACATGCAGGCCCAGGGCTTTGGCCTGGAAGTCGAAAATTTCCAACGCGAGCGGGTCACCTTTTTGGGCCAAACCGCGCAGGCTAAAGGCTTTCTCTTTGGCCGGTTTGGATGACTTTGCCAGCTCGTGGTCGGGGTATTTGGGCAGGCGCTCCTCCAGCAGGTAGGGCAGGCCCGAGAGGGTGGTGTAAACTTCGACACAGCCCCAGGTACGTCCACAGCCGCACGGATAGGGTTTGGTGTCGAGCAGGTGCAGCGGCGCAGGCATGTGCCCGGCTTCCATTCCGGCCAGGGTGTCACCATCGAGGGCCAGGCCGTTCTGGTCGATGAAGGCGCAGCCCAGGCCTGAGCCGGGCGCCAGCAGGACAACCGTCCCGCCGCTGTTGCCGCGGGCGTGCTGGGCTTCGGCCACACCGCCCATGTTGCCGTCATTGCCGACAATCAGCGGCACGGCCCGCCCGGCGCGTTCGGCCAGGGCATTGCTGTAGGCTGTGTGAACATCGAACCCGGCAAACTCGGGCGGCATGTTCGGGGATTTGTCGAACACCCCATAGCGCTGGTATGGCCCGGGAATAGCCAGGCCGACCCCGCCGACCTGTTCCCAATCCAGCCCATTTTCGGCCAGATAGGTGTCTATGGCTTGCACCCAGCCGCGCACGACTGCTTCAGGCCCCTGGGCTGAGTTGGTAGGCGCTTGCAGCAGTTTGGTCGAGATGACAGTTCCGTCACTCCAGACACCACCGACTTTTGATGTTGTTGCGCCGCCATCGGTGCCGATGTAGATTAATTTGCTCATGTTCTTTACCTTCCGGTCAGTTTTCTTTGCAGTCCCCTATTATACTGTCTGATTGACGCGCCAAAGGGTAAAATAACAATCTTGGCGTATTTTTTGAAAAGTGAGCAAGATGGACCCCAAAACCCTGCAAGTCCTTGAATACCCGAAAGTGCTTGAACGCCTGGCCGCTCATTGCGGTTTTTCGGCTTCAAAAGAACTGGCCCTCGGGCTACAGCCTGCCGCCAGCCTGCTTGAAATCCGTCAGCGCCAGCAAGAAGTGACCGAAGCGCGTACCCTGCTGGTGACCAGTGATGCGACCATTGGCGGGGCGCACGACATCCGCCCCAAGGTGGAACTGGCCCGGCGCGGTGGTGTGCTTGAACCGCTTGACCTGCTGGATATAAAAGCGACCCTGATTTCGGCCCGCGAATTGAAAAAATTGCTTGAAAAGCGCGCCGCTGATTTTCCACGCCTGGCCGATATTGCCATAGCCCTGCCGACCCCCGCCGGGCTGGTGGATGCCATCTCGCGTACCATTTCAGACCGGGGTGACGTGCTGGATGGCGCTTCGCCCAAACTGGCGGCCCTGCGCGGCGAAATTCGTGTGGCGCACGAGCGGTTGATGAGCCGCTTGCAAAAGTACATCAGCGATTCTTCGACGGCTTCGATGTTGCAGGATACGCTCATTACCCAGCGCGACGGGCGTTATGTCATTCCCCTGCGCTCTGAATTCAAAGGGCGCATCAAGTCCATCGTCCACGACCAATCGGCCTCAGGGGCGACTCTGTTTGTTGAGCCGTTGGCGGTGGTCGAGTTGAACAACAAGTGGCGCGAATTGCAACTGGCCGAGCGGGATGAAATCCGGCGCATTTTGGCGGCCCTGTGCCTGCAAGTTGCCCAACAGGCCGACCCGCTAATTTGGGGTGTCGAGGCGCTGGCGCTGCTCGATTTTTCGTTTGCGCGCGCCAAATATGCCGATGAAATTCGGGCGGCGGAACCGGTTTTCGTTGAAAAAAAGAAAGCCGACAAGAAGCCGCTTGAAAAACGAAAAACTGAACTGAAGCCCGAAACACAGGAAACAAGCGGGTCTTCTGTTTTTGACTATCAAACCATCAATCTGATTCATGCCCGCCACCCCCTGCTTGACCCGCAGACGGTTGTCCCGACCGATTTCACCATGCCGCCTGAAACCCGGGCCGTGATTATCACCGGCCCCAATACCGGCGGCAAGACGGTGGCACTCAAAACAGTTGGCTTGCTGGTTTTGATGGCACAAAGCGGCCTGCACATCCCGGCCCAGAGCGGTTCGTCACTGAGCCTGTTCAAGGATGTCTGGGCCGACATTGGCGACGAGCAATCGATTGAGCAGTCGTTAAGCACCTTCTCGGGGCATATCACCAACATTATCCGCATTTTGAAGGCGGCGGATGCAGAGTCGCTGGTGATTCTGGATGAACTTGGCGCAGGCACCGACCCGCAAGAGGGCGCGGCCCTGGCCCGGGCCATTCTGGCGCACCTGATGGAGCGTGGCATCACCACCCTGGTCACCACCCATCACCCTGAACTGAAGGCTTATGCTCATAGCACAGCGGGGATTGTCAATGCCAGTGTGGAATTTGACCTGCGCACCCTGCGCCCGACCTATCAACTGACGATTGGCCTGCCGGGACGTTCAAACGCGATTGCGATTGCCCAGCGGCTTGGCCTGCCCGAATCGATTCTCGAGGCGGCTCGCAGTCAGGTCAACCCCGAATTGCTGCGCGCCGATAGTCTGCTCGATGACATCAAACGCCAGCGCAACCTGGCCCACAAAGAACGTCAGAAGGCCGAAAAAGCCCGCGCCGAGGCCCACAAATTGCGCCGCGAACTGGATGAACGCCTGGAAAAAATTGAAGACGAGCGCCGCGAAGTCTTGGCCCAGGCCCGCGCCGAAGGCGAACTAGAAGTCGAAATTTTGAAGCGCAACCTGAATGCGTTGAAACGGCAGCTGCAAAAGATGAAACAGCCGGTTGAGGCGCTGGCAAAACTCGAAGAAAAATTGGAACAGGTGGAGGAGAAGGTTGTCCAGCCGGTTGAGCGGATACAGCCCAAGAGCGAGACCCAGCCCGTTGGCGCGCTGAAACTGGGCGAGAAAGTCATCCTGCGCACTTTAGGCTCACAGGGCATTGTCACGGCCCTGGGTGAGAACGAGGCCGAAGTGCAGGTGGGCAGTTTGCGGGTGCGGGCCAAACTGGCCGACATTCAGCGCAAAAGCGATGCCGAAGAGCAGGCAGAAGCAAAACCGGCCGAGAAGAAAAAGTCCAAAATCTCGGGGGCGGTCTCAACCGCTTCGGTCTCTACGGCCTCACCTGGCATGGAAATTGACCTGCGCGGCATGATGGCCGAAGATGCCCTGGCAAAACTGGATGACTACCTGGACAAAGCCTACCTGGTTGGCATGCCGTTTGTGCGCATCATTCACGGCAAAGGAACCGGTAAACTGCGCCAGGAAGTGCGCGCCGCGCTAAAAAATCACCCCCAGGTGACTTCTTTTGAGATTGGCCTGGAGACCGAAGGCGGCGACGGGGTGACGGTTGCCAAACTTGCCAGAGATTAGGCCGCCCGGCGCGCCTGCCAGTGACGCGCAAAATCGAAAATCCGTTTTCTGACGTAGAACATGTCCGGGTCTGAAACCGGACGTTGTTCTTTAATCAGCCGAATGGCGCTTTCGGGGCTGTAGCCCTGCGCTATCAGAATGGCCGCGCCCATGACGACACTGCGGTGACGGCCTTTGGCGCAATGGCTGTAAATTTTTCCTCCTGCGCCGATGACCTCCAGCGCGCGCTGGGTGCCGCGCAGCAACGTGTGGAGCGGCATGGGCGTTAGCGGGCTGTCGAACGTGCGCAGCCAGAGCACTTCAAAGGGCGGATGGCTGACGCCCTCGGGCAGGCGGCTGGCAAAGCGCATGTTCAAGACCAGGCGCACGCCCAACTGGTAGAGCAGGTCGTAATCAGAAGCGGTCGGCATGGGGCCGATAAACAAATCGGGAAAAAAAAAAAAAAAATTCATGCAAAAATTTTACC
>CAZNCT010000033.1:15939-29225 GCA_964571615.1 uncultured Anaerolinea sp. | reverse complement strand
ACCTTGAATCATCGTTACATCTTTGAAGATGTTCCCATGAGCCTGGTGCCTATGGCTTCGCTCGGGATGCGTTATGGCGTTTCGGTGCGCGGTATGGAGAGCATTATTCGGCTTGGCAGTTTTATCCACAAAACTGATTACTGGCGGCGCGGGCGAACCGTGGAAAAGTTGGGTCTCGAGCAGTGGAGCGTGAGCGAGCTGACTCGCTATGTCAATGAAGGCGTTTTAGATTAGACCAGGAGGGAACAGCAATGGAATTGATTAACTGGTATGAGTGGCTCGGGCTGCCCCTGATTATTTTCTTCGCTCGCGTGCTGGATGTAGGCCTGGGAACCATGCGGATTATCTTTACCTCGCGTGGCAAACGTCACCTCGCCCCACTGCTCGGGTTTATCGAGGTTTTTATCTGGGTGGCAGTCATCAGCCAGATTACGAAGACCGCTACCGGGTTGCCGGCTTATTTTGCTTATGCCGCTGGCTTTGCGGTTGGCAACTACGTTGGCATGAAAATTGAAGACCGGCTGGCCCTGGGCAAGGTTTCTATTCGCATGATTCTGTCTGATGGCGGCGAGCAGGTGGCCCATGCGCTGCATCAGGCCGGGTTTGGCGCAACGATTGTGGATGGTCAGGGAGCCAACGGACAGGTCAAACTGATTTACACGATTGTCCACCGCCGTGACCTGGCGGAAGTAACCGCGCTCATCAATCAGATTCACCCCCGCGCTTTTCTTTCGGTTGAAGAAGTGCGCTCTTCACAAGAAGGGATTTTCCCAAAAGAGAGCGGCGGGTTTTTGCCCATTACATCACAGCGTAAAAAGAAATAAAATCACCTTTGAGGAGAATGCCCATGTATATGATTATGCTCGTGCTCGATGACCCCGAACAACTTGAAGCCGTGGTTGGCGCCTGGGAAATTGCCGGAATTCGCGGCGTGACCATGCTCGAAAGCACCGGTCTTGGCCGGCTGCGCCAGAGTCATGTTCCGGCTCGTTATTACTTTCAGAGCGCCAGGGTGGAGCAAGAAGGCCATGTCACCCTGCTGGCCGTTGTTCCCGATGATGAAAAAGTGCGTACCTGCTTGCGTATCACCGAGGAGATTACCGGCGACCTGGACGAGCCCCATACCGGCCTGTTTACCGCCTGGCCCCTTTTGCTGGCCAAAGGCGCCGAAGTGAAGGTGGATTGAGATGGTCTGGCTCGAATTTGTTCTCAGCGCCGGGCTGATTGTGCTTGCCGCGGTGCAACTGGCCAAATACGGTGACGTCATCGCTATTCGCACCGGCTTGGGCGGCATGTTTATTGGGGTGGTGCTCATGGCCGGGGCAACCTCTCTGCCCGAAGTCTTGACCACGGTGAGCGCAGTCTGGCAGGGCGCGCCCAATCTGGCGGCGGGTAACCTGCTCGGCTCGAACATGTTTAACATGCTCTTGCTTGCCATTCTCGACCTGGTGCATCAAAACGAACGCATTTTGCGTAAAGCTGCACTTAAGCACGCCCTTTCGGGCAGTTCAGCGGTCTTGCTGATTACAATGGTGGTCTTTTTTTTGCTCAATGAGTTTACCTTTCAGGTGGGCTGGGTGGGGCTGGATAGCATTTTGCTCATGCTGGCCTACCTGGCGGCGGTTTATTTCATTCAAGATGAGCAGTCCACCCGCCCGGTCGGTCAAGACGAAATTAGCCTGCCCGAGAACTTCCCCTCCTTGCGCGCCGGATTGCTCGGCTTTGGTATTGCTGCCGCCGGGCTGGTTATCCTGACCCCCTGGATGGTGGATGCCAGCAACCGCATCTCTGAGATTACCGGGCTAGGGACAACTTTTGTCGGCACCACCCTGGTAGCCATGGTCACCTCTCTGCCCGAACTGGTTACGACCATCGCCGCCGCCAAACTGGGTGCCGACGACATGGCGATTGGCAATTTATTCGGCTCAAACCTGTTCAACATGTTTGCCCTCGGCCTGACCGATTTGTTCTATACCCAGGGACGCTTCTTTGCCGTTGTTGACCCGGCCTTCTTGCTCGTCAGTGTGCTGGGCCTGCTGATGACCGTCCTGGCCCTGGTTGGCAACCTGGCGCGCTTCAAGCGGCGCTTGCTTTTTATCGAAATGGACTCTCTCACCCTGATTTTGGTCTATCTCGCCGGAATGTGGCTGCTCTATACCCGCGGCGTGGGCCTGTAAAAAGCAATCGGGCTACCTACGAAAGTGGGACAAAATATTATTTGGCCCGCGCATCTTGTGGAAATCAGAAACGGCGACCACCATATCTGGCGGTCGCCGTCTATTTTGATGGGCCTTTTAGATAGCCCCGTCACAATACTCTACCAGCCCAGGCCTTTCAGAAACTTCAATTTTTCCACCGTCTGCAAATTCCCTCCGCCTTCGTGGTTGTTATATTCATAGGCCCGAATTTCCTTTGGCCCGGCATAATGATTGTAAGCCGCATATACCGTTGAGGGCGGGCAAATATCATCCATCAGCCCAACCGAAAACAGGGCCGCCGCGTTTGCCCGGGCCGAAAAATTGACCCCATCAAAATAACTCAGGGTGGTAAACACCGTCTCAACCTTGTCACGGTGCACTTTGCAAAAGTTTGAAATTTCGGCATAAGGGTACGAGCCGACAATCTGTGTTGCCCGGCGATAATGGCACAAAAAGGGGACATCTGGCATGGCGGCTTGAGTCTCGGTCAATCCCGCCGCGGCCAGCGTAATGCCGCCCCCCTGGCTTCCGCCGGTTACGGCCACCCGGTTGGCATCCACCGCTTCATGCGCGCGGGCCGCCTCAACCGCTCTTACTGCGTCGCTAAACACCCGCCGGTAGTAATACGTTTTTGGGTCAAGAATACCGCGTGTCATAAACCCGGGGTGCTGTGGGTTGCTTCCCGGCGGCTCGACATCGGGCGTATCGCCGCGCGACCAACCGCTGCCCTGCCCGCGTGTATCCATGACAAAATGAGCATACCCGGCAGAGGCCCAAAACAGCCAATCTTGGGGCAGGCCGCGCCCGCCGCCATAGCCCAGATATTCAACCACGCAGGGCAACTTTCCATGACGTTGACGGGGTAGATTCAGCCAGCCCTTAATCGGTTGGCCGCCGAACCCGTTGAAAGTCACATCAAAAGACTCCACCAGCGTCAGGCCGGTTTCGACAGGCTCAAAACGCGCTGCCAGCGGGTACGAGCGGGTTTCGGCCAGGGTTGCCTGCCAGAAGGCATCAAAATCAGCAGGCTCAGTGCGGGCCGGGGCATAAGTTTGCAGTTCGTGCAGGGGCAGGTCAAAAAAAGGCATGTTATCCTCCTTAGAAAAGACAGGGTGAATTTGAGAAGCCTGACAGGTAGAGCGATTATAATCTTAGCCTATGGAAATTTCACTGGCACTTAGCGGCGGCGGTTCACGCGGCGCCGCTCACTTGGGCGTTTTACGCGTTTTAGAGCGTCACGGCTTCCAAGTCCGGGCTGTGGCTGGCACTTCCATCGGTTCTATTGTCGGCGCATTTTATGCTTTTGGCTATCACCCCGATGAAATGCAGTCCTTATTTGCCTCGGTTGACCTTGCGCGTCTGCTCTATGCCTGGCCGCTTAGCGATGGCCCAGGCCTTTTGGGCGTGCGCGGCATCGCCGATTTCTTGCGCACGCACCTGGGCAACCGCTCTTTTGAAGACCTGAACATCCCCTTCTCTGCGGTAGCGGTTGACCTGAACAGCCGCCGCGAAATCATCTTGCAAAAAGGCCGCCTGGTCGATGCCATTCTTGGCTCCATTGCCATTCCGGGCATCTTTCCACCCAAAGAATACGACCCCTACCGCCTCGGTGATGGCGGCATCCTCGACCCTGTTCCCGTGCGGGCCGCGCGCGCCCTGGCGCCTGGCCTGCCGGTTTTGGCCGTTAATCTCTATCCGCCGCTCGACCAGCCCTCTACTCCCATTGCCCTGCAACTGCCCGTCCCCAAACCGCTGGCTGAGCAAATTGCCCGCCTCAACATCACCCAGGCTTTTCAGATATTTGCCGAAGCGGTAGATATTGGTCAGCGCCAGATGACCGAACTGCGCCTGCAACTCGACCATCCCGAAGTGCTTGTCTCGCCCCTGGTCGGGCACATTGGCCTGCTCGATAGCATCAACGTTGCCGAAGTGGCCCAATTGGGTGAAATCGCCGCCCTTGAATCCCTGCCAGACCTGCGCCGTGCCGTCTCGTGGCCTGCCCGCCTGGCGCGCCGCCTGCGAGGGCGATAATGCGCATTCTGGCGCGTGCCATGCCTTATCTGGCTGTTGGCCTGGGCCTGCTCTGGTTCAAAAGCGCCTGGCTGGCCCTGCTTGGTTATCACCTCGGGATTTTGCTCTTTTTGGGATTTGGCCGCGCCTTCGGACATTTTCGCCGCCTCGGCCCGCTCCTGCGCCCGGGCTGGGCCGTCACCGCCTGGATTTCAGCCTGCCTCGCCGGGCTTCTGCTTTATCTTGGCTGGAACGGTCTGCCCCTGCCTGCTGACCTGTCCGCCTCGCTGGCCAATCTCGGCCTGACAGCCGCCTCCTGGCCCTGGTTCATTGCCTATTTTGCCCTGGTTAACCCCTGGCTCGAAGAAGCCTACTGGCGAGGCTGGCTCTCAGGCCCCTCAGGCTTTCCCAGCCTCGATGATTTCTGGTTTGCAGGCTATCACCTGCTCATTCTGGCTCCTTTCATCCCGGTTGGCTGGCTGGCTTTGGTCCTGGCTGTGCTGGTCACAGCCGCCTGGTTCTGGCGGCAGATTGCTCGTCACACCGGCGGATTATTCATCCCCAGTGTGGCCCACCTGTTGGCCGATTTCTCCATCCTGACCGCCATCTACCTTCGGACAGTGCCTCTATGACCCGCGACCTGCGCAAATACGCTTCTCAAACCAACCTGCGTCTTTTTGGGGGCGCCCTGTTGTTACTCTTTACCGTTGGCCTCGGTCTGATATGGTTCCTTTACGGCCTTCCGGCGGCCATCACCGGCCTGCTTTGCCTGCTTGGCGCCCTCGTGCCAATTGGCCTCATCTGGCTCTTTCTTTTTGGGCTCGATTGGTTCATCAAAAAAGCCAACCCAGACGACTGAAAACCGAACGCTCCATGAATACCATCCTTGCCACCCTAGAAGACTGGACTTATCGCGTCCTGCCGCCTGAAACCCCCTCGCGCCATCTGCTCTTGCTCTTGCACGGTTGGACTGGTGACGAAAATTCAATGTGGGTCTTTGCGCGCAACTTTCCACGCACCGCCTGGATGCTTGCCCCACGCGCTCCTTACCCGGCGCCCTCGGGCGGCTACTCCTGGCGCGAGCACCTCGAAACCGCTCATTCGCTCGACGATTTGCGCGATTCCGCTGCTGCGCTGTTGCATTTTCTCGACGGCTGGGGCGTTGCCAACCAGGTTGACACCCAGTGTTTCGATGTCGTTGGTTTCAGCCAGGGAGCCGCTATGGCTGGCATTCTGACTTTGCTCTACCCCCAGCGGGTTCGCAAACTGGCCATGCTGGCGGGTTTTTTGCCGAACGGCGCCGAAGCCCTGGCCTCCGATTCGCTTGCGGCAGAGAAGCGTGTTTTTGTTGCCCACGGCACTCAGGATTTGATGGTCTCGGTCGAACGCGCGCGTCAGGCTGTCCGGCTTTTTGAACGTGCCGGAGCGCAGGTCGAATATTGCGAAGCCGAAGTTGCCCATAAAGTCAGCGCCGAATGTCTGCGCGCCCTGGTCAATTATTTGCAAGACTAATCGCGCCTGTTTTTTGCGTTGACGCCCTTTCATTTTCAGAGTATCCTTATCAACATTCGTTAAACTGTGAGTAATTTGTATGCATCTTTCAAGACGTGATTTCATCAAATTAGCAGGCGCGTTTGCAGGCGCCCTGGCGCTTGCTCCGGTTCAGCGTGTTTTCCCGTTGGCCGAATTCCCACAAGGACAGCGCCTTGGCCGCCTGACCGCCTCAGTTGATTTGCGCTCTGCTCCGCGCATTGATTACCCCTCTACCGGCAAAATTTACGAGGATACAGTTGTCCCTATTTTGCGTGAAGTGATTGCGGGCACCTTCGATTTCAATTACATTGACCAACGCTGGTATGAAACCCCCAATGGTTACATTTTTGCAGGCTTTGTCCAGCCGGTCCGAAACCTTCCGAACGTGCCGCTCACCCAAATGCCGCCTGGTGCCAATGGCTTTTGGGCCGAAGTTACCGTCCCGTACGTTGATTTTGTCCTCGAAAATCCCGTTCCAGGCTCGCCCTGGATTAAGGACTCTCTGGCGATTGGCCGCCCCCTGCGCTTGTACTACAGCCAGGTGATGTGGATAGACCAGATTCGCGCCGACGCCAACGGCACCATTTTTTACCGGGTCAATGAGCGTTATGGCAGTTATGGTGATATTTTCTGGGCTGAGGGCGCCGCTTTTCGCCCGATTACTGCCGAAGAAATCGCCCCCATTCACCCCGACGTTGACCCGGCAGAAAAAAAAGTGGTTGCCAACCTGACCTACCAGACCATCTCGTGCCTGGAGGGCAACCGCGAAGTCTATTTTTGCCGTATGTCCTCCGGCGCAAAATGGGACGTGTACGGCAACCCGGTCGATAACTGGTCGACGCCCATCGGCACGCACTGGACCTGGCGCAAATCCATCTCCATTCACATGGCTGGCGGAACGGTTGGCGGTGGCTGGGATACCCCAGGGGTCTCCTGGACAACCCTCTTCTCGGGTACCGGGGTTGCCATTCATTCGACCTTCTGGCACAATCTTTACGGTATGCCGCGTTCGCATGGCTGTCTCAACGTCACCCCCGAAGATGCCAAGTGGATTTTCCGCTGGACAACCCCGGTGGTCTCCCTTGAACCTGGCGATATCACCATTCAGGGCGCAGGCGGCACCCATGTCGTTGTTGAAGAGAGAATTTATTAGCCGTTTTTGAGCGGCTTCATGAAAAGAGGAACGTATGCAACTTGCAAATCTTACTGTTGGGTTGGCCTTTTTGGCTGGGCTCGCATCTTTCCTTTCTCCCTGCGTTTTCTCGCTCGTCCCGGCCTACATTGGCTACCTGGGCGGGCGCGCCGCGGGCGGCGAGAACAACCGCCTGGCGACCTTTGCGCATGGAGTTGTCTTTGTGCTGGGTTTCAGCGTGGTTTTTATTTCCCTTGGGCTGGCGGCTTCCGCAATTGGTAGTTTCCTGTATGATGCCCGCAACTGGCTGGCCCAAATTGGCGGCATTGTGGTCATCATCTTTGGCCTGCACATGATTGGGGTTTTCCGCATCCCATTTCTTGAGTACGATACCCGTCTGCAAAAACTTCCAGATGCCCGCCTGGGCTACCTGGCTTCGTTCCTAATGGGGGTCTTTTTCTCGGCAGGCTGGTCACCTTGTGTCGGGCCTGTCCTGGGTGCCATTCTGACCCTGGCACTCAATGGCGGTGACCTGAGCTTTGGCGCCGTTATGCTCACGGCTTATTCCGCCGGGTTGGCCATTCCTTTCCTGATTGCGGCGCTTGGCATTGGCTGGGTTTCAACTTTACTGCGCAAACATGGCAAAACCATGCGCTATGTTGAAATTGCTATGGGGGTTGTGCTGATCATCGTTGGGTTGATGCTTATTTTTGGCGTTTTCAACCTGCTGGCCAACTATGGCCTTTTCGTTGACTTTGGGTTGTAAACCGTGCTGACCGTTACCTTCTTCTCTCGCAAGGGCTGTCATCTTTGTGACCAGGCCCGCGCTAACCTGCAAAGCCTGCAAGCAGAAATTCCGCACCAACTGGTCGAAATTGACATCGAGAGCGACCCCTCGCTCTTGAAGGCCTATGGCGCTGATATCCCGGTTGTGGAGGCCGGGCCTTATCGCTTAAAAGCGCCCTTTGGAATGCCTGAGTTGCGCATGACGCTGGGCGCCGCTCGTGACCGGCGCGGACACCTGGAACAAATTGCCGACCCTGGCTATCTTCGCCGGGCGGCCAATGCCCAAACCATGAGCAGTGCAGACCGTTTCTCGCTCTGGATTTCGCGTCACTATCTCTGGTTGGTCTTTTTCTTGTTTTTTATGTACGTTGGTTTGCCCGTGCTGGCGCCGGTTTTGATGAAAGCCAATCTGCAGACCCCGGCGCGCCTGATTTACACGGTCTACAGTCCGCTTTGCCATCAGTTGGGTTTTCGTTCGATTTACCTGTTTGGGCCGCAGGTCTTCTATCCGCGCGCTGCGGCAGGGGTTGAACACCTGCACACTTTTGAAGAGGCAACCGGCGTTTCTGAAGATGATTTGCTGGCCGCCCGCCAATACATCGGAAGCGAAGAAGTCGGCTACAAAACCGCCTTATGCGCCCGCGATATTGCGATTTACAGCGCAATTGTGGTCTTTATTGCCCTCTACGGTCTCACAGGCCGGCGGATTAAGCCGCTACACTGGTCTCTCTGGCTCTTGTTGGGCATCCTGCCGGTTGGATTGGATGGATTCTCGCAGTTGTTCAGCCAGATAGGCATTCCGGGCTTGAATGAAATCTTGCCGTACCGGGAGAGCACCCCCTTCCTGCGAATTTTGACAGGCGCCTTATTTGGCTTTATGACTGCCTGGTTTGGCTTGCCGTATGTTGAAGAGTCGATGCAGGAGACCCGTCAGTTCCTGGTGAAAAAAGAAAAAGTGGTTGCCCAAACCGGCGAGAAATAACGGGGGAGCATGCCTTTTCAGACCGTTGATGGGATTCGTTTCCTGACTTTTGACCTGTTCCCATCGCAGGTGATTCACGCAGTTTTTACCCGCCAGGGAGGCGTTAGCCCCGCCCCCTGGGATTCGCTCAATGTCGGCGGCACCGTTGGGGATGAAAAATCGAGGGTGCGCGAGAATCGTTTTCGGGCCTTTCGCGCCCTTGGGCGTGATCCGCATTCGATGTTTGATGTCTGGCAGGTGCACAGCGCCGATGTGGTGGTAGCAACCGCGCCTCATGACCATATCCCCCGCGAACTCAAGGCCGATGGGATTGTTACCGACAACCCCGCCGTGACCCTTTTTATGCGCTTTGCCGACTGCACGCCCATTCTCTTGTTTGACCCTGTGCGCCGGGCAGTGGGAATTGCCCACGCCGGGTGGCTCGGAACTGTGCGCCGGGCGGCCAGCACCACAGTAGCCGCTATGCGGGCCGCCTATGGCTCGAATCCGGCTGATTTGCTGGCCGCCATTGGCCCTTCGATTGGCCCCGACCACTATGAAGTCGGCGCGGATGTCGTCGAAAAGGCCCGTCAGGCCTATGGCGAACAGGCCGGGTCGCTCTTTCATCAGCATGGCGGCCCGCGTCCGCATTTCGATTTATGGGCCGCCAATCGCCTTGACCTTGAACTGGCCGGTCTGGCTCCGGGCAAGATTGCCACTGCCGGGATTTGTACAGCCTGTCATCCGCAGGACTGGTACTCGCACCGCCAGCAAAAAGGGAAAACAGGCCGTTTTGGGGCACTGATTGCGTTGAGAAATTAAGATAGCCTGGCACGGCACTGTTTTTGGAGAGCGCACATACGGTAAAATTAAGCTATGGACGATTCTCTGGTTGAGGCTATTCGCGTTCGTTTTGAAACGGTTTCTGAGCAAATCATCCATGCTGCTCAATCTGCGGGGCGAAACCCTGCCCGGGTGCGCCTTGTGGTCGTGACGAAAACTCATCCGGTTGAGCGTATCCGGGCCGCCATACAGGCTGGCGCCAGACTGCTCGGCGAAAACTACGCCGAAGAAGCGGCGGCCAAGATAGCCGAAATTGGCCCCGCGCAGGCCGAGTGGCACATGATTGGTCATGTGCAGAGCCGCAAAGCCGACCTGGTGGCCGTGCACTTCGACCTGATGCACTCGCTTGATAGCCTTAAACTTGCCAACCGCCTTGAGCGTTTCAGTGCTGAAGCCAACCGCTGCCTGCCGGTTTTGCTTGAGCTCAACGTCAGCGGCGAAGACAGCAAATTTGGCTACCCGGCCTGGGACGAAGCGCACTGGCCCGCCCTGCGAGATGAAGCCTTGCAAATTGCCTCCTTGCCGCATCTCTCAATTCGCGGGCTGATGACCATGCCGCCTTTTGCCGACCAGGCCGAAGAGTCGCGTCCATATTTTGTGCGTTTGCGCCGGGTGCAGGAATACCTGGCAAAACATGTTCCCGCTGCCCGCTGGGACGAACTTTCAATGGGTACCAGTGTTGATTTCACTGTGGCGGTTGCCGAAGGAGCCAGCCTCGTCAGAGTAGGAACTGCCATCATGGGGGAGCGTCAGGCCCGCGGGTAGGACGACCCCTTCTTGAATACGCCAATCTGCGTGACCGTTTAGATTAAATTGAGAAAGGGTTTTTATGATTGACATCTTGATTGTAGCCATCCGCATTTTTGAACAGGTTTTTTCGCTTTTGGTCATCGCCAATGTAATTCTTTCGTATGTCATGAGTCCTTATCACCCGGTTCGGCGCACCGTAGATAATCTTGTCGAGCCGCTCCTGGCGCCCATTCGGCGGGTGGTGCCTTCCATTGGTATGTTTGATTTCAGCCCGCTGGTCTTGATAATTCTGGTACAATTAATAGCGGGATTATTGATTGGCATTCTTGCGAGTGTGAGGTGAAATATGGCAAATCGTCAGTTCAGGTTGCACAATGGCAAGCGCGGCGTCGCCCTGGCGGTGCGCATTACTCCGCGGGCCAGCCGCAACGAGGTGACAGAAATTCAGGCCGATGGCACCGTGAAGGTGCGCCTCGAGACGACCGCTTCGGACCCCGACGGCAACAAGCAATTGGTCGCTTTTCTGGCCGAGGTGCTGGGGTGTCCGCCCTCCAATCTCGATATCGTCGCCGGGCTTTCAGGGCGCGATAAGCTGGTTTCCATTATCGATATGGAAAAAGAAGACGTTCACCAGCGCTTGCTGGCTTATATTGAATAGCATTGTCCCCGCCAATTTTTTGGGCTGCCTGGCACAGGCAGCCCTTTTTGTTTTGGTGATTTATTGCTTGATTGGGCTATACAGGTTGGTATATACGTTGTAAATCTCATAAATACCGCGAATATAATCGCGAGTTTCTTTGAAACGGATGATTTCTAACAGCAGGTCGGGGTCGTCACCCGCAAGATTGCGCCAGATGGCGGCATTGCCCGGCCCGGCATTGTAGGCCGCCAGGGTGGCGTACAGGTCGCCGTTCAAGAAGCGGCGGTTGCTGTTCAGGTAGAGCGTGCCCATGCGCACACTGACTGCCGGGCTGTAGAGCGATTCGTTGTTATAGTTGGGCGGCCAGCCCATTTGCTCTGCAATGCTGGCGCCTGTGGCAGGCATGATTTGCATCAGTCCTCGCGCTCCGGCGCTGGAGTGCACAAAGCCCTCAAACAGGCTTTCCTGACGAATCAGGCTGGTAATCAGCAGCGGGTCGAAGTTGTATTCTTCGGCAGCGGGGAAGATGACTTCGCGGTAATACAGGCCATAGCGGGCATGACTGAAGTAATCGGGGGCGCTCAGGCTGGCGGCTTGTTCGGTCATCCCAGCCAGACTTAAGACCTGGCGCAGGGCCGTGATGCCAGAGCGGTACAGGCCGATGTCGAGCAGGTAGTTGCCCAGCCTGAAACTATCTGCCGGGTCTGTTTGCACAGCCTGACGCAGTTCTTCAAACTCAAGACGGGCCTGGTCATACATGCCCATATTCCAGAATTCCAGACCGCGCTGAAAGCGTGGGTCGTTTGATAATTCGCCTGGGTTGCTCAGGTTGGTTTCATTCGGCAGGCTAAAGCGCACTTTCATCCAGGCAATGGCTTCAATCCGTTTGCTGGTCAGGTCATAATCCAGGTCATAGACCGAAGGCCGCTCAAAAGGTGGCCGGTCGAGCAGCAGGTCGCGGGCGCGCAGGCTGTAATAGCCGTTTGGCGTAATTTCAACCGCGGCCTGCCAGGCTGTGCGCGCTCCTGCCGCGTCACCTGCGGCCCGCAGGGCTTTGCCTACCCAAAACTGTGCCCGGGCCCGTTCGGTTGCATCCAGAGCCAGCATCAGGGCGCGCTGAAAACTCTCTCGCGCGCGTTCAAATTCGCCACGCCGATAGCGGGCAATCCCAGCCTGAAAGAAGGCATTGCTGGCTTCGGGGTCATTCGGATATTGCAGCGCCACCGATTCCCACAAATCGGCGGCGCGCTCGAGGTTGCCGCCGCGCTCGTGGATGCGCGCCGCGCTCAGGGTGTACGAGGCAGCAAAAGGTGAGTTTGGAACCGTCTGAACAAATTTTTCAAACGTTGCGGCTCCTCTGGCATAATCGTTCAGATAAGCCCACTGGGTAAAGCCTTTTTGTTCCCAGGCCGCAGCCCAAAAGCGGTTTGCCGGATATTTTTGAATCAGCTCATCCCAAACGGCCACAGCCTCGGCAGGTTTGCCCAATTCGCGCAGCGTCAGGGCTTTGTAGTGCAGGGCGGAGCCATCATGTTCGGGGGTGCTTGCCAGGTAGCGGTCAAAAGCGGCCAGCGCCACCATATATTGGCGCGCAAAATAATCTACCAGGCCGCGGTTGTATTCATTGACAGGTTGTCCCGCATTGACAAGCCCGACCAGGGCCGAATACGAATCGTAAGCCAACGGGTAGTTATTGACCGTAAACTGCCAGCGGGCATAAGCCCCGGCGCTATCTCCCATCTGAAGCAAGGCCTGCCCGGCCAGCAGGTAAACCTGCGCTTTTACATAATCGTTTTGGGTTGCGGCTTCAATTTCGTCGTAAAGTGTCAGGGCCGCCTGTGGATTGCCCGCCGCAGCATAGGCCTGGGCAATTTGCAAACGCAGCGGAATGGGGTCACTGACCCCGGCTTCGAGCGCGGCCTGGTAGGCGGCAATCGCCTCCAGCGGACTGCCCGAGGCTCGCAAAGCGTCTCCGCGCCGGGTCTGCACAAAGCGGTCGAGCAGGCCCGGGCGTAGTTGCAGGTACACACCAAAAGCCTCCGCCGATTCACGGTAACGGCCCAGGTCGAAATACGTCTCTCCCAACAAAAACCAGCCCCAGGGAGCATGTTCGTCTTGCGGATAGCCATTTACGAGGTTGCGCAAGTGGTCAAGCGCAGTGGCGTAATTGCCGTCTAAAAATTCAGTTTTGCCCAGGCCCCACAAGGCTGCAGCGCGGATTTCTGCATCGGCGCTGTTGTTGAGCGAAGCGCGAAATTCATCTCGAGCGCGGGCGTAATCTCCCAAAAAGATGGCCCGGTCGCCGCTGCTAATGCGCATGGCCGGGAAAGGGGTTGCCGTTGGCCCGGGCGTGCTGGTTGGCGGCAGGGCTGTTGCACTGGGGGTAGGGCTGATGACAGTTTCAGTCGTTGGCGCTTGCGCGACAGGCGGGGT
>CAZNCT010000033.1:7531-15926 GCA_964571615.1 uncultured Anaerolinea sp. | reverse complement strand
CGCCAGCATCAGCGCCAGAGCCAGCAGAATAATTGTTTTCATTTTCATCCTGCCCTTATACCGGCATTGCCAGGGGGTGTCAATGCTTTACAAGGCCCTCATCTTATGTTAAACTATGGGCACTCCATTGACGCTCTCGTTTGAGGGCGTCTTTTCCTGTGTATTGCCGATGCGAACTGTCACCTGGAACAGCCAGAACAAGACCCTTGAGATGATTGACCAGCGCCTTCTTCCCGAACGGCTGGAAATTGTCTCTTATCATACTCACACCCAGGTTGCCCTGGCGATTAAGGAGATGGTGGTGCGTGGCGCCCCGGCCATTGGCGCGGCTGCTGCTTTTGGGTTGGCGCTGGCTGGCTACGAATCGCGGGCGCAGACTACCCGTGACCTGCACACCGATTTACAGGCCGCCGCCAGCACCCTGAAGTCTGCCCGCCCAACCGCGGTTAACCTGGCCTGGGCGGTCGATAGACTTTTGCAGGCGGCTCTTCATTTTTCCTCTTCTTCGGTGGATGATGTCCGGGCCTTATTGCTGGCCGAAGCCCAGCGCTTGGCCGATGAAGACGTGGACATCAACAAACGTATGGCCGCTCACGGCGCAGAACTGATTGCCGATGGGGATACCGTCATTCATCACTGCAACACCGGCGCCCTGGCTACGGTCGATTGGGGAACTGCGCTGGGCGTCATCCGCATGGCCCACGAACAGGGCAAACGCATTCACGTTCTGGTTGATGAGACTCGTCCGCGTTTGCAGGGCGCCCGCCTGACCGCCTGGGAATTGGAACAATACGGCATCCCTTACGAGATTATCTCAGACAACATGTCGGGCTACTTTTTGCGCAGTGGGCAGGCTCAAAAAGTCCTCTTTGGGGCCGACCGGGTGGCCGCCAATGGCGATGTCGCCAACAAAATTGGGACGTATATGCTGGCTCTGGCAGCCCACGATAACGGAATCCCGGCTTATGCCGTCGTCCCGACCTCGACGATTGACCTGTCGCTGGCGCATGGCGGCCTTATCCCGATTGAAGAGCGTGACCCCGCCGAGGTGCTCGGCATTCAGTTTCAGGGGGAGCGGGTTGCCCCCTTGGGCGCCAAAGCCCGCAACCCGGCTTTTGATGTGACTCCCAATCGCTTAATCAGTGGCATTGTCACCGAAAATGGCGTGGCTTTTGCGCCGTTTGAAATTAGTTTGAAGAAGATGGTAACTGGTAAATAGCGATTGGTAATTTTCAATTGTCATTGCAAGGGCGTCTTTCCCGAAGCAATCTCCTGTTTTTTATCAACAGACTGCTTCGCCCCTGGCGGGGCTCGCAGTGACACTTTCCAATAACGAGGTTTACTTGATGGACATCATGCTTTCTGGCTCAGTCGCCTACGACTACTTGATGACTTTCCCGGGTTATTTTCATGAGCAAATTCTTCCTGAACGCCTGAAAAACATCAGCCTGTCTTTTCTGGTTGATAGTATGACCCGTCAGCGTGGCGGCACGGCCCCCAATATTGCCTACACCCTGGCCTTGCTGGGCGAAAAACCGCGCCTGATTGCCGCTGTTGGCGAGGATTTTGGCGATTACCGCACCTGGCTTGAAGCCCAGGGAGTTGATACCGAATGGGCAAAAGTAATTCCGGGTAAGTTCACGGCTTCTTTTTTCGCTACGACCGACAAAGTTAACGCCCAAATTGCCTCTTTCTACCCCGGTGCGATGGCGCACGCCGCCGAAATCAGCCTGCGCGATGTCGAAAAACGCCCCGACCTGGTGGTTATCTCGCCTGATGACCCGACCGCGATGAAAAATCGCGCCGCCGAATGCCGCGACCTGGGCATTCCTTATCTCTACGACCCCTCCCAGCAAATTCTGCGCCTTGAAGGTGACGAAATCGCCCGCGATATGGAAGGGGCGCACTTCCTTTTTGTCAACGATTATGAATTTGGCCTGATTGCCAAGAAAACCGGCCTCGACCTGAACGGCATGCTCAAGCATGTTGATATCATTGTTGTCACCAAAGGCGCCGAAGGAGCAGTCATCTACGCCGAAGGCAAAGAAATTGTCGTGCCGGTCACGCCCGAAGAGCGGATTGTTGACCCAACCGGCGTTGGCGATGCCTTTCGGGGTGGTTTCCTGGCGGCCTATGCGCGCGGTTGGGATTGGCAGTTGTGCGGCCAGGTTGGCTCACTCGCGGCGGTCTATGTCCTCGAGCAGAACGGCACTCAAAACCACCACTACACCCGCGAGCAATTTGTCAAACGCTTCCGCGAACACTATGACGATGGTGGTAAACTGAATCAGTTATTGGAGAATGGTAAGTAGAGGTTAGTAATTAGGGATTAGTACTTAGTAATTGGGGATTAGGGATTGCGGATTAGGTGAATGGTTTTAGATGTTCACTTACCAATCACCACTTACTAATCACCAACCACCAATTACTACTCCCTGTTCTCTAGGCTTTACTTTACCGCTCTCTGTTCCCTACTCACTACTTATCTAAAAAAACTGGAGTAACCATGAGCAATTACGATATCAAAGACGCTTCCCTGGCAGAAGGCGGACGCCGCCGAATCGAGTGGGCCGAGCGCGAAATGCCCGTCCTGCGCCTGATTCGCGAACGCTTCGAAAAGGAAAAGCCCCTCAAAGGCGTGCGCATGTCGGCCTGTCTGCATGTCACTGCCGAAACTGCCAACCTGATGCGCACCCTGCAAGCCGGTGGCGCCGATGTGGTTCTGACTGCCTCCAACCCGCTTTCCACCCAGGATGACGTGGCCGCGGCGCTGGTCAACATTTGGGAAATCCCGACCTTTGCCATCAAGGGCGAAGACAACGCCACCTATTACAAGCACCTGAGCGCTGCGCTTGACCACAAGCCGCAGATGACGATGGACGATGGCGCCGACCTGGTTTCTGTTTTGCACAAAGACCGCCGCGAATTGCTGCCTGACGTGATTGGCGGCACCGAAGAAACCACCACCGGTGTCATTCGCCTGCGCGCGATGGCCGCCGATAAAATGCTCAACTTCCCGGTCATCGCCGTCAACGATGCCATGACCAAGCACTTCTTCGACAATCGCTATGGCACCGGCCAAAGCACCGTCGATGGCATCATCCGCGCGACCAACGTCTTGCTGGCTGGCAAAAACTTTGTTGTTGCGGGTTACGGCTGGTGCGGACGCGGCCTGGCCTCCCGCGCGCGCGGCATGGGCGCCCAGGTCATTGTGACCGAAGTGGACCCGCTCAAAGCCCTCGAAGCCGTGATGGATGGCTACCAGGTCATGCCCATGCTCGAGGCCGCCAAAGTTGGTGACATCTTCTGCACTGTTACCGGTGACCTGAACGTCATTGATGGCCACCACTTTGAAGTCATGAAAGATGGCGCGATTGTCTCAAACAGCGGCCACTTCAACGTTGAAATCAACATCCCCGCCCTGGCGGCGATGAGCAAGGGTGAACCGACCCTCGTCCGTCCGTTTGTCGATCAGTACGAAACCAAAGATGGGCGCAAAATCAACATCCTGGGCGAAGGCCGCCTGATTAACCTGGCCTCCGCCGAAGGTCACCCGGCCTCAGTAATGGATATGTCCTTCGCCAACCAGGCCCTTTCGGCTGAGTACATGCTCAAGAACGCCGACAAACTCGAGAAGACCGTCTACTCTGTCCCTGCCGACATCGACGCCGAAATCGCCCGCATCAAACTCAGCGCCATGGGTGTCCAGATTGATACCCTGACCGATGAACAGGTCAAATACCTGAACTCGTGGGAAGAAGGCACCTAGGCCGATTTCCAACCAGCGATACAACAAAAACCTCGCCGTCTGGCGGGGTTTTTGCTTAACTGGCATTTGCCCGAATGTGCTACACTTAGCATCCATCCGATATTTTGGCTTGCGCCACCAAAGGAGCAATCTTATGAGCAAAGCAGAACGCAGTGGTTGGGTTTTCTTTCCTATCGTCGTGCTGGTGGGGGCATTTGTCGCCTGGGCCGGGTCGCAAGGCGGCATACAGGTCGGCGGTCTGCCTGTCTTTGCGCTTGCAGTTGGGTTGGCGTATCTCATTCAGTGGCTGGTTTTTATCCCCTCCTTTCTGGCTCAGACAGAAAAATACTTCGACCTGACCGGCAGCCTGACCTATATTTCCATTACACTGCTTATTTTGATTCTCAACCCGGGCGCCGACCTGCGCACTTATTTGCTGGCAGGCATGGTCATCGTTTGGGCGCTGCGTTTGGGCACTTTTCTCTACAAGCGCATTCATAAAGCGGGCAAGGATGACCGCTTTGATGAACTCAAGCCGTCTTTTATCCGTTTCCTGAACGTCTGGACCATCCAGGGCCTGTGGGTGACGTTCACCGCCGCCGCGGCCTGGGTTGCCATGACTTCAGCCACTCGCGCCGGGTTGGATGTCTTTACCCTGGTTGGCTTGCTGGTCTGGGTCTTTGGGTTTGTGTTTGAAGTGGTTGCAGATAACCAGAAAAGCCGTTTCAATGCTGACCCATCGAACCGGGGCAAGTTCATCCGCAGCGGCTTATGGGCCAGGTCGCGTCATCCTAACTACTTTGGAGAAATCATGCTCTGGGTTGGCGTGGCCATTGCCGCCATTCCATCTTTGCAGGGTTGGCAGTGGGTGGCGCTCCTTTCGCCGGTCTTCGTCTCGATTCTCTTGATTCGGATTAGCGGTATTCCGTTGCTCGAAGCCAAAGCCGATAAAAAATGGGGTGGTCAGCCTGATTACGAAGAATACAAGCGAACCACCCCGGTTTTGATTCCAAAATTATAGATGGACTGCTACTTCAGGGCCTCCACAATCTGACGGGTATTGAAGCGCATCATCTCAATATAACCGGGCGCAGGGTCACCGTTTGTAACCGAGTGGGTATGCAGGTCCGACACCACTTTCACCCCGGTTTCCGCGGCAATTTGCTTCGCCAGTTTGGGGTTTGCGGCCACATCCAGAAAGATGGCTGGCGCGCCGCTGGTCTTAATCTGCTCAATCAGCCCCGCCAGTTCCTGCGCGCTTGGGCTGGCCCCGCTGCTAAAACTGGGGATAATGGCGCCAACGACTGTGAACCCATACTGGTCGGCAAAATAACCGAGCGTATCGTGGTCTGTCACCAGCACCCGCCGCTCTGCCGGAATTTGTTCGACCTGTGAGCGTATCCAGGCATCCAGCTCTTCCAGGCGGGCGATGTACGCGGCTGCATTTTGGGTATAGATTTCACTGCCCTGCGGGTCTGCCGCGCTCAACCCATCGCGGATGTTTTCGACATAGTGAATGACCTGGTTGGGGTCGAGCCAGAAATGGGGGTCTCCTTCGTGGTCATGTTCCTCGCCAGCATGTTCTTCCCCTTCGGTATGCTCGTGCATTTCGTCTTCATGCAGAGCGCGCATTTCCAGCCCGGCAGAGGCCTCAATCACCCTGGCTTTTCCGCCCGCGCTTTCGATGGTTTTGGTCAGCCACTCTTCAAATCCGGCGCCATTGACAATCAGCACCGTGCTGTCTGCGATTTTTGCCACATCTTGCGGAGTTGGCTCAAAAGCGTGTGGGTCAACCCCTAGCGGAATGAGTGATTCGACCCGCGCCCGTTCCCCGGCCACATTTTGGGCAATATCGGCCAGGACGCTGTTGGCCGCCAAAACGCGCAAAGCCCCAGCCTGGGCACTGTCCGGGCTGCTTGTTGCAGGCTGAGAGGCGCAGGCCCCGAGCAATAGAGAAAAGCCCAACAAAACGGTAATGATAATCTTTTTCATTTTCTCTCCTGTCTTTGCCCCCGAAGTGCTGAGATGACCCCGGGGGCGAGTGTAGAAATTAAAATTTAGGAATGTTGGTTTTTACAATCAGCACAAAGCCCAAACAGTTGCAGCCAGTGTTCTCGGACTTCAAAGCCGGTTTTTTCGGCCACGCTGTGAATGAGAGCGCCAATGTCATCGCCGCTGAAGTATTCGGCTCTGCCGCAAGAAGTACATAAGACCAGGTGCTCATGTCCATGGGCTGCGCGCAAGTACATGTGACAGCCCTGCGGATGGTGCACCCGCTGCACCAGGCCCAATTCTTCCAGTTTTTCCAGGGTGCGGTAAACCGTCACCAGCCCCAGCCCGCGATAGGTTTTGCGGCCCTGGTCGTAAATTTCGAGCGGGCCGAGCGCACAAGGGCTGTTGGCAACCAACTCGACAATGACCCGCCGCGGGGCGGTGACGCGGTAGCCGCTTTCGCTCAGGCTGACCAGCCATTGCTCATACAGGGTAGAAGATGATTCTTGAGTGGGCATGTTGGTATTGAAAACCTTTTTCAATTATAGGCGATAAACAAAAATCAGGCAAGGTTTTTATCGCTTGCCTGAAAAATTTTAGAGACCATCCGAAAGTTGTTTTTTTGCTTGCTCTGCCAGGGGATGCTTAGTCAGCGTGACCCAGCTCACAAAAGACAGCCCCGGGGGTACAGGCGGCGCATTCGAGTTGCAGAGTCGCATGTTCGATGCGGTAACGCTCGGCCAGCATTTGGCGGGCGGCTTGCTGCAATCCGTTGCCAGCGCTGATGGGCTGGTCGGCGGTGACGATGTGGGCCGAGAGCATGCGCATTTCTTCGGTGATGCTCCAGACGTGCACATCGTGGACGCTTTCAATGCCCGGAATGGCCTGCAGGTCGTTGAGCAGATTGTCCATGTTGATGTCTGCCGGCGTGCTTTCCAGCAAAATGCTGACCGCCTGGCGCAGAATGCCCCAGGCATTCCACAGGATGAGCGCGCCAATCAGGGCGCTTACCAGCGGGTCGAGCCAGTTCCAGCCGGTAAACAGAATGACAACCCCCGCGGCAACTGCTCCGAGGGTCGAAAGCACATCTCCCATCAGGTGCAGGAAGGCTGAGCGCATGTTCAGGTCGTTTTCACTGCCCTCTTTTACCAGCCAGGCGGTGAACAGGTTGATGACGAATGCCAGCAGGCCGACCCCAATCAGAATGCCGGACTGTACTTCAGGCGGGGATTGGAAGCGCTGCCAGGCCTCGTTAAAAATCCCAAGCGCAATCAGCCCCAGGCTGGCGGCGTTGAAAAGCGCCACCAGAATTCCGCCGCGATGATAGCCAAAGGTTTTGCGGGCGTGCGCGGGCCGCGCCGCCAGACGGATGGCATACCAACTCAGCCCAAGCGCGACCACATCGGTAAAGTTATGGGCCGCGTCGGTCAAAAGCGCCAGGCTGTTGCTCCATAAACCGGCGACAACTTCAACGAACACAAAAGCAAACGTCAGACTGAGTGAAAGCCCCAGCCTGAAGGCTGCAGTTTTGCCCGCTGGGGCGTGCGTGTGGGGATGGGAATGAGTCATGGGGTTGTTTTTTCCTGGGCGTGTTCCAGCCCGCGCTGAAAGAGTTCGGTAACGTGCTCATCATCAATAGCGACATAAACCAGGCGGCCCACTTTGCGCGCGCGTATCAGACGTTTGTCTTTTAGCCCGCGCAGTTGATGTGAGATGGCCGACTTGCTGACCCCAATCCGCCCGACCAGTTCACCAACATTCATTTCTCCATCCATCAACGCAGCAAGGATGCGCACCCGGGTTGGGTCGCTCAAGGCCTCAAACAGGCTGGCCAGTTCTTGCGCAGTAGCATCGTCAAGGGGGGATAGAGACATAGATTGTTGAATGATTGCTCAACTATTGAGCCAATTCTATCCCGTTCTCTTGTCTTTGTAAAGCCCTGAAAATGAAAACTGTCAAGTAAAATACAGCCCATGCGAAAACTCCTCTATCTCACTGTCTTTCTCTCTGGCATGAGCGCCCTGGCTGCCGAATTTGGCGCATCGCGCCTGCTACAAATGCGCTTTAGCAGCATTACCCTGGTCTGGGCGGTCATCATTGGGCTCATTCTGGTTTATTTTGCACTCGGATACGCCCTCGGCGGACGCCTGGCCGACCGCTCACCCAGCCCGAAAACTTTTTTCAGTGTGATTGCCTGGGGTGGGTTCACTTTGAGCATTGTTCCGCTGGTTTCTCAGCCTGTCTTGCGTTACGCCAGCCTGGCTTCAGATGCCTTGCGCTTCGAGGTGATGGGAGCAGCCTTTCTCGCAACGCTGGTGCTGTTTAGCGTGCCTGTCACCCTGCTTGCCATGACCTCGCCGTTTGCCCTGCGCCTGCTGCTCGAAGACCCGCAGCGCGCCGGAAACATCGCCGGGAATGTTTCGGCCCTTTCCACCTTTGGCTCGGTGCTGGGCGCTTTTTTGCCGACCTTGCTGCTCTTTGACCTGGTTGGCGCGGCCCGCAGCATTCTGGTTTTTGGCTTGCTCATGCTGGCCCTGGGCGTCATTGGCCTGTTTTGGGCCGGGTCAGCCCGCAATGCGGCCTTGTTTGGCCTGGCTCTTTTGTTTTTCATCGGCATATTCCTGTTTGGCGATTTTCACGTCAAAGATACCCAGG
>CAZNCT010000033.1:6351-7518 GCA_964571615.1 uncultured Anaerolinea sp. | reverse complement strand
ATTTTTGAAACCGAATCGGCTTACAACTATATTGAAGTGCTTGAAGTTGGGCAAAATCGCTACCTGCGCCTGAACGATGGGCAGGGCACCCACTCTGCCTATCACCCGACCGAATTGTTTTACCACGGCCCCTGGGAGCAGTTTCTGGTTGGGCCTTTTTTCAACCCGGCCCCACACCCCACCAGCCGGGTCGAGCGAATCGCGGTTGTCGGCCTGGCCGCTGGCACAACCGCCCGTCAGGCCACCGCCATTTTTGGCCCCATCCCGATTGATGGCTACGAAATTGACCCCAAAATTGTGCAGGTCGGGCGCGATTATTTTGAGATGACCATGCCAAACCTGAATGTCTTTGTGACCGATGGACGCTGGGGTCTCGAACGCTCTCCGCACCAATATAGCCTGATTATTGTGGATGCGTACCGCCCGCCGTACATTCCACCCAACCTGACCACCCGTGAGTTCTTCGGCATCGTCTATGACCGTCTCGCGCCTGATGGCGTCCTTTCCATCAACATTGGCCGCACCGCCGATGACCGCCGCCTGATTAACGACCTGGCCGCCACCATCAGCGAGCACTTTCCCTCAATTTATGTGATGGATATTCCCTATACGTTTAATTCGATTTTATACGCCACCAAAGCCGAGACCCGTCTCGAGAACCTTTCTGCCAACTATAGCCTGCTTCAGTCGGATGCGGCTTCGCACCCGCTGCTATTGACCGCCAGCGCGGTGACGCTCTCTAACCTGCGAGAAACCCCCAGCGGCGGGCGCGTTTATACCGACGATTGGGCGCCGATTGAAGCCGTCACCAACGAAATGATTATTCGTTTCATCCTGGGTGGCGGCGCAGAGACCCTGCAATAACCCGCCGCCGAGAAGTAACTTACCCCACCCAAAAAACATGAAACCATTCATCTCTACCCTGACAGCCTTTCTGACCGTCCTGCTCATCCCACTTTTTTTTGTTCGCTTGCTGCTCATTCCGGCTTTTCCGGCTCTTGAATATCGCATGCCGGGCTTTCCAGAAGACAGTTACGGCTTTACCTACCATGAACGCGTGCGCTGGGCGGCTTATGGCATTGAGTACCTGCTCAACGATGCCGGGCCTGAGTTTCTGGCCGACCTGCGCTTTGATGATGGCTCTCCGGTCTTCAATCAGCGTGAAGT
>CAZNCT010000033.1:6043-6319 GCA_964571615.1 uncultured Anaerolinea sp. | reverse complement strand
AAAAATTGCCGTTGGCTACACTCTGCGCGTTTTTCGCTTTGCCTTGCTGGCGCTCGTCTTGCTGGCCCTGCTCTCGTGGTGGCGCGGATGGCTGGCTTATTTTCAACTGGGCCTGGCGCGTGGCGGATGGATTTTGCTCGGGCTGGTGGTTTTGCTTGGGCTTTTGGCCGTTACCTCTTTCTGGCAATTTTTCTCAGCCTTTCACGCCATCTTTTTTGAAGGCGACTCCTGGCTGTTTGCCTATTCTGATACCCTGATTCGCCTGTACCCCCTGCG
>CAZNCT010000033.1:0-6030 GCA_964571615.1 uncultured Anaerolinea sp. | reverse complement strand
TGGCAAGATGTTGTCCTCTACATCATGGCTGGCTCGGCCCTGAGCGGCGGCCTGCTCGGCTGGCTGCTGAGCAGACCCGCCGCAACATCCGCCCGAGAACAGGGTTAATAACCTTGTACTCGCCCGAAATGAACGTTTTACACCCGTAATCAGGCCGGGAAAGGGTATAATTTCACCACAGGAGAACTTTCATGCCCGAGCTTTTATCTTTAGAAAATCGTGTTGCTCTGGTGACCGGCGGTTCACGCGGCATTGGCCGCGCAATTGCTCTCGAACTGGCCAAACGCGGCGCGGCGGTTGTCGTCAATTACCACAAATCGCCCGAGGCCGCCGAAAGTGTCGTAAACGAGATACAGGCCGCGGGTGGACGCGCAGCCGCCTTCCAGGCCGATGTCTCCGATTTTGAACAAGCTGCCGCCCTGGTCAAGTTCGCCATTGATACCTTTGGCGACCTGCACATTCTGGTCAACAACGCCGGAATCACCCGCGACGGTCTGATTATGATGATGTCTGAAGCCGACTGGGACGCGGTGATTGATACCAACCTGAAAAGCACCTTTAATTGCTCCAAAGCCGCTGTGCGTCATATGATGCGCAAACGCTATGGGCGGATTATCAACATCTCCTCTGTTTCCGGGCAGATGGGCAACGGCGGGCAGACCAACTACTCCGCCTCGAAAGCCGGTCAGATTGGCTTTACCAAAGCCCTGGCGCGCGAAGTGGCCGCCCGTAACCTGACGGTCAATGCTGTTGCGCCCGGCTTTGTCGATACCGAAATCCTCGACGCCATGCCCGCCG
Organism: uncultured Anaerolinea sp.; assembly: GCA_964571615.1. Classification (GTDB taxonomy): domain Bacteria; phylum Chloroflexota; class Anaerolineae; order Anaerolineales; family Villigracilaceae; genus UBA8950. The sequence goes on along the minus strand of CAZNCT010000033.1, from coordinate 5,232 downwards.
AAGTGCTCGAAGCCGCGTTAAAATTTGTTCCGTTGGGCCGCAAAGCCCAACCCGAAGAAGTTGCCTACGCCGTCGCCTTTCTCGCCTCAGACCAGGCCGCCTTCATTACCGGCCAGGTTTTGGCCGTAGATGGCGGCATGGCGATGATGTAGCCACAGGAGGCTCAAATGACCGAAAACTACCCTGCCGGAAAGACCACTCTCTCCCCCGAAGTGCTGGTGACCATTACCAAAATGGCCGCCCTGAGCGTGCCGGGCGTCAGCCGACTGACCCCTGTGCCGCCGCGCGTTGAGCGGCTTTTCAAACGCGCTGCCGCTGAAGGCGTTGAACTCAAGGTCGAAGACAACCTGGTCTATCTCGACCTGTTCCTGGCCCTCAAGCCCGATGTCAATGTGCGTGAAGTCAGCCGCAATGTGCAACACCAGGTGGCCCGCGCCATCGAAGAAATGGTTGGCATGGATGTCGGCCATGTCAATATTCACATCGAAGATATTGATTACGAAGAGGCCTAGTCTTTCATGAAACCTCGCACCAGGGCCCGCGCGTTAGCCCTGCAAGTACTTTACGAAGTGGATATGGTCTCTCACCAGCCGGGAGCGGTCTTCCAGCAGCGACTGGAGGACATTCAGGAGGATGAAAAGGCCCATCTCGATGACGAACTGGTCGAATTTGCCCGCCAGATTGTCTCTGGCGTTTCGGCGATGGCCGAGCGTCTCGACCACGCCATCGAACGTTATGCCCCCGAATGGCCTTTTGACCAGATTGCCGCCATTGACCGCAACATCTTGCGCGTGGCCGCCTGGGAGTTTGCCGTCTCGCGCAAAACCCCGCTCAAGGTTGCCATCAACGAGGCGGTCGAACTGGCCAAAGAATATGGCTCCGATAGCGCCCCTCGCTTTGTCAATGGGGTGCTGGGCAGCCTGGCCGACCATGAAAATGAAATTCGCCAGTCGCTGTCAGTGACATCTTAAGCCCCACCCATGCCTGCTGGATGAACAAGAAATACCTCTTTGGGGCCGTTGTTTTTCTTTTGAGCGTTGCGGTATTCCTCCGCAGCGCTTTTGCTATTCAATTCCAGACGGCACCCACCTTATCCTTATGATTTTGGAGAAATAAATGGACTCTCCCGCCACCCTGACCATTCAGCGCGCCCGCGAACTGATGCAAACCGGGGAACTCACCCCCGGCGAACTCACCGCAGCCTGCTTCGCCGTTATCGAAGCCCAAAACCCCACGCTGAATGTTTTTGCCGTCAAACCCGACCCATCAACCAACCCGGCGCAGCCGGGCGGCGACCTGGCCGGAATTCCCATCGTGGTCAAAGACATGATTGACGTAGCCGGTCTGCCCACTGCCGCGGGGTCGCCCAACTTTTTTGGTCACGAACCGGCCCGCAAAGATGCTCTGGTGGTCGATAAACTCAAATACGCCGGGGCGGTCATATTTGGCAAGGCCCATACCCACGAAATCGCCCTGGGCATTACCGGCATCAACCCGCATACCGGGCCGGTGCGTAACCCGCACAACCCCGAGCGCATTACGGGAGGCTCCTCCAGCGGAAGCGCCGCCGCCGTCGCCAGCGGAATGGCCCTCGGCGCGCTCGGCACCGACACGGGCGGCTCCATACGCATCCCGGCGGCCCTGTGCGGCGTTGTTGGCTTCAAGCCGACTTTTGGGCGCATCAGCACCCGCGGCGTCATGCCGCTTTCCTGGAACCTTGACCACGTTGGGCCGATTGCCAAAACTGTGGCCGATGCCGCCCTGCTTTATAACCTGCTGGCCGGGTACGACCCGCACGACCCCAACAGTGTGCTGGTGCCACCGACTCCTTTCCAGATGCAAAAAGACCTGGCCGATTTTCGCGTGGCGCTGGCGGTGGGCGAATACATCTCCGAATCCGACCCCGAAATTCTATCTGCCCTCAGCCGGGCTGCCGAAGCCTTTGCCAGCCTGGGCGCCGAAATTGTCGAGGTGGAAATTCCACGTCTGCGCGAAGCCGCCCAGGCCAACGGGACGATGGTCATTGCCGACGCCGCCGCCTTCCACCGTGAGCGGCTCGAAGCCAATCCCGAATGGTTTGGCCCAGATGTGCGCGAACGACTTGAGCGAGGCCGGGCCATTTCTTCGAGCGATTATGTCCTGGCGCGTCGCATTCAGAGTGAGATGAAACGCTATTTTGGGCTTTTCTTTGACCCCTTTGATATTTTACTGCTCCCCACCACGGCCAGCGCCGCCGCTCCCATTGACGGACTCAACTCTGCCGCCTATGCCCCGCGCCTGACGCGCTTTACCGCGCCCTTCAACCTGACCGGCCTGCCCGCCCTGAGCGTCCCATGCGGGAAGTCCTCCGAAGGATTGCCGATAGGCGTGCAGTTGGTTGGCCCCGCCTGGAGCGAGCAAGTGGTTTTGCAGGCCGGCCTGGCCCTTGAATCTGCGCTGTAATAACCTCGGCATGCCGGGCCGCTGCGCGCGCCGCAGGCGGCTGGCCAATACAGCCACCTCGACGACTCCACCCGCCGGGTTGAGCCTGTCGAAACCACGGCGGGACGTGAAGGCCCTTCGGCAGGGTTTCGGAGGCTCAACCTGGCAACTCAGGACGGCGCTTCGGGCTAATGTTCTACCAGGCAAGGTGGTACGACCCTTGTATATCCCAGAAAGTGAAGTAGATGGCCGCTTCCACCAGGAATTCAAGGCAATGGTGGAGAGCATCAAGTTCCTGCCGTAGCCGGATTAGTTTGCGGGTGCCAGCCGGGTTGCCGTCCCAAAACTGTCTCGATAGTGCGGCGGCAAAACCCGCGGAATTTTCCCCCCTATGGGGGCCTGGGCAAAAGACCTGCTCCCTCTTACCTGGCGTTTTTAATTTCATCCACCGCCTGCGGGTTGACCAGCGAACTGGTGTCACCCGGGTCTTGCCCCAGGTAGGCCGCCCGAATCATGCGCCGCATCACTTTGGCATTGCGCGTCTTGGGCAGGTCTGAAACAAACAGAATTGCCCTGGGCGCCAGCGGTTTGCCCATTTCGGCCACAACCGCCTGGCGCAGTTCGGCGCGCACTTTTTCCAAAGCGGCTGCCCCCATCCGCTTATCCGTTTCCGAATCCGCTCCACCCTCCGCTTTCGCATCCGGTTTCAGCACAGCAAACACCACCAGCGCCATGCCTTTGACCTCATCCGGCACCCCAATGGCCGCCGCTTCGACCACCGTCGGGTGCGCCACCACCAGCGACTCGACTTCCGCCGGGCCAAGGCGTTTGCCAGCAATCTTAAGCGTGTCATCTGAGCGGCCCAGGATGTACCACAAACCATCAGAGTCGATGGCCGCAAAATCGCCGTGTACCCAGGTATCGGGCCAGCGGCTCCAGTAGGTCTCCAGGTAGCGCTGTTTATCCCCCCAGAAACCGCGCGTCATGCCAATCCAGGGGGCTTTTAAGACCAGTTCACCGACCGCATTGCGCAGCGGTTGGCCGTTTTCGTCCACCACTTCGGCGGCCATGCCCGGGCAGGGCGCAGAAAAGGCACATGGTTTGAGCGGCAGCAGCGGATTGCCCATCACAATGCCGCCGCTGATTTCTGTGCCGCCCGAGTAGTTGATAATCGGGCGGCGTGACTTGCCCACCCGCTCAAACAGCCACTTCCACGGCTCGGGGTTCCAGGGTTCACCGGTCGAAGCGAAGAAACGCAAGGCCGAAAGGTCACAGCCCTCGAAGTGGGCCTCCCCGTGCGGAATCAGCGCCCGAATCAGGGTCGGCGAAACGCCCAGGTGCGTTACCTGGTGTCGCTCGCTCAACTGCCACAGACGCCCAGGGGTCGGGTAGTCGGGAGCGCCATCATATAACAGCATGGTGGTGCCCAGCAGCAGCGTTCCAAAAACCAGCCAGGGGCCCATCATCCAGCCCATGTCGGTCATCCAGTACATCGTATCCGCTGGGTGGACATCCGTCCCAAAGGCCATATCCTGCGCGGCTTTGACCGGAAACCCGCAATGAGTGTGCACCGCGCCCTTCGGCTTGCCGGTCGTGCCGGAGGTGTAAATCAGCATCAGCAAATCTTCGGCGTCGGTCACTTCGGTTGCGGCCTCGCCAGGCTGCGGGTCAATCAGTTCGCTCCACCAGAAATCCCGGCCCGGCTGCATCGGCACATCCTGCCCGCTTCGTTTCAGCACAATCACATGCTTAACGGTTGGGGCTTGCGCCAGGGCTTCATCGGCGATGGATTTCATCTCGACCGCTTTGCCGCGCCGCAGGGCGCCATCGGCGGCGAACAGGGCTTTGGCGCCCGCATCGGCCAGGCGCGAAGCGACCGCCCCGGCGCCGTATCCGCTAAAGAGCGGCAGAATCACACCGCCGATTTTGGCAATCGCCAACAGCGCCACGACGATTTCGGGGGTCATCGGCATAAACAGGCCAATGGCATCGCCTTTGCCCAGGCCCAGGCTGCGCAGGGCGTTGGCGGTCTTGTTGACCTGCTCAGCAAGTTCGGCATAGGTCAGGCGGCGGGTTGCGCCTTCCTCGCCTTCCCAAACGATGGCGGCCCGGCTGCGTTCAGCCGGGGTCTGACGCTTATCGAGGCAATTGTGGACGATGTTCATCTTGCCACCCACACACCAGCGCGGGAACGGAATGCCCTCCGAAAGGTCAAGCACCTGTGTATAGGGCTGGTAAAAGCGGATGTCGAGATAGTTCAAAACCGCATCGCTAAACCAGGCGATGTCGCTTGTCGAACGGCGCATGAGTTCGGCAAAATCGCCGATGCCGTGCTGACGCATAAAAGCCGTCAGGTGGGCGCGTTCGATGTGTTCGCGGGTTGGCTTCCAGACAATTTCGCCGCCAAAGGTGAAAGAATCGCTCACGGGAGCCTCCGGTTGGGTTTATTTGATGTTGCGCTTGAGATTTTTGATTTCTTCTTCGCTCAGGTCGGGCACATTTTCGCGGCGCTCAATTTGCAGAGCCTTGCGCTGGGCTTCGCGCCACATTTCGAGGCGCGCTTTCACCTGGCTTTCGTAGCCTTCTTCAGAAGGCGCATAAAAATAGGTACCGAGCAGTCGTTTGGGCAGGTATTGCTGGGGCGTAAAATGGCCTTCTTTTTCATGCGGATAGACATATCCCTGGCCCTGACCGGTGGCGGCGTCGCGGTTGCTGTCTTGCAGGTGTTTGGGCACACTGCCCGCGCCCTCTTGCTCGATACGCTGCATGGCCTTGAAGTAAGCCCCGGCGCTGTTCGACTTGGGCGCGGTT
>CAZNCT010000032.1:27079-29520 GCA_964571615.1 uncultured Anaerolinea sp. | reverse complement strand
AGTCTTCGGCGGGAATTTTGCCGAGGGTGTGGTCGAAGTCGAGTTCTTGCAGAGCGGTTATCAGGCGGTCGCGGTCCGCGAGCAGGCTCGAAAGCAGGTGTTCTTCGGCTGAGACCAGTTTTACAGAACGTTTTTGTTCGAGAAAAGGCTGGGCGACAAAAAAAGCCACCAGCACGGTCAGGGCTAAAATCAGCAGGATTGCGCCGAGTTCCATGAATCACCTTTATTGGTTCAAGAGTTTATCCACCTGCTGGCGGATCTGGTCTTCGGATGAGAAAGGGCCAACCTGGATGAAGCGCAGGACACCCTGACGGTCAATGAAATAGGTCTCTGGCACGCCCTTGATGCGGAAAAATTGCGAAATGCGGGTGGCAAGGTCGGGGCCGTTGGGGTAGGTGATGTCAAACTTGGTCAGGTAGCCGCGGGCTTCTGGCTCGGTATCCACATAATCGATGCCCAAAAAGACGACTTCGCCGGTCGGCTCATAGTAGCGCCAGGCGGCTTCAAGGTCAGCGGCTTCTTGTTCGCAGGGTTTGCACCACGAAGCCCAAAAGTTAATCACGACCACCTTGCCGCGCAAGTCGCTAAGGCGCACCTGGTTCTGACCCTGGTACTGGTAGCCATCAAAGAGGGTGAGGGTGAAATCGGGGATGACTGCGCCAGGTTGAACGGTTCCTTGTTGGGCGCGGTTAAGCCCCAGGGCAACGATGACCAGCAAGGCCACCAGAGCAACCCAGACCAAAATCTGGGCCCAAAGCGGCACGCCGCGCCGGGATGCAGGGGGTTGGATGGTTTCAGTCATGCGCACAGTTCCTTTAGTCGCGTTTTTTGAGTTCTTCTTCGACCCGGCGCAGGTAATCATCGCTGGTCGTGGGTGCGGGTTGGGCTGTTTCTACGGGGGCCGGGTCAAGCGGTTTGACCATCGAGCGCAACGCCCGGTAGGCGATGAAGATGCCCAGCGCCAGCAAAATGGGTGGGATGATGTAAATCAGCCCGAAAAATCCCTCGGCAGGCGGCGCCGAAAGCACGCGCGCGCCGTATTGGTCAACAAAATATTGTTTAATCTGGTCTTCTGTCCAGCCTTCAGAGAGTTTCAGTCGAATCAGTTCGCGCCACTGGGCGCAGGCCTGGGTGGGACAGACATCGAGGGGGGTGTTCTCGCAGACCGGGCAATACAGGTCGCGGGCAATCGCGTTCACCTCGTCATCACTGGGGGTCGGGTTGGGCGATTGCGCCGAGGCCGAGCCAGTCCATAGCAGGGCGGCCAGCAAGGCAAGCAGGAGCAGATGAAAGAGTTTCTTGCGCATCTAATCACCAGGTTGAAAAGCCGTATTGGTCTTACGCACACGAGCCTGGGCGGGTTCGGGGTCTTTATCGGGCCAGGCCGCCACCAGCGTGCCAAGGATAAAGACAATTGAACCAAGCCACAGCCAGTTGACCAGCGGGTTGTGATAGACCTTGAAGGTCGCGCCGACCGAGCTAATTGGCTGCCAATCTACCAGCAAGACGTAGAAGTCATCTTCAAAAGTCGAGCGCACGCCAGGAATGGTCATCGGCTGCTGGGAGTCATAGTAGTAATCGCGGCGCGGGTAGAGGGTGGTCAGGTATTGACCGTCCTTCGAGACATCCACTACCGCGCGGGCCACATTTTGCATCGGTGCGCCGCGCGCATCGCGCAGGTCAAAATCCTGCAAATCGCGGAAGGTCATCGTATAACCGGCCAATTGGATGCTCTGGTCTTTGGCAATCGTTCCCTGGGTTTCGGTCTGGAACATCTCGATGCCGATAATGCCAAAGGCCATCAAGACCACGCCGAGGTGAATGGTGTACCCGCCATAGCGGCGGCGGTTGCGCCCGGCCAGCCGCCAGAGTGAGAGCAGGAGATTCTCTTTTTGGGCGCGAGAACGGGCCTCGGCAGCGCGCCAGAACTCATACAGGGTGATAAACGCGGTTGTGATGGTCACAAACAGCCCCACCATTGCGTAGGGGAAATAGCTGTTCATCAACGCCGGATTGAGCAAGAAGTAAACCACAATCGCGGCCATGACCAGCAAAGAGACCGCCAGCGGTTTGACAATGGCCTTGCCCAACGTCTTCAGGGTGGAATGTCCCCAGGCAGAGAGCGGGGCAATGCCCATCAAAAGAACCAGGGCCGCAAACAGCGGGCCAGTGGCGCGCTCATAAAACGGCGGGCCAACGGTCACTTTTGCGCCAGTGGCTAGTTCTGAAATCAGCGGGAAGATGACGCCCCAGAAGCAGACCACCAGAATGCTGATGAAGAGCAGGTTGTTGAGCAGGAAGAGCGCCTCGCGCGAGAGCATCGAGGTCATCTGGTGTTCGCCTTTCAGGTCGGGCCAGCGCCAGATGAGCAAAGCCAGCGAAGCAACAAAGGTGATGCCAATGAAGATGAAAAAGGCCGGGCCAATGGCGCTCTGGGCAAA
>CAZNCT010000032.1:23955-27062 GCA_964571615.1 uncultured Anaerolinea sp. | reverse complement strand
GAATGCACCGAAGAGAGCACCCCCGAGCGGGTCAGGAAGGTACCAAAAATGACCAGCGAATAGGTCAGGATAATCAGAATCATGTTCCAGTGCTTGAGCAGGCCGCGTTTTTCCTGAATCATGACCGAGTGCAGGAAAGCCGTGCCCGAAAGCCAGGGCATAAAAGCCGCAATTTCAACCGGATCCCAGCCCCAGTAGCCGCCCCATCCAAGCACGTCGTAAGCCCAACGCCCGCCCAGCACCAGGCCAAGGGAGAGGAACAGCCAGGCCCACAGCGCCCAGCGGCGGGTGATGCGAATCCAGCGGTCGTCGGTGCGCCCGGTGACCAGGGCCGCAATCGCAAAAGCAAAGGGGATGACGTAGGCCACAAATCCGAGATACAGCATCGGCGGGTGGATAATCATGCCGGGGTGCCGCAAGAGCGGATTCAACCCGTTTCCATCCACCGGGGTAAAGGGCACGGCCCCCGCCGGGCGGAAGGTGGCGGGCAGCACACCGCTAAAGGTCTGCCAGAAGCGGGTGAAGGGGTTTTCGTAGAAAACATTCAGACCGATAAAGAAAGCCAGGGTAATGGAAGCCACCAGCACCACCCAGGGCAGGAACTCACGGTCGCGATCCCATTTACGCAGGGTGACAGCCGTCATAAAGGCCGAAAGCAGCCACGACCAGAACAGCAGTGACCCGGCCTGCCCGCCCCACAGGGCAGTGATTTTCAGATAAGTAGGCATGGCCCGGCTGGTGACCTGGTAAACAAATGAAACGTTGTAGTTATCGGTAACAAGCAGGTAAATGAGATTCAGCGAGGCCAGGGTTGTCAGCGGAAAAGTCAACTGCATCGCCAGGCGCGAACTCTCGATCAGTTTTTGCGATTGAGCGACCTGCCCCCAAATAGAGGCCACAATCGCATACAAAGCGACCACAAAAGTCAGTACAAGGACACCATAACCAAAATCTGCCAGCATAAGCGCTCCTTAACAAAATTCAACCCGAAAGGCTGTCCCCATCCTTTCGGGTTGGCAAAACCAACCTTAACCTTCAGACTGTTGCGGAACAGCTTCTTCGTATTTGGTCGGGCATTTCAGCAGCAGTTCATCGGCATAAAAAACGCCATCGGGGCCAAGTTTACCGGTCATGATGGCCTGGGCCTCGTTGCGCATCAGGTCGGGCTTGACACCGATATAGACGACATCCATACGAGCGCGGTTGGGGTCAGTAACCGCCTGGTGCAGCACTTCGGCCAGGCCGCCTTCGCGCTCAATTTGGGCATTATCGCCCGGAACATGCGCCACGGTGAATTTCAGGGTCAGGGTCTGCGGGTCGTACTGAATGCTCTCGCCAACGATGGCGCCCGAGACGCGCAGTTCGCGCCCGGCAACATCTTCTTGTTTGGCGCGCACTTCATCGACGGTCAAAAAGTATTGCGCGCTGGCCTGCGTGGAAGAAACAATCAGATAGACCACAGCGGCCAAAATCATAACGCCGCCCAGGATAAATTTAAGACGCGGATTTTGAGACATGAATTTTTCTCCTCGTTGCTTTGTTCCAGGTATCACAACTCTTAAGGATTCTACATAGTTAGATTAAGAGAAAGTGAAAAGACCCCCACGGCAGGGGGTGACAAATGTCACTATTTTTACTCATATTTCTCTTAATACGTTATATAGAAATTCCCCCATCCGCCATGACATGTCCTTGCTCATTGCTGGCTGTCAGGCAGCACGCGCCTGGCCGCCAGCCAGACAAAAATCCCCATGCCTGCAAAGCCAAACAGCGCAGGCCCGGGCTGTCCCCAGAAAACGCCCTGTCCAATCGTTTGCAAAAACCAGGTCAGGGCATAGATCACCGCCAGCGGAGCGAGCGGCAGGTCACGGGGGTTGGCCGCCAGGGTCAGCAAAAACGAGACCAACAGCCAGCCCAGGTAATTGACCAGCGGAATGCCAAAATATTGCCCGGGGATTTCCCAAACCCAAAAGCCCCATCCGACCATTTGCGGGTCGAGGAACAAATCCCAGGCGGTGAAGGCCAGGGCGGAGATTAGGGCGTAGTAAAAAGTAAATGGTAATTTGGGATGATTGTGCTTGCGCAGAATAATTTTGGCAATTGCCCAGGCTGGCGCAAGCATCATCATCCATGCCAGCGGAATCAGAAGCGGAACACCCGCCAATTGGGGTTGCAAGACCTCCGTGTAATGATACGCGCCAAACGGGAACCCGGTTTTTGAGCCAAGCCACTCTGCAAAGTATGAAAGAACCGCCACAACGGCCAGCGTCTGCAACGTGCGCGAAAGCCCCCAGGCGTTGCGCAAGACCGTCAGCACTGCCAGGGCCTGCATCAGCACACCCAGGCTCATACCGCGCACCAGGGCCTGCTGACCAAGCGTCCAACCGACCACGGGCAGAGAAATCATGGTCAGCACCCACAGTAAAAGCGCAATTTGAGTCGAGCGCTGAAAGCGCAGGGGATTAAAGTCGTGCAGGCTCATCGCAATTCACGGGCATGCAGCCAGTCAAAAAACAGGAGAAAAGCGCCTTGCAAAAAGATACCAATGCCGGTGCCGACCCAAAACGGCTCGGGGCCAAGAAACTGCGCCAGGGCCGCCCCGCCAAGCATATAGACCACATCCAACCCGGCGTTGGTCCACAGCAGACGCGCCAGTTTGCGGGTTTCCTCAGGTTCAGCGGCCTTTTTGCCTTTTTCATCCAACTTCGAGAGTCGTTTTTGCAGGCTAATGTTGCCAAAATAGGCAATTCCCAGGTTAACAAAGCCCCAGCCCATAAACTGAAAGGCCATGCCGCGCCAGAACTCACCCGCCAGCAACAGCCCCAAGGCCCCCAGCGTAATGGAGACCCAGGCCCAGCGCGTCAGGCGGCGGGTGAGCACTTACTGAAAAGTCCAAATCTCCAGGCGGTTATTCATACAGCGCTTTTACCTGCTCTTCAGTCATCCCCTTCACCACCGGGCGGTCAATTTGTTCCAGGAGATGTTCTTTGCCGCTGAAATCAATCAGATGGCCCGATTTGGCGGCCTTGGTGCGCAGGTAAAACTCATTGTGCGGGTTGGGCGGCAGCACATGCGGAATGCGCCCGGTGATATTGATGCCGTAACGG
>CAZNCT010000032.1:0-23944 GCA_964571615.1 uncultured Anaerolinea sp. | reverse complement strand
ATTTTCTTGGGGTTATTGGTCATCAGTTGGATAGACTTGACCTTAAGCGACATCAGCATGTGCGCGGCCACTTCATAATCGCGCTCGTCATCACGAAAACCAAGCGCCAGGTTGGCCTCAACCGTGTCCATTCCATAATCCTGCAAACCATAAGCGCGGATTTTATTGATGAAGCCAATCCCGCGCCCTTCCTGGCGCAGATAAAGCACCATGCCCTTTTCCATTTTGCCAATCGCCGTCAGGGCGGCTTCCAACTGGTCGCGGCAATCACAGCGTAAAGAGCCGAGCGCATCCCCCGTCAGACACTCAGAATGGATGCGCACCGGCACATCCTCGGCATCGGTCACATCGCCCTTCACAATGGCGGCATGTTCCTTGCCGTCTTTGTTGTTGTAAAACGCAACAATGTGAAAATTGCCATAACGGGTCGGCAGTTCAGCAATCGAAGCGATACTGACACAAATATGATTTTCTCCACAGCCATCGCACTCATGGCCGCGGTCGCCGTCCAAAATTTCCTGAATTTTTAGTTGCGTGAGAGCCATAATTTATCTCCTATAACCAGACATCATACCCCGAAAATATCGGCATTGCATTAACGACTTTTTTTATTTTTGTAAAAGATAATGGAGCAACACGCCGCCAGCGGAATCAAAAACCCGGGCCTCTACCAGTACAAGCCGTTTCGCCTGCGATTCGTTCCACCCGCGGCCTGCCACCAGACCCGGGGCCGTTTCACCACCGAAAAGTTTCGGCGCCACATAAACCTGCAATTCATCGGCCAACCCCAGGCGGAGAAACTCCGCAATCAGCGTCCCGCCACCCTCGAGCATCACCCGCTTAATCCCCAGCTCGGCCAGCGTCTCAAGCGCCAGCGCCAAATCTACCCGCGGCCCAGCATGGATGAAAACTTCCACCCCGGCCTCGGCCAGCATGGCCTGCTGGTCTGCATCCGTTTGGGGCGTGGTAAAAACAATCCGCCGCGCCGGGCCAGCCTTAATAAAATCGCCCTGCGGGTCAAGCGCAGCGCGGGTCACAATGCCCACTTTGGCCGGGTTATCAGGCAGTCCAGCCGCCCGGCGGGCAGCAGATAGTTCGGGCAGTTTGACCGTCAGTTTGGGATTTTCACGGTTCAGCGTATTGCCGCCTACCACAACCGCATCGACACTGGCGCGCAATTCCAGCACCCGGCGCCGGTCTTCTGGCGAAGAAATGGCCGCTCCGCCGCGCTCAAAAGTATCAATTTTGCCGTCCACCGTCATGGCGGCATTGATGATTACATAAGGTCTCATGGGTGGAAATTCTTTTCGCCAGCCTCAATGCGCACCTTCAAACGGTTGGCCGCCGGGGGCAGCGGACAAGACCAGCGCTCATTGTAGGCACAGTAGGGGTTATAAGCCAGGTTGAAATCCACCCGCAGCAAACCGCCGCCCAGGTCTTCAGGTTCAAGGTAACGGCCTGCGCCATAAGTCTCGGCTGGGGCGGTGGCATCGCTAAAAGGCAAGAAGTAACCATAATCGGCCTCATAAACCTGCAAAACCGCCTCCTGCCCATCGACCTCGAAGCGCACCTGCCCAACATGCCAGTACTCGCGCTCATCGCCGGTCGAAGTTGGAATCGTCACCAGTGTTGGGTTTTCAAAACGCTCCAGGGGCAAATCCAGGCGCAGGGCCGGGTTTTCGGGGTAATAGCGCAGGCCTGCAAACTGGCGTTTCTGACCAGGCTCAAGCGGCGAGTGACGGCTGGTCTTGAAAAACTCATCTTTTTCGCGGCGCAATTCATCCAGATGGCTCATGGGTCACACTCCTGGGCTGTTTTTAGCGGGCTGTGGCTCTCAAATTCTGTCCATTTTCAAAGATTCAGTCGAAAGGCAGGTGTTATACTCAAAATGTGCAAAAAATTATAAACCTGCCCGCCTGCAATTCATCACTACGGAGAAAATCTTATGCCTGAAGCAGTCCTGATTGATGCCATTCGCACGCCCATCGGCGCCCTCGGAGGCAGCCTGGCGAAAATCCGCCCCGATGACCTGGCAGCCCTGGTCATGCGGGCCATTCTCGAGCGGAACCAAATTGACCCGGCCAGCGTCGAAGAAGTGATTTTCGGATGCGCCAATCAGGCCGGTGAAGACAACCGTAACGTCGCCCGCATGGCCGCCCTGCTGGCCGGCATCCCCGTCAATGTGCCGGGCGTAACGGTGAACCGCCTGTGCGCTTCTGGCCTGGCGGCGGTCAACCTGGCCGCCCGGGCCATTCGCAGCGGCGATGGTGATATCTACCTGGCGGGCGGGGTTGAATCGATGTCGCGCGCGCCCTACTCACTGCCCAAAGCCGAAGAAGGCTTTGCCTTTGGAAACCTGACCGCCTACGATACCGCCCTGGGGTGGCGCTACCCCAACCCAAAGATGAAAGAAATGTACGGCATCGACTCAATGGGCGAAACTGCCGAAAACATCGCGGCCCAACGCCCGCACCTGACCCGCGAAAAACAGGACGAATTCGCCGTCCGCTCACATCAGAACGCCATTGCGGCCATCGATTCGGGCCGCTTCGCCGAAGAAATTCTGCCGGTGCCTGTCCCCCAGCGCAAAGGCGAGCCTATCCTGGTCAGCACAGACGAACGCCCGCGCCGCGACACCACGCTTGAAAGCCTGGCCCGGCTCAAGCCAGCCTTCAAAAAAGAGGGCGGCACCGTCACAGCCGGTAATTCCTCCGGGCTAAACGATGGCGCCGCCGCCGTACTGGTCATGAGCGAGAAACGAGCCGCCCAACTCGGGCTGAAACCCCTGGCGCGCATCGTCAGCATGGCCGCCGCCGGGGTCGAGCCGCGCATCATGGGGCTGGGGCCGGTTCCGGCCACCCAAAAAGCCCTTCAGCGCGCCGGCTTACGTCCCGATGACCTGGGCCTGGTCGAACTCAACGAAGCCTTTGCCGTGCAAGCCCTGGCCGTCATCGAAGACCTGGGCATTGACCCGCAAATCTACAACGTCAACGGCGGCGCCATCGCCCTGGGACACCCGCTCGGCTGTTCGGGCGCGCGCATCCTGACCACCCTGCTGCACGAAATGCGCCGCCGGGCCGCCAGCCCCAGCCCTGTGCGTTACGGCCTGGCAACCCTGTGCGTGGGCGTCGGGCAGGGCGAAAGCCTCATCATCGAATCACTCCTCTAGAGCCTTATGAAACCTCTGCATAAACTTGTCATCTTGTTCCTGCTGCTCAACCTGTCAGCCTGCTTTGAACTGCCCCAGTTGCAGCAGCAAAGCCCCACCCCGCCACCGCCCACAGCCACCCCCAACATTGTGCAGCCGCCGCCCACCCTGCCGCCCTTGCCAACGGCCACCCTGGCCATTCCACTGGCAACCAGCGAAACGCCCGCCTCTATTTCACCTGCCGCCCCTTACCCGGCCCTGGTGGACATAAGCATGTTCGACCCGCAAAACGGCTGGGGCCAAAGCGAAGAAGGCCTTTACCGCACCCGCGATGGCGGCCAAACCTGGCAGGCGGTCAGCGCCCCCCTACCCGAAGGCTACCAGTACAACCACATCACCTGCCTCGACATCAACAACGCCTACATTACCGCCTCAGACCCACAAAACCCGCCCGTTCTCTTGCTGCTCACCCGCGATGGTGGTCAAACCTGGGGACAGGCCGCCATTTCAGGCCGCAACCCATCCTTCCCGGCGCTCATTCAGGTCGATGAACAAACCCTGTTCCTGTTTGAAGGTTTGGGCGTCGGGGCCGGGTCGCAGGGCATTGCCATTTCACGCAGCACCGATGGCGGCCAAACCTGGGAAGAAACCTTCGCTCATCAGCCCGGCAGTACCACAGAAACCAGCCTGCCCCTGGGCGGCCTGAAAAGCCTGCCAGCCTTTCTCGATGCCAGCCTGGGCTTCATCGGCGGCAGCCGCCCGGTCGAAAACGACATCTACTTCTTCCGCACCGAAGACGGTGGGCGCACCTGGCAGCCGCAATCCCTGCCCGTGCCAGCCTCCATCAACGGCTACATGGCCATGACCCAAAACCCCATCACCTTCCGCAACGACAACCAGACTCTCATTGCCCCGGTGCTCTTCAGCCTGCCGCAAGGCGACCCACAGCTGGTCTTCTTCCACAGCCCCGACCGCGGCCAAACCTGGAGCGCCTCGACCCCCCTGGCCTACGGCGGCGCGTACTTCTTTCTCAACCCGCAAACTGCCTGGGTCTGGGCCGATGGCGCCCTCTATACCAGCCGCGATGGCGGCCTGTCGTGGCTCAACCTGGGTGACCCCCTGCCCGACGGCGCTTCTATCAACCGGCTCAGTTTTGTAGATAGCGAAAACGGCTGGGCCCTGGTCTTTGAACCAGATTTTCAAACCCGCCTGTACGCCACCCACGACGGCGGCCAAACCTGGGCGCGGCTGACGCCCTGAAATTCTGCAAGGAGATGAGAAAATGTCTCAACGATTCATCGGACTCGTGCTGATTGGCCTGCTCGGCCTGTCGGGCTGTTCTCTGCCCGCAATCCAGACACAGACTCCCCCCGGCCTGCCTGCCGTTAGCGAAACCCCTTTCCAACCCGCCATCGTTACCCCCCTGCCCGAGCTGGTGACCGCCACCCCCGCCCCCACCAGCACATCGACCGTCATCCCCCCGCTGACGATTGAACAGTTGCGCAATGGCGAATACTTCTCAAACGGCATCGACGGCAGCCCAACACCTTACCGACTGACCGACGGTTCCTACCGCACCGGCAGCGACCCGGCAGCAATCGGCTACGCAGCCATCAGCCTGCTGGCCCCCTACGCCATCGGCAATCTGGATGATGACCCCCTGGCCGATGCCGCCGTCATCCTGGTCGAAAACTACGGCGGCACCGGTCAATTTGTGCAGGTTGGCGCAGTTCTCAACCTGGGCGGCCAGCCCACTCACGTTGCCAACTTCTTTCTGGGTGACCGGGTGCTGGTCAATGCGGTCTCCATCCAAAACTATGAAATCAACCTCGACCTGGTGGTGCACGGCCCACAAGATGGGCAATGCTGTCCAACCGTGCCAGCCACCATGCGGCTGCGCCTGCTCAACAACAACCGCCTGATGGTCACCCGCTTCACCACCCTGACCCCTGGCGGGCAGGAACGCGCCATCAACATCCGCGCACCGCTCAACGGCGCCGAGGTCAGCGGCAGCATTACCATCACCGGCGACGTACCAATTGCACCCTTTGAAAACAACCTGACCTATACCATCTATGACAGCGAATACCGCGAAATTACGCGCAGTTGGTTGATGGTCGATGCCCCCGATATGGGCGCGCCCGGCACCTTTGCCCTCAGCCTCGACCTGGCCTCGCTGGGGGTTCGCGGCGACATTTACGTCGAAATTACCGATTTCAGCGCCGCAGACGGCTCGGTGCTGGCCCTGGCTCAGGTGCATCTCAAAGTCCGCTAAAAAAACTGAGCAATCCCAATCCACGAATATCGCAAATCCGCAACGGATTTGCGATATTCGTGTAATACAGACCATACTATACTATTCTCGTAACGCTCATCCATCACACCGGGAACAAGGTAGACCCACCCATCGTCCATAAAGAATGAGACGATACGAGGAGGAAGTATGAAACCAGAAAAGATTTTCGCCGCCTGCCTGCTGATTGCCGTGCTGGCCTTTTCGCTGGTACCGGCCCAGCAAGCGGCGGCAGCCAGCATCTGCGATGCGGCCCAGTTTGTCGCCGACATCAGCATTGCCGATGGCACCACCATCACCGCCGGGGCCACATTTAACAAAACCTGGCGCATCCGCAACGTTGGCACCTGCTCCTGGAGCACCAGTTACACGGCAGTCTTTGTCAGCGGTGACCAGTTAAGTGCCCCAACGGCTGTCAACCTGCCCAAATCTGTCCCGCCCGGCCAGACGGTGGATATTACCGTCCCCATGAAGGCCCCTACCAGCGCAGGCACTTATCGCGGCTATTGGCAGCTGCGCAACGCCAGCGCCAAACTGTTTGGCATTGGCGCCAACGCCGACAAATCCTTTTGGGTAGAAATCAAAGTTGCTGGCAGTGGTGGCGGCAGCGGCGCAGGCGGCGTTTATGACTTTGTCGCCAACGCACCCTCCGCAGTGTGGACCAGCGGAGCAGGCACCCTGGCTTTTCCGGGTACGCTCAATGACGCCAATGGCTTTGCCCGCAGATTAGATGCCCCCAAATACGAAAGCGGCACCACTGATAGCGTTGCGGCTTTGCTGATGTCGCCCCAAAACGTGACCAATGGCTTCATTCAGGCCCAATACCCGGCCTTTCGGGTTGAGCGCGGCGACCGTTTTCAAGCCCTGATTGGCTGTGAATATGGCTTTACGGCCTGCTACGTCAATTACCGCCTCGATTATCAAATCGGCTCGGGCGCACCCCAAACCCTGTGGTCGTTTAACGAGAAGTACGAAGGCCTGGTCTATCGCGCCAGCATCAGCCTGGACTCACTGGCCGGACAAGATGTCAAATTCATCTTACGCACCGGCGCTGCCGGTTCGGCCAGCGGCGACCGCGCCCTGTGGGGCGCCCCGCGCATCACCCGCGGCGGAACGGTTGTGACCCCATCGCCCACAACACCCACGCCCACCTCCACCAGCGTTCCGGGCGCCTGCACCGACCGGGCAACCTTTGTCGCCGATGTCACCGTCCCTGACGGCACTACCTTTGCCCCCAACGCAGCCTTCGTCAAAACCTGGCGGGTGCGTAACAACGGCACCTGCACCTGGAGCACCGCCTACAGCGCGATTTACCAGAGCGGCGAAAAATTTGGCGCAGTCGAATCGGTCAATTTCAACAAGAGTGTCGCCCCCGGTCAAACTCTGGATATCACCGTCAACATGACCGCCCCGGCGGCCAACGGCACTTACCGGGGCTATTGGATTTTGAAAAATGCCAGCGGCCTGTTGTTTGGGATTGGCGCCAACGCCGACAAACCCTTCTGGGTTGAAATCAAAGTCGCTGGCGGCCCAACCGCCACACCTGGCACCAGCACCGTGACCCCCACGCCTACCCGCACCCCCACCGTGGTTGTCCCGCCGACCTCGGTGCCCGGCTCTTCGGCCTATGATTTTGTTGCCAATGCCTGCGCCGCACAATGGATTAGCGGCTGGGGTGTCTTGCCCTGCCCGGGCGCCAACAACGACGCCAAAGGCTTTGTGCTGGTGCTGACCAACCCCAAACTTGAAAACGGTGTGACCGATTCACGTCCGGCTTTGCTCACCTTCCCGCAATCGGGCACCAACACCTACATCAAGGGCATTTACCCGGCCTTTGGCATTCAGACAGGCGACCGTTTCCAGGCCACGATTGGCTGTGAGTTTGGGGCCACATCCTGCTATGTCGGCTTCAAGTTAGATTACCAGATTGGCTCACAGCCGGTACAAAACTTCTGGACCTTCAACGAACGCTACGAAGGCCAGGTTTACAATGTCGATTTGAGCCTGGCTCCCCTGGCAGGCAAAGACGTCAAGTTCATTCTGACCATCGTCTCGAACGGCGCATCGACCAGTGACCGGGCGGTCTGGGTAGCTCCACGGATTGCCCGCGCAGCAGGCCCAACAGCGACCTCGACAGCCACGTTTACAGCGACAGCCACCTCAACGGCAACCGCAACCAGCCTGCCCGCCAGCGCCACCCCAACGGCCACTTTCACCGCGACCAGTGTCCCGGCAACCGCAACGGCTACGTTTACACCCACCTTCACCGCCAGCCCGTCTCCGACCGAGACCTTCACGGCCACCGCCACTGAAACCCCCACCGAGACGCCCACACCCACCCCAACACCCTGAAAAAGCGGTCAGTTGAAATCAAAAGACGCGCCCCCGCAGGCGCGTCTTTTTTTGTTACTTGTCCAGGAGGATGGACAATCTAATTTTTGGCAGACAAAGTGAACTCTCTGGCGGCCTGAACCAGCCGTCAGGAGGAGAAAACAGACAGGCAAACAAAGAAACCGGCCACAGTCAGCCGACAGGCCTATTGCAAGAACGTTTTAGCGCCGCTTGCGCAGGAAGGTCGGGATATCCAGGTCTTCCTGATAGGTGGTCTGGGGCTTAAACTCGGGCTGGGGCGCGGGCGGCTGTACCGGCGGCTGGATAGGCAAGGAGGGCGCAGACTGGGCAGTCTGGCCAGAACCGGCAACTGCCATCTCAGCCGGGCGCTGCAACTGGACCCCGACGGTGGGGCGTGGAGTCTCAATGCGCGGCGAACCGGCAACCGGGCGCTGTTCCACAATCCGGCGCGGAATACCAGCGCGCTCGAACCCGGTGGCAATCACGGTGATGCGGATTTCATCACCCATGTTCGGGTCAATCACCGCACCGAAGATCATATTCACATCGGGATGCGAGGTCTCACGGATGATGGCCGCCGCCTGATTGACCTCAAAGAGGGTCATGTTCGGGCCGCCGGTCACGTTGAACAGGACGCCGCGCGCGCCATCGATAGTGATGTCGAGCAACTGGCTCGAAATCGCCTGTTCGGCAGCGTTGCGGGCGCGCTCATCGCCCGAAGCGTGTCCAACCGCCATCAGGGCCGCGCCGCCTTCTGACATAATCGCCTTGACATCCGCAAAGTCAAGGTTAATCAGACCCGGCACGGTAATCAATTCGGAAATGCCCTGAATACCCTGGCGCAAGACATCATCGGCCATGCGGAAGGCATCATTCAGGCTGGCGCGCTTGTCCACAATCTGGAGCAGGCGGTCATTCGGAATGACAATCAGGGTATCGGCATGTTCTTTAAGCGCTTCCATACCGGCTTCTGCCGATTGCTGGCGCTTGGCGCCTTCAAAGGTGAAGGGACGGGTGACCACACCAATGGTCAGCGCGCCGCACTCTTTGGCAATCTGGGCCACAATGGGGGCCGCCCCGGTGCCGGTGCCACCGCCCAGCCCGGCGGTGACAAAAACCATATCGGCATTCTTCAGGGTGGCATACAGGGCCTCCGCCGATTCTTCGGCAGATTTGCGCCCGGTCTCGGGGTTGCCGCCTGCGCCCAGGCCGCGGGTCAGTTTTTCACCGATGCGCACTTTGTTGGGGGCCTTGGCCAGCGCCAGGGCCTGAGCATCGGTGTTGACCGCCACGAACTCGACACCCTGAATACCTTCTTCAATCATCCGGTTGACGGCATTGGTGCCGCCACCACCCACGCCAACGACCTTGATGCGGGCAAAGCTATCTTCGTGCTGTTTGTTGGGTTCCATAGAGTCCTCCTGGAGTGTAATACCTTGATGAGTAAAACCTTGATTGCCATGTTTATGGCGTCTTTTTACGGCAGCAGTCTTTTGAGCAGGTTTTTCATGGTGTCCCAATTTTGACCATCTCCTTTCTGCTGACGCATCCTGCGCCGCGGGCCATCGCCTGCGGGAAGCGATTGCAGCGCCGCGGCCCAGTACAACAACCCCACGCTGGTGGAGTAGGCTGGTGAATTAAGTTTGTCGGCCAGGCCAAGCAATTTTTCGGGTTGGGCCGTGCGAACAGGCATGCCCAAAACCCGGCTGGCCAGGTTACGAATGCCCGGCAACAGGCTGACCCCGCCGGTCAGAACCATGCCAGCAGGCAGCAGGCCATCGTAGCCAGAACGTTTGATTTCTTGCAAGCACAATTCAAACATCTCTTCGACACGCGCCTCAATGATTTGAGTCATATCCTGGCGCTTGATGCGTACCGGCTGGTCTTCACCAAAGGGGGTCACGGTAAAAGCCTCGTCGGCCAGCACTTCTGCGCGCAGAGAATGTCCATATTGTTTCTTGACATCTTCGGCCTGGTTAATGGGCAGGCGCAAGCCGTGCGCAATATCGGCGGTGATGTGGTTGCCGCCGACTGCCAGCACCATCGTATGCCAGACATCGCCATTGACATAAATGGCCAGGTCGGTGGTGCCGCCGCCAATATCGCAGACCACCGCGCCCATCTGGCGCTCGGTGTCGGTCAGGACAACTTCTGCCGAAGCCAGCGGATTGAGTACAAATTGCACCACTTCCACCCCGGCGCTGGCTACCGCCTGGCGAATGTTTTCGGCGGTGGCCGAGGCGGCGGTAATCACATGGGCTTCCACCTCCAGCCGGTAGCCGTGCATCCCAATTGGCTGGTGAATGCCGTCTTCGCCATCCAGGCTAAAACCGCGCTGAATGACGTGGATAATTTCGCGGCTGTTCGGAATGGCAACCGCGCGGGCCGCGTCCAGGGCGCGTTCCACGTCCTGTTCCGTGACCACATCGCCATTCACCGCCACAACGCCGCGGCTATTGACCGAGGAAACATGCGCTCCGGCCAGGCTGACCAGGGCCGAATCGATTTTGAAGCCCGAGGTCTGTTCGGCTTTGGCAACCGAACGGGCAATCGCCTGGGCGGCGGTGGTCAGGTCCACAATTACCCCTTTGCGAATGCCCTCCGAAGGTTCAATGCCAACGCCCATAATGCGAAGGGTATCACCCTGCTCAATGCGAGCAACCAGGGTACAAATTTTGGTCGTGCCTACGTCAATTCCGACTACGATATCATCCATAAGAGCCTCTGCCAGCGGAGGAAACTGGCTCTCCTTCAGTCATTCATGCGGTAAAAGGGCGCAGATGGGAATTCCACACTAATCAATTCCGGTTGAATGCCGCGCTCTAACAGGTACTCAACCATGCTCAGGTAAACGTTCAGTTTGACAGGCATATTATCGGCGCGTTGACCGAAATAAACCTGCCAGCCAAGCGGATCTTGCCAACCCAGGCCATACTCGGGGTCATAAACCAGGCTGGCGCCTTCGGGCATGGTCGGGGCCAGGGTCATAATGGCGCTGGCCATTTCGGGAGTCATAAACGGGCGCGCCCCGATGACCTGATTGACATCGAAATTGGCTGGCAGCGTGGGCAAGCCCTGCGCCTGAACCACGGCCAGGCCCTCGGCCACCCCGCGCGGCGGGAAAGCGTAGCCCTGGTTATCAACCCAGGTGGTCTGCCCGGCCTGCTGCCAGGCAATGGCAGGGATGCGCTCTTGCACCTGGACAATAATTTCGGCGGGCAATGCCACCTGCACCTGCACACTCATCAGTTCTGGATAAGAAGCCAGCAGGTTGTATTCCACCTGGGCCGGGTTGATGGTAAACGAGGGCTGGTTCCAGATGCCCATTGCCATTTCCAACTCGTCGGCCTGAATGCGCTGATTGCCCACGATGGTCGCCTGGCGCACCAGATAAATATCGCTGGTCGAAATGGCGTAAATCAGCCCCACGCAAGCCAGCAGGATGAGAAAAGAAACCCAGCGCGGGCCATAAGTGAGCGGCGGAATGCGAATGGCCGGAATTTCAAGCGTGCGCCCGGCGCGCGAGGAACGGCCATAGGGCACGCTCATGGAAATGTCGTAACGGCGGCGCAAGCGACTCGAAGCAGGTGTCAGGCGCAGGGTAGGACGTTCCGTCTGCGCCTGCGCCGAAGCCGGCCGAGGCGTTACGGCCCGTTTGCGCGTCTGTCCCTCCCGCCGCCGCTGCTCTTCTTCCCTGCGGCGCCGAATGGCTTCAGCGCGGGTGATGGTGACCGGGTCACGATTCATGCTTGCCTCCGAAATTCCCGTACAGTGCGGTCACGTTCCTGTTTGCGTTCAAAAGCCAGTTCAACCAGGCGGTTGACCAGGCTATGATAGGCCAGGCCAGAATGCTGCCAGAGTTTGGGGTACATGCTGATTTTGGTGAACCCCGGAATGGTGTTAATTTCGTTCAGGTAAATGGCGCCTGTTTCTGGCTCCAGCAAGAAATCGGCGCGCGCCATGCCGCTGCAATCGCAAGCCCTGTAGGCCCGGGCCGCCAGATCGCGGATTTTATCGGCTTGTTCCGGGCTGAGCGCGGCGGGAATAATCAACTGCGAAGAATCAAGAATGTACTTGGCTTCATACGAGTAAAAATCTGCACCGGGAACAATTTCACCGGCCACCGAAACCTGCGCGGCCTCGTTGCCCAGCACCGAGATTTCAATTTCACGCGGGTTCTTGACACCCCGCTCGACCAGCACCCGGCGGTCATACTGACAGGCCTCAAACAAGCCTTCCACCAGGTCAGAGCGACTGCGGCATTTGGTAATGCCCACCGATGACCCCAGGTTGGCCGGTTTGACAAACAGGGGATAATCGGCCAGGGATTCGGCGCGGCGCACCACCTCGTCAATCTGGTTCTGGATTTCTGTCCGCAAGACGGTGATGTACTCGACGACCGGAATGCCGTTTGCGCGCATGACATCTTTGAAGAGCGCCTTATCCATACCAACCGAGGAACCCAGCACACCCGCGCCGACATAAGCCACATCGGCCATCTCAAACAGGCCTTGCAGGGTGCCATCTTCGCCATAGGTGCCATGCAAAACCGGGAAGTACACGTCCACTTCGGCCCACAGCGAAACACGGTTATCTGCTGAAATGGCAAAAAGACCAGGCCGGGTTGGGTCAGGGCCCAGGAAGACCGGCTGCAAAGCGCTCAGGTCACCCTTTTCAAAGGCTTCAAGCGCATTTTCACCGCCCAGCCAGGCGCCCTGATGGGTAATCCCAACCTGGGTCACCTGGTAACGAGCCGGGTCAAGCACTGACAAGACCGAACGGGCCGACATGAGCGAGACCTCATGTTCGCCTGAACGTCCGCCAAACAGAACGGCAACTTTTATCTTGCGGGTTGGCGCGTCAGTCACTTACCACTCTCCAAGCAGTTCAACTTCTAATTCCAGCTGAATTCCGAATTTTCGTAAAACGGTTTCTTGAGCCAGGGCAATCAGGGCGCGCACATCTTCGGCGCGGGTCTGGCCTTCGTTGATGAAAAAATTGGCGTGCAGCGGGCTAATTTGGGCATTGCCAACCCGCGCACCTTTTAACCCGGCGGCTTCTATCAACCGGCCAGCATAATCACCCGGAGGGTTCTTAAACATCGAGCCCATGCTGGCGCCGGGCGGCTGGGTCGCCTTGCGCCGGGCTACAAATTGGTCAATTGTAGTCTTGATTTCTTCGACAGGCGCATTCGTTAACTTGATTTCTGCCGAAAGCACCACGGCCCGCACTTCACCGCGTTTCAAAATGCTGGTGCGGTAGCCATAACCAAACGCTTCCACCGGCCACCACTCACGGCCTGTCTCGGTCAGCACCTCGGCGCGTAACAGGTCACGGGCCATATCGCCGCCGAAGGCCCCGGCATTGCCGTACACCGCGCCGCCCAGGGTTCCCGGAACCGTGGCGGCCCATTCCAACCCCGAAAGCCCTTTGGCTGCTGCGCGATGCGCCAGGTTGGAAAAAACCGCGCCCGATTCGGCCCACAGGCCTGGTTCTGGCCCCTCGCGGAATTCAACCGCCCGGGCCCGGTTCAGGAGCGCCACGCCCCGCAGGCCTTTGTCGCTGACCAGAAGATTGGAGCCACCTCCAAGCAGGGCAAAAGGCAGGGCCTCACGCCAGCAAATCCGCACCGCATCGGCCAGCTCATCGGCATTTGAAACCGTAACCAGCAGGTCTGCCGGGCCGCCAATGCGCGCAGAGGTATAAGGAGCAAGCAGGACATGCTCTTGCACCTTTTCTCCAAAACGTTCACGCAAGGCGGCAAAATCGGTCATGGCGTTACTTTTTCGGCTCTTGCAGGTGGCCAATTAATTTCTCAAGGGTCACGCGGGCTTCTTCCGGTTTTTCACTGGCAAAGACCTTGAAAGGCCGGCGTCCTTCGCCCGGGTCTGGCTCAGGAACATTGCCCAGCACCATTTTGAGCGGCGGAAGGCCAATGATGTTGGATTCATATTGGCGTTTGTTCTTTTCAGACATCTTCTCCTGCCTTTCCTTGAAGAAAAAGGGCTTGCTAGCCGCGCTGGCGCAAAGCCGCAAGCACATCACGACTGACCTGGTCTGCGTCGCCAGCCGAAAGCACCAGCAAGACATCGCCAGCGCGCAGATTGGCAAGCAGGTAATCACGAATTTCATCCAATTGCGCGATAAACCTGACCGCCGGATGACGCATGACCTTGACCAATCGCTCGGCTGAAAAATCCTGGCGGGGTTCGCGCGAGGCATACACCTCGCTAACAATCACCTGGTCGGCGTCATTGAAAGAAATCACAAACTCATCAAAAAGGGTCTGCGTGCGTGAGTAGGTATGAGGCTGCCAGCAGGCCCAAATGCGTTTGCCCGGGTAACGCGCCCGCGCCGCCGAAAGGGTAGCGCGAATTTCGGTCGGGTGGTGGGCATAATCATCAATAATCGTGATGCCCTGCGCCTCGCCCTTGACCTCGAAGCGCCGCCCGGTGCCGCGAAAGCGCCCCAGCGATTGCGCCGCTTCTTTCACCGGCAGGCCCATCAGCCCGGCAACGGTCAGCGCCGCCAGCGCATTGCGGACGTTGTGCAGCCCCGGCACCGTCATCTCAATCCCAGAGACATATTCCACCTGGCCTGTCAGCCGAAGCACGGCATCGAAAGTAAAGCCGCCGCGAGCGTTTGGGCGCAGTGAACGGGCAATCGTCCCTTCCCCGGCTTCGGTGCGGCCATCGGCAGAGATGCGGTATCCAACCACTCGTTTGCCCATCCGGCGGGCTTCTGCCATTAATTCCAGCGCGCCCATATCTTCGGCGCAGGCCACCAGCGCGCCCTGAGACGGTATCAGCGCCGCAAACTCGACAAAAGCGGCCTGAAACTCTGCCGGGGTGGGGTAACAATCGGGGTGGTCGTGTTCAATATTGGTCACAATGCCATAAGTCGGCTGCAAGCCCAGGAACATGCGGTCGTATTCATCGGCTTCAATCACAAAGGCCTGGCCCTTGCCAGCATGGGCATTGACGCCCAGGTTTTCAAGCACGCCGCCAACGATAAAAGACGGCTCCTGGCCCAGGTCTGAGAGCATCCAGGCAATCATGGCTGTGGTGGTGGTTTTGCCGTGCGTCCCGGCAATGGCAATCCCAATTTTTCCTTCCATCAACTTACCCAGAAAGTCAGCCCGCTTATAAACCGGGATCCCCGCCGCGAGCGCCGCCTGCACCTCGGGATTGTCATCGGGAATGGCGGAGGAGCGCACGACCAGGTCGGCGCCGTTCACCTGGGCCGCCTGGTGCCCGGCGTAAACGGTCGCCCCCGCCGCCTGGAGTTCAACCGCCAGGGGTGAGAGCATCCGGTCGGAGCCGCTAACGGTATAGCCGCTCTCGAGCAAGAGCCGGGCAATGGCCGAAAGACCGGTACCGCCTATCCCAATCAAGTGGATGTGAGTCATGGCAGCATCCTAAATAAAAACCACCAGCACAAAAATAAAAGACAGAATGACAGCAAAATAAATCGTCGGTTCACCCAAAAGCCGGGGCGCCAGGTAGGGAATCAGCTCGAGGGCAGCGCGTCCCATTTCGGTAATGTCATCTGGGGCAGTGATGAAGCGGCTAAAGGGGTATCCGGCTTCATGCACATAAAACCAGAGCGAACCCACAACCAGATAGCCATTGAACGCGCCAAAGACAAAACCGAGCAAGGCATCTTGCAATTTTTCACGGGCCGCCTTTGAAGCAAACCGTGGAATGGCCACCGTCTGATAACCGAAGAAAACCAGCACCAGAACGATAATGGTGCGCATCCAAAAAATGCCGCTGTTGGGGTCGGCCACCATGCGCTCGATAAAAGGGACATTGCTCTCGAGCAAGCGCAAAAAAGCCAGCGCCAAAATCATGCTGAAAGAAACCAGCAATTCTTTGGCCCAACCACGCATGGCGCCAATAATCCCAAACAGGATGACAAACAGCCAAAACATGAAGGTCAGGCTAACCATGCGCTTTTGCTCCGGCCAGGTCAAACAGCATTCCGGCAACTTTCTCAGCGGCCCGCGGCTGATAGGCCTCGCGCATGGCGGTGCGCATCGCTTCCAGCTTTTCGGGGGTTTCGAGCAGCTTCTCAACCGTCAGGTAGAGACCGCTCTTTAGTTTTGATTCTTCAATCACCAGGGCGCCGCCGCGCGCGGCCAGAAAATCGGCATTGACTTTCTGGTAACGCCAGGCATGGGGGTAGGGTACCAGGATGGCGGGCAAGCCAAAGAGCGGAAATTCTCCCAGCGTTGATGCCCCGGCCCGCGAGAGCACCAAATCGGCGGCGGCCAGGGCGGCGCCCATTTCCTCGTGCAGGTAAGGGAAAGGATGGTAACGTTCGGGCAAATTGCCGGGCAGGGCCTGGGCATGTTCTTGCACCACCGGCCAATCCAACTCACCGCTAATGTGGACGACCTGCATGCGCTCAAGCAGGGCGGGCAGGTGCGCCAGCAAAGCCATATTGATACCACGCGCGCCTTTACTGCCGCCAAAGACCAGTAAAACTGGCAATTCATCGCTCAGTTTGAGCACTTTGCGCGCCTTCTGGCGTTTCCACTCGGCCAGTTCAGGGCGAACGGGGTAGCCAGTGGCGGTAATCTTGCCCTGCTGGCGGAAGTACATGCGCGATACCTCGGCGGTAACAGCAATGCGGGCGGCGAAATAGGACAGGGTTTTTAGCGCCAGCCCCGGCTCAATATCGGGCACATACAGCAGGGACGGCAGGCTGCGCCCCGCCAGGGCCATTGGCACAGCCACATAACCGCCCGTGAAGAACAGGACATCGGGTTTGAATTGCTGCAAAATGCGCTGGGAGGCCGATACCCCTCGAGCCAGGGCAGCCAGATTGCCAGGCAAACGCTTCAACCCAACCCCATGCACACCCGCCGCGGGAATGGAATCGAACGGAATGCCTGCCCGTTCGACCAGGCTGGCTTCCATGCCGCCTTCTCCGCCGACCCACAGCACTTCTGCGCCGGGGTCACGCGCCAGCAAGGCTTTATGAACGGCCAATGCGGGATAAACTCCGCCGCCGGTTCCGCCCGCGCAAATCAAATACCGCACCGTATTCTCTCCGTTCTTCACGTTCTGCTGAGTCAGGCCGGGCCTGACGCGAAATATTCAGCAAAATGCCAATCGCCATCAATGAAACCGTCATGCTTGAGCCGCCTGCACTGACAAAGGGCAGGGCATTGCCCGCAAAAGGCAACAAACCCACCATGACCAGAATGTTAATTGCCGCTTCTGCCGCAATCCAGAATGTCAGCCCGGTTGCCAGCAGGTTGCCGAGCAAATCGGGGGCTTTGGCCGCAATTCGCAATCCGCGCCACACAATGCCTGCGTAAAGCGCAATCAGACCAAAGGCGCCAAAGATTCCCAACTCTTCGGCCACCACCGCAAAGATACTGTCGGTGGCTGCCAGCGGCAAACCCAGATACTTGGTATCGGCCCGTCCAATGCCAACCCCAAACCAGCCGCCTTTCACAATCGCTTCCAGGGAACGACGGACGTGGTAGGAAGCCTGGAGCGGATCCTGAATGCCGGTCAGGTACGCAGTCATACGTTCTCGCCCGGTTGGGCTCACCTGCACAACCAGCACGCCTACCACCAGAGCGACCACGAACAGGAAAATAATCTGGCGCAAGTCGCCGCCTGCCAGGAAGAACAACAATCCGCCGAGCAGGAAGATGGTTGCCGTGGCCGAAATATCGGGCTGAAGGTAAATCAAGCCGCCAATCATACCCAGGATGACCGCCAGCGGCAGCAAACCCCAGGTGACATCATGGAACTGTTCGCGCTTGGAGTACAACCAGACCGAAAGGTAGATGACCGTAACGACTTTGGCCAACTCCGATGGCTGTACCGAGCCGGAAATCAAACCGCGAATGGAACCCAGGCGTTCGTCACCAATCAGGAGCACGGCCAGCAGCAGGCCCAGGGTGACGAGCATAACCGGCAAAATCAGAGCGCGCCACAGGTGGTAATCAATGCGCGAGAGGAAGTAAGCAATCAGTGAGCCCATGATGACCCACAAGACCTGGCGCCCGGCAATGTACCAGGGGTCGTCGTGATGATAGAGCGAGAAATCGGGCGAGGCCGAGAAAACCATAATCAGGCCAAAGGTCAGCATGGCAACCATGACCAGGATGAGCGGCAGGTCTACAGAGCCGCCCTGTTTGCGCACCAGGCCCGAGAAAGACTCAAGCCGGTCAGCGGGGGCTACCGCAGTGTTTCGGAAAACTCGAGTACCCATTCCTTGAACCTTTCTCCACGTTCCGCGAAATCCTTAAATTCGTCATAGCTGGTGCCGCCAGGCGAGAAAAGCACCACAAAGCCCGGCTGAGCCACCCGCGAGGCTGCCAAAACCGCCTCGCGCAAGCCTGCCACCCGCACCTGGCTGAAAGGCCGATTGCCCGGAATACGCGGCCCGAGCGCGGCTTCGATTTTAGGGGCAGCCTCGCCAAAAAGGATGACGTGGTCAACGCGCTGATGAACCAGTTTTGCCAGGTCTTCCCAGGGCAGGTCTTTATCGCGCCCGCCCAGCATCAAAATCAAGGGGCCGCTAAAGGAGCGGATGGCGGCAATGGTGCGTTCGGGGGCTGTCGCAATTGAGTCGTTGTACCATTGCGCCCCGCGCCAGGTGCGGACAAATTCCAGCCGGTGCGGCACGCCGCGAAATCCGCGCACGCCTTCACGCATGGCCTCGGGGGAAAATCCGGCGGCATGGGCAATCATACAGGCGGCCAAAACGTTCAGGCGGTTGTGGTCGCCGCGCAATTCAATCGCATCGGCCACCGGCAGGGGCAACACCCGCCCACTATCGCGGATGAAAAACTGCCCGTCCTGCTCATAGGCGCCCTCTGCGCCATCGGGCAGAGGGCTGAAGCCGAACGAGAAAAGCCGCCCGCGCACGTCACCTGCCAGGCCCCAGGCGCCGGGGTCATCTCGCCCGAGGACAGCAATGCTGTTTTCTGTCTGGTAGCGGATGAGGCGGGCCTTGGCAGCGATGTAGTTTTCCATCGTGCCGTGGCGGTCGAGATGGTTGGGAGTAATGTTCAAAATCGCGGCCACGTCGGGGGCTTTGGTCATCAATTCAGATTGAAAAGACGAGATTTCAAGAATCGCCAGGTCGGAGGCCTGCATCTCATCGACATAATTAATCAGTGGGTCACCGATGTTGCCGCCAATCCAGATACGGCCATATTGACCATCTGAACCGGCCTGGGCAATGCGGCCCACCAGGGTGGTGGTTGTTGTTTTGCCTGCTGAGCCGGTGATCCCCACCGTCTTGCAGGGAACAGCGTCCATAAAGACCTGGGTATCGTTGGAGACGAGGATGCCTTGTTGTTGGGCGGCCAGCACCAGCGGGTTTTCGAGCGGCACCCCGCCAGAGACAAAAACAGCCTGCGCCCCAGCAACCACCTGCGGGTCATGACCGCCAACCGCCCAGGTCAGGTTCTCAAACTGCGCGAGCAGGGCCATCTCCTGGCCCAGTTCGGCCTGCGGACGGCGGTCATTCAGCGTTACCTGGGCCCCATGCCGGGCCAGGTAACGGGCCAGGGCCAGCCCCTGACGGGCCGCGCCAATGATGACCACTTTTTTATTGCGCCAATTTGCCGTCATAACCTGTGCTCCTAGGCCAGGGCCAGCCCAACCCCAATCAGGGCGGCCAGCAAACCAATCAGCCAGAAACGCTGCACAATCTGGGTTTCGCTCCAGCCAAGCAGTTCAAAATGCAGATGAATGGGCGCCATTTTGAAAAAGCGCCGCCCTTTGGTCAATTTGAAGTAGAAAATTTGAATAGTCACGCTCAAGGCTTCACTGACCGGAATAATGGCAATCAGAGGCAGGATGACCCACTGCCCGGTCATCAGGGCGACAACGGCAATCGTCGCGCCCAGGGCCAGGGAGCCGGTATCGCCCATAAACAATTGGGCAGGATGAACGTTAAACCACAAGAAACCGAACAAGGCGCCCACCACCGTAAAAGAAAACTGCGCCAAAAAGGTCTGGCCCTGCATCAGCGCAATGGCGCCGTACGCCGCAAAGATAGTCGCAGAAATCAAGCCGGCCAGGCCATCGAGGCCATCTGTAAAGTTGATGGCGTTTGACATCGCCACGATGATGAAAGCCGCGACAGGGATGTAGAACCAGTCCAGGTCCACCACCAGTTGCATGCCGGGGAACAAAACATCGGGCACACCCAACAGATATTTCAATGCCCAGGCAATCGCACCAGCCAAAACCCATTGAGCCGCAAACTTTGCCCGAATGGTCAGACCATCGCCACGCCGTTTGCCGCGAATGCCTTCCCAGTCATCCACCGCGCCTAAGATGGCAAAAGCAATCAGGGTCGCCAGCGGAACCAGCACCGATTGCCCGGCCAGGCGCAGACCAATCAATTCAACAGCGTTAAGCAGGACGGTCAGCAGCAGCACCGGCAGGACAATCATGACACCGCCCATGGTTGGCGTGCCCATCTTGACCATGTGTTTGCCAGGCTCCTCAACGCGAATGAGCTTGCCAATCTTGAAGTGCCGCAACACACGCAGCAACGGGCCACCCCAAATGACGGTTAGCATAAAACTCAAGCCCGCCAGGCTAATGGCAAGGGTGGATTCTTTCATCGGGCCGCCTCCAGAGCCGCAACGGCCCGATCCATGCGCAGGCTGTGTGAGCCCTTGACCAGCACTGCATCGTTTCCGGTCAGGTGGGCTTTGAGCCAGGCAATCATCTCATCCATCTCTTCAAACTCGCAAACAACCGAAGATTTCATCCCGGCCCGCCGGGCGGCCTCAGCAATCAGGTGAGCGCGGACGCCAAAAGTCACCAGCAGGTCGGCCACTTCTGCCGCACGCGCGCCAACCCGTTCATGCCCATCGCGCTCGTATTGGCCAAGTTCGAGCATGTCACCCAAAACGGCCACACGCCGCCCTTTAAGTTCTTCAAGCAGGTTCAAGGCCGCCAGAGTCGATTCGGGCGAGGCATTGTAGGTATCATCCAGCAACAGGGCGCCGCTTTCGGCGCGCACTGCCACCAGCCGCAACTGAGCATGGCTTTCCTGCAACCCGCGCACAATTTCATCCCAGGTCAGGCCTTCGTTAAGCCCAACCGCCGCAGCGCGCAAGACAGTATGGGCCGAGTGCTGTCCAATCATGGGGACGCGCACCACCAACGACTCTTTGCGGTAGTGCAGCCGCAGACGAATGCCATCCAGGCCCAGGCCTTCAATCTGGTCGGCCCACAGGTCAGCGGCAGGCGAAAGGCCGTAGTAGAAGACGCGCGCCCGGGTGCGGTTTTTCATCGGGCGAATGAAGGGGTCATCGTAATTCAGGATGGCCACTCCCTCGGGGGCGGGTGGCAGCGCCTCGACCAATTCGCCCTTGCCCTGGGCAATCACCTGCTGCGACCCGGCCCGCTCGGCATGTACCGTGCCGATATTGTTCAAGACGCCAACCTGTGGCAGGGCGATTTCACACAGTTGGGCAATTTCGCCCAGCACATAGAAACCCATCTCGAGCACCGCATACTGGTGACCTGAGGTCAGCCGCAAGACATTCAGCGGCAATCCGATTTCGTTGTTAAGGTTCGCCAGGCTTTTGAGTGTCTTGTAGCGCTGGCTGAGCACCTGGGCAATGGCCTCTTTGGTCGTCGATTTGCCAACACTGCCGGTAATGCCAATCACGCGCAGTGAGAGTTTCCGCCGCCAAAACGAGGCCACCTGTTGCAAGGCGCTAACGGTGTTTTCGACCCGAATACAGACCGGTGTTTCAATCTTTCCGCTAATGGGCTGAGCCAAACCGGGCCGGGCCTCGAGCACGGGGAAGGGCTGTTCCAGTTCATGTTCAATCAGGGCCGCCACTGCCCCGGCCCGAAAAGCCTGGGCAACAAAGTCGTGACCATCGACCCGCTCACCAGGGATAGCCACAAACATCCCGCCAGGAATAACCTGTCGGGAATCAATCGCCGCCTCGGTGATAACCAGGGGTTCAATCACGGGGCGGAGACCTGTCAGGGCTTCAAGAACGTCGGCAAGGGTCAGCATCTCGCTCTATGGGCCAGCCAACTGCTGGCGAACCAGGTCTGGTGGGATGTCCATCAGCACCACCAGTTTTTCAGTAATCTCTTTGAAGACCGGGGCCGCCAAAAAAGAGGCCCACGAATCAGTTTTTGGCTTCTCGAGCCAGACATACACCAGGAATTGCGGGTTATCAAGCGGGCCCCAGCCGATGAAAGAAGCATTGATCTCATCGGGGCTGTAATAGCCGGATGGGGTCGGGATTTGAGCCGTACCGGTTTTGCCTGCAACCCGATAACCCTCTACCAGAGCCAGTGAATCGCCGCGTTCCAGCCCCAGCGCCAGCATTTCGCTGACCGTGCGGGCCGCCTGCGGAGAAATTGGCGTGCCAAGCACCTGCACCGGGGTGTTGTACTGGTTGCCATTCGTGACCATGCCATACAAAACATGCGGATAAACCATCTTGCCATCATTGGCGAGGGCCGAAGCCGCCGTCAGCATTTGAATGGGAGTGACAGCAACGCCCTGTCCGAAAGAATTGGTTGCCAGGTCAATCTGATACCAATCTTCGTCTCCGGGGGTTTTCAGGCGCCCGGCGGCTTCTCCGGCCAGGTCGATGCCCGTGGGGCGGCCAATTCCAAAACGGCGCATGTAGGTGTAGTAGCGTTCATTGCCCATCTGGCTGGCCAGGCGCGCCATACAAACATTGAGCGAGTTTTGAAGACATCCGATCATGTCTTGCACACCCCAGGCGCCCTTATCCCAGTTGTAGATGTACCCACCGCCAATTTCGTAGTAGCCCAGGTCAAGATAGGTAGTGCTGGGGGCCACAATACCGCTATCAATGGCAGCCGCCATCGTCAAAATTTTGATGACCGACCCCGGCTCATATTGGGTTGAAATCGCCCGGTTGAAATCACTGGCATTTTTATAGGTCTCGGGGTAATTCCAAAACTCATTCAAGTCCATCTGCGGGGTTGAAACCATTGCCAGGATTTCGCCGTTTTTCGGGTTCATCACAATCACCGTACCCGACTCAGCCTGGGTATCTTCAACCGCTTTGTGCAAAATTTCCTCGACCATGGCCTGAATTTCGCGGTCAATCGTCAGCACCAGGTCGGTACCTTTCGGCACTTTGGGCAATTCAAAAGCCCGGTTGGGGTCTTGCGGCACCCAAACCGTCACCGGCACACCGGCCAGCAGGTCGTTATATTTCTCTTCAATGCCAAAATAACCGCGCCCTTCGCGGGTCACAAAACCAATCAGGTTGGATGCCAGTTCATGTTCTGGATAACTGCGCTGCAGGTGAGCGCGGAAATCAAGCCCTGAAAGGCTGGGGTCGCCTGATTGCTGGTACTGTTCGGCCAATTGTTTTTTCATGGCCTGTAATTCCTGCGCCTGGTACGATGGCACATGGTCTCGCAGTACCATGTACACCAACCCTTCCGGCGGATTGGTCAGATTGTTATAGGTTTTGTCGTAGTCCATGCCCAGCACGGCGCTCATTGCCAGAGCAATGCTCTTGGGGTTGCGCATATCTCGCAGGCTGACACCGACTTCGTAAACGGTCGTATTACCAGCCAGCAAATAGCCGTGCCGGTCATAAATTTGACCACGCTCAGGGTAAAGGGTGCGGTACTCGCCCGCATAGGCATCACCCTGGCGCAAGAAAGCCGCCGCTTGCGGGCTATACTGAATGCGTAACATTTGCCCCAACGCCACCAGGGCCAGAAACGCAAAAAAGCCCGCCATGATATTGGCGCGCGCGCGATACATCCGCATCACCGCACCCCTCCTGGCGGCACAGCCGCCGCTTGAATAGCCCGCGCAAACCAATCAATCAGCGACTCGTGAAACTCCTCCGCCGCCGAAAGCACGACCTTTTCAGGCACATCGCTCTTGAACTGGACGCCATCCACAGGCAGATAGCCCGGCACAATCATGTAGTTGATTGAATCACGCTCCAGCATTTCAAAACCAGCCTGACGGGCGCGTTCCTGCATCACCTGGCGCGACATCAGGCGCGCAATTTCGGTCTCAATATCGGCATTGGCGCGCCGGTTGACAACAATCAAATTTTCAAGATTCTGAATTTCACGTCCGGTAATGGCCGCCCGGGCGGTCACATCCAGATACAAACCCGCCACCAG
>CAZNCT010000031.1:29695-29937 GCA_964571615.1 uncultured Anaerolinea sp. | reverse complement strand
CGCGCCAGCGAAGCCCCAATTTCACTGGCCTTCGTAGATATCGATAACTTCAACACCATCAATACCGAATACGGCCATTCGGGCGGCGACCAGGTGCTGTGCGCAATTGCTGGCCTGATGCGCCAGCATTGCGGGCCCGAGGCCATTCTGGTGCGCTACGGCGGAGATGAATTCATGGTCATCTTCCCCAACGTTGAACGTGAGCAGGCCTTCCTGTTGCTTGAAAAGTTGCGCACCGAGGT
>CAZNCT010000031.1:22707-29682 GCA_964571615.1 uncultured Anaerolinea sp. | reverse complement strand
AGCAGACACCCATCAAGACTGGCAAAAACGACGCGCAAGTCGAAAACCTGCACATCAGTGCCGGGTTGGCCTGCTTCCCGGTAGATGGGCACCTGAAATCGGAACTGCTGCGCAAAGCCGACCAGGCCCTTTACCGCGCCAAAGTCACCGGGCGCAACAAAGTCCGCCTGGCGCAAGATGAGAAAATGGTGCCCAAGACCTCTCACTACACCCAAACCCAACTCGAACGCCTGACCAAACTGGCCGCCGAGCGCCAGGTTGGCGAAGCAGAATTGTTGCGCGAAGCCATGGACGACCTGCTGACCAAATATGGCATCAACGAAATTGAGCGTTGGGTTTGACCATCAGCCCAACAACCCTTACAATAAGCGGATATGCGAGAATGGAATCTGACGGCTGGCGCCCCATTGCAACTCACCATCGCGGCTGACGCGCGGCTGAGCGATATCAACTACACCGATGACCAAATCTGGCAGTTAGATTTGAACGGCGGCGACCCCGCCGCAATTGGCCTTCGTACCACCTACGGCCTGCGCGCGCGTCTGATGCGTCTCTTTCCGCGCTTCTTTCAAAACGGCAAAATTATCAACGACCCGCTCGAATTCGTCCGCGCTCCGGCAGTTAGTTTTTTTGCGCCGAACTTTCTAGAAGTCGATTTTTCACCCCTGACCGGGCTGGATGTGCGCGCCGAATATTGGGTTGCCGGCTCAAACGTTGTTGCCGGGCGATTTACCCTGCTCAACCGGGCCGTGACCCCGCTAACCTTCAGCATGGAACTGGCCGGGCAATTAATCCCCATCGAAGGCCAACCAATGTCGGCCATTCAACGTCAATCGGTCAGCGTGCTGGAGGGCAAAGCCGGAAACCTGGCGCCTGTCCTGTTTATGACAGGCGGGCCACAACCCGGGCCTGGCCCTTACCCGGCCCTGGCAATGCCGCTTGACCTGCCCCCCAACAGCCAACGTCAGTTTGCCTGGGCATTGGCCGCCCTGCCCGACCCCCAAGACTCATTTGAGCTGGCCCGCCGCACCGCAGCGCGGCCTTTCGATGCAGAGCGCGCGCGCATCGAACTCTTCAGCCAAAGCCATACGGTAGAGATTCAAACGGGCGACATCGAATGGGACGCCGCACTGGCTTTCAGCCAAAAAGCCGCCCTGGGGCTTTTCCTCGGCAAATCAGAACACCTGCCATACAGCACATTTGCAATTGTCCGCCAGCCCGACCTGGGCTACTCCCCTCTGGGAGATGGCAGCGACCACCCGCGCTTCTGGAGCGGCCAACCGCCATTAGAAAGTTACTACCTGGCCAGCCTGTTGCCCGGCGCGCCAGAACTGACCTGCGGATTGCTGCAAAACTTCCTGGCGGTGCAAGACCAGGACGGTGAAATTGACGCCAAGCCTGGCCTGGCGGGTCAGCGCGCCCGTTATCTGGCCGCGCCTTACCTGGTCAGCCTGGCCTGGGAATGTCACCAGCGCAACCCGACAGACCTCGCCTTCATACAGCAGGTTTACCCCGGCCTGCACAAGTTCTTTTGGGCCTGGTTTTCGCCGCGCCGTGACCAGGATCGCAACGGCCTGCCCGAATGGCAGCACGTCGCCCAAACCGGCTTTGAAGACAATCCGCTCTTCGAGGGCTGGCATACCTGGTCTCAAGGGGTAGATATCACCAGCGTGCAAAGCCCGGCCCTTTCTGCCGCGCTTTACCGCGAGGCAAGCCTGCTCTGCCAGATGGCAGAACTGATTGGGCGGCAATCTGACCTGGTCTTGCTCAAAAAACAAATGGAAACCCTGTGCGCCGGCATCGAAGCCTGCTGGGACAACGAAGAAGCCCGTTATCATTATGCTGACCGGGATACACACCTGAGCCTGCCAGGCAAAGTGCTCAGTGACCGCCAGGCCAGCGCCGAACTCAGCCTGCAAAAAGAACTCAAACAACCCTCACGCCTGATTATTCGCATTCATGGGCATGGTGAAGCGCTGAAACGTCCGCGCGTAAGCATTCGCGGCAGTTTGGGCGGCAAAGAACAAACCGAAACCCTCGACCGGCACGATTTCCGCTTCAGCGCCGCCGGGGCAGTTGCCACCAGCAAAAAAGTCTATGATTCAGTTGGACAATTCACCTTTGAAGGCTTAAGCCGCCGCGACCGACTGACCATTCAGACAGTAGACCTGACCATCGCCGACCAAACCCTGCTGCTGCCGCTCTGGGCCGAAATCCCAACCCGCGACGAGGCCGATGCGCTGATACATCGCACCATTCTGAATGCCAATCATTTCGATCATCCTTACGGCCTGTCGGCCTTGCCGCATGTCTTTGCCCGCGAAGCCGACCCGGTTTGCCTGGGCGTTCACCTGCCCTGGAATCAGTTGGTGGCCGAAGGAATGCTGGCCTACGGCTACCGGCGCGAGGCGGCCCGACTGCTGGCACACCTGATGTCGGCCATTCTCGCCAATCTCAAGCGTTCACACTCCTTCTACCGCACCTATCATGCCGAAAGCGGCGCAGGCCAGGGCGAACGCGATTCCCTGCACGGGCTGGCCCCGGTCGGGCTATTTCTCAAAGTGCTGGGGGTCGAGATACACGCTAACAGAAAGGTCAAAATACAGGGTGATAATCCATTTCCCTGGCCGGTTACGGTAAAATATAGAGGCCTGACTGTTTCACGCATGCTTGATCACACCGAAGTTATCTTCCCTAATGGGCAATCCACCCAAATCAGCAATCCGGCTGATGTGCTGATTGAGATTGAGTAAAGCATTTTCACAGAAAGGAGGCAGGTTTGTCCACAGCCACCCCCATCCAATCCCTGATGACCGCTGTTGTGCAAGAACAAGATGCCGACCAGGCCCAGCGCGCAGTGGAATCACTTGGCCTGCCCGTCATCCACTTTTCGAGCGCAGGCGGATTTCTGGGCCGCCGCAACGCAACCTTCCTGATTGGCCTGACTGCCGGGGCCGAGGCAAAGGTTGTTCAGGCCCTGAAAGAATCCTGCCGCCAGCGCATCGAATACCTGGCCCTGCCGCTTGAAGGTTCCCCCCTGCCCATGCCTACGCCAATTCCGGTGACGGTGGGCGGCGCAACGATTTTCACCACCCAGGTGGAACGATTCGAGGAGTTTTAGCCATGAAAATGATTATCGCCATCCTGCGCGATGATGATGTCGATGCGGTGGTTCACGCCCTGACCGCCGAAGATTTCCGCGTGACAAGAGTGGCCTCCACAGGCGGCTTCTTCCGCAAAGGAAGCACCACCCTGCTGATAGGGGTTGAAAACGAAAACATCGAACCCGGCATCGAAATCATTCGCAAAAACCTGCCCCCGCGCCTGAGCAATGAAAAACGAGCCACGATTTTTGTGGTCCCGGTTGACCATTTTGAGCAGATTTAGACAAAAATGTGAGCGCCATTCACCTGAACGTCAACGTTGTTATCTTCAGCCTGCGCGAAGATACCTTGCAGGTTCTGCTCATGCCCAACGAAAACGGGCGCTGGGCCTTACCAGGCAAAGAAGTTGGGCTGGCCGAATCGCTTGAAGAGTGTGCCCTGGCCTCATTTGCGCGCCTGCCGCGCCCCCCCGAAATTTACCTTGAACAGCTCTATACCTACGGCGACCCCAACCGCACCCCGGGCCAGCGCACCGTCAGTGTGGTCTATTTTGCCCTGATTCCACTCGATGCGCGCGAGGCGGAAAGCAATCGTATGGCCTGGCACCGCCTCAATCAACTTCCTCCACTGGCCTTCGACCATGCCGAAATGGTATCGTATGCCCTGCGGCGCCTGCGCTACAAACTGGAATACAGCGCTGTCGGGTTTGAACTACTGCCCGATGAATTCACCCTGAGCGAACTACAGCACACTTACGAAATCATCCTGGGCGAAAAACTGGATAAGCGCAACTTCCGGCGCCGCATTCTCGAGGCCGGTATCATCGAAGCCACCCCGCACCGGCGCAGCGGAGACGGACGCCCGGCCCAACTGTACCGCTATCGTCCCGATGCCGTGGCCGAGGTCAAAGCGCGGCGTTTGTTCCCCTAAAAAATCCTTTTTGGAGAAACCCATGAAGCGAGCCGTCAGCATCAGTATCGGTTCATCCAAACGCAACAAAGCAGTCACCATTCCCCTGCTCGGAGAGCAAGTTTCGATTGAACGCATCGGCACCGACGGCGATATGGAACTGGCCGCCCAAAAATATAAAGAACTCGATGGCAGCGTAGATGCCTTTGGCGTCGGCGGCGGCGACCTGGGCGCGCTGGTGGATGGGAAATGGTACCCCTTCTATTCAGTGCAGCCAATGGTGCGCTTCGTCAAAAAGACCCCGCTCGTAGACGGAACAGGCCTGAAAAACTCGCTCGAATCGCATGCGGCAACCTTCCTGGATGAGAAAATCGGCGCTTACATCAACCAGATGGGACGCAAAGCCTTCTTGCCGGTTGGAATTGACCGTTGGGGGCTGACCTCCTGCTTTCCAGCGGCAGGATACGAAGTCCGTTACGGCGACCTGCTCTTCGGCATTGGCGTCCCAATCATCCTGAACAAGACATCCCAACTGAAAACCCTGGCCGCCCTGCTGATGCCGATTGTCGGGCGCCTGCCCTTCGAGTGGATTTACCCGATTGGTGAAAAGCAGGAAAAACGCGACCCCAAAGGGGAGCAATGGTTCCGCTGGGCGACCGTCATCGCCGGGGACTGTCACTACATCAAACGCCACATGCCCGATGAACTGCCCGGCAAGGTCATTTTCACCAACACCACCACCCCCGAAGACACCGAGTTTTTCCGCAAGGCAGGCATCAAATACCTGGTCACCAGCACGCCCGTGCTGGAAGGCCGCTCTTTTGGCACGAACATGATGGAAGCCGCCCTGGTTGCCATCTCAGGCAAAAACCGGCCACTGACACACGAAGAATACAATGACCTGCTCAAGCAGCTCCATTTTGAGCCGCAGTTACAGGAATTGAACTAATCGCCCCCCAAAAACAACCACAAGAATGACTATGCTCACAGGCCCCCAATATTGCCTGACTTCTTTATGTACCTGACACCATCGTATTCCCCGCAGACGGCAAAGCGTTTGATATTTTGCCAGTTGAGAGCCGTTTTGTTTTCAGAACGTGAGAACATCTCTACAAGAAGCCATTTTGTCAATTTCATTCCACCTTAAACGTAAAGGAGAAACAAACTATGGGATTCGTGTTAGGAATGGCAGTATTGTTGTATTCGTTCTATGAAATTTATCGGGGCGAAATTTCAGTCTCGTACGGACCCAATAAAAACGCCTCCCAGCGTCCACGCTTTCTGGTGAGCCGGGCTGAAAAGCCAGTGTATTTCTGGTTTTTGGTTGGCGGCCAAATCGTCATTGCCCTTTTGGCAATTTTTGGCGTTTTTGGCATTTAGGGCTATCCAAAAGGCGCATTTGCGCTTGAGCCAAAAAACTGAAGTGTGGTTTTTAGAATTCTAAAGAAAAACCACGCAAAAAACACCAAGGGAAGACAAACAACTTCCCTTGTGTGTCTTTTTGTTTTTACGCGCTTAGCCAAACATCAGTTTTTTGCTGGTCAGCTGACTGGGGCCAGAAAGCCCGCTTCTATTTGTCTGGGTTCAGAAATTCGTCTATCAGAAAAAATTACTCGGCTGGGGGGCGGCGGGTGGGAAACCACATGCGGCCCAGGTAATTTTCGCCGCGCAAAAACTGGTGATACACAAAGGCCAGCAAGTGCTGACCGATCAAAAGCATCAGCACCAGTGAAAGCGTCCCATGCCAGACACGCGCCGGGTAGGCGTAAAAATCAGCGGGCAGCGGCTTGCCATTCCCCAAAAATAAGATGCCCCACAAATCCGTTGGCAGGGCCAGCCAGATACCAACCGCCGCCATCAAAAAAGTGAACAGGTACAAAAGCGGCTGAACGTACACACTCAGGATGTCAAGCAAGGGGACTTTGCGGCGGCCCAGGGCGGCTGGCCGCTCGATGCGGTAAACGGGGCGCCCCATCAACGCGCGGACGATGAAGCGGGCCACCGTCAAGACGAGTATCAGCACGCCCAGGGCAATGTGAACCGCCAGCGGGACCTGCTTGGCTTCATCATTGGGCTGGTTCGCCAGCGAGACCAGCCCAATGGCAAAAGCCGCCAAAACCAGCAGCGCCGAAACCCAGTGCAGCAGAACGTAGAGCGGGCGATAACGGCTCATTAATCCTTGCCAAACCACATGCGCGCCAGCAAACCATCCTTGCGGATAAACTGATGGTACAGGGCCGCGCCAACATGCAAGACAATCAATCCGCTGAGCACAAAGCCGAGGAAACCGTGTCCAATGGCCGGGGGGAAAGCGGCGAAATCGGCGGGCAGGCTCCCGGCGCGTTCAAAAACAATCGCCGGCAACCCGGCCTGGGCCGAGATGCCCATCCCGCTAATCCCCATGCCGAGCGCAACCAGGTAAAGCAGGTAATGGGTCGCCACGCCAATTTTGTCGAGAATGGGGTTGCCTGCCGTAGCCGGGGCCGGTTTCTTGCTAAAAATACGCACCCCAAGGCGCAGGATGGTCAGCGCCAGAATGGCAATGCCAATGGGCATGTGCAGGCTAAGGGTTTCAATTTTGGCCTGGTCGTTGGGGGTTTCGCCCAGGCGGGTGTAACCGATAAACAACATGCCGAGAATCAGGGCGGCAATCAGCCAGTGCAGGGCCACCAGGGCCGGATGATAACGCTTGGGGGTGTCCATCTTCGCTTTCCTCCGAGAACCAGTATAGAATGAGTTTCAGGCCGGTAGTATAAAACAATTTTGATGTTGAAACAACACACGGGGGAAAACTCCAATAAATCTCTAACTTGTGTCAATCTTCACAAAGAGAGCAGTTTGGCGTATAATATTTGAGATAATTATTATAAATATTATCCTAATTTTAGGAGTGTACGATGACAGAAAACCTGCCACATGTGGTCGTTGTCGGGGCCGGGTTTGGCGGCCAGCATGCCGCCCA
>CAZNCT010000031.1:19362-22697 GCA_964571615.1 uncultured Anaerolinea sp. | reverse complement strand
GGCTGGAAAACCGGTGCGTGTGACCTTGATTGACAAACGCAATTACCATCTCTTTCAGCCTCTGCTCTACCAGGTGGCGACTGCCGGTATCTCACCGCATGAAATTGCCTACCCGGTGCGAGCCATCTTTCAACGCCAGAAAAATTTTGAGTTTGTGATGGCGCGTGTCAACGGGGTAGATTTTGAGCGCAAATGCGTACTGAGCGAACAAGGCGAAATCGCTTACGATTATCTCATCCTGGCCGCCGGGGCCTCGGTCAATTTCTTTGGCAACGCCTCGCTCGAACAAAATGCGCTGCCGCTCAAAGACGTCTCAGACGCCGTGACGGTGCGCAACCACATCTTGCGTATGTTCGAGATGGCGGCGGTTGAGCCAGATTTACGCAAGCGCCAGTCACTGCTGACTTTTGTGGTGGTCGGTGGCGGCCCAACCGGTGTTGAAACTGCCGGAGCGCTCTCAGAACTGATTCGGCTGGTACTGCGCAAGGATTACCGGCGCATCAACGTCGAAAACATTCGCGTTATTTTGATGGAGGCCGCGCCGCGCATCCTGAATGGATTTCCGCCCCCGCTGCAAGAGGTGGCCCGCAAATCGCTTGAGCAGAAAAAGGTCGAAGTGCGCGTTGAGACCAAAGTCAGCGACTATGACGGGCAGAAGTTGACGCTTGAGCACGGCGAGGTAATTCCGACCCGCACGGTTTTATGGTCGGCTGGGGTACGCGCCGCCAGCCTGATGGGCAAACTGGGAATCGAACAGGTCAGCGCCGGGCGGCTTCGGGTCTTGCCAACGCTGCAATTGCCAGAGCATGAAGACGTGTATGTGATTGGGGATGCGGCTTTTTTCGAGCAAAATGGCCAGGCTTTGCCAATGGTGGCCCAGGTGGCCATGCAGCAGGGCCGTCACGCGGTCAGCAATATCCTTGCCAGCCTGCGGGGCAAAGCGCTAAAACCCTTCCAATACAAAGACCTGGGCATTATGGCCACCATCGGACGCAACGCGGCAGTAGCCGCCACCCTGGGCCTGCAATTTCGCGGTTTTCTGGCCTGGGTGGTCTGGCTGGTCATTCACCTGATTGGGCTGATTGGCTTTCGCAACCGCCTGATTGTGCTGATTAACTGGACCTGGGACTACCTTTTCTACGACCGTGCCGTGCGCCTGATTTCGCGCGAATAAGGCGCCGGGGAAATAAAAAAGGCTGCCCTTGGGGAGCAGCCTTTTTGTTATCTTTCGGCCCTACGACTCGGCCAGAACGATGACTTTATCATCCGGGCTGAAGGTGATGAGCGCCGATTTTTTGGGGTTGACCACCACCCCATACGATTTTTCGGCATCGTTGTGCTGGGCTTGCAAACGATAGCCAAAAGCCGTCTCACCCCGGCGACGGGCAGCATCGACGACGGTGTAGAAATTAACCGGTTCTGAAAGAGCCACATAATCTCTGGCGGGTTTCAGGTACACTTCGGCCCCTTGCGGGTCAAACAGGTCTGCAAAAACGCCCATCAGGCCACCGTTTTCAGAAATTTGGGCAGTCATCAGCGAAACCAGGTGGTCGCTGACGATAAAATCATCCACATTGGTAACTTCGGCCAGTTCACGGTTGCGCAGGTCGAGCATCTCACTGGTAATGGAGAAGGGCGTCTCGTCTTTCAGGGCAATATCGCGCAAATGCAGCAAGGTGACCAGTGAGCGGGCATCCGACTCTTGCAGCGGGCGGCAGGTGCTGGATAAAACCATGACATGGTCATAGTTTTCAATCTCCAGGCTGTCGAGGGTCTCCCGGTCGGTAACATCGCCAGGGCGGAAAGCCAGGCTCAGGTTGCTGAGAGGCCGTCCACGAAAGACCATCTCCTCGCACTCTGAATCAGAAATGACCAGGGCTTGAGAGCCGGGGGCCACATAATGGTCAAGTTCTGAAAGGATGGTGTTGGCGCGCTGGTTCCAGCCCAAAAGCAGGATTTTTTCGGGATGGGCAGGCTGGGGGGCGCCTTCGGCACGAATGAGGGCCTCTTGCACCGGAATTTGCGTCAGGCCAGAGCGCTTAATGGTATCGTCATCGGCTGAGATGACAATTATTTTATCGCCGGGCAGGATGCGGGTGTCGGAGGCAGGGTTCAGGTGCACACTGCCGTCAGCGGCATAAATCCCCAGCAAGGCCGAATCTTCATAGGCCAGCAGAGCATCGCCATAGGTCTGACCGACCAGAGACGGCTCGGCGTGGAAATAAATTTCATCACCGCCAAAGTTCATCAGCTCGGTATAAACCACCGAAAGCCCCGATTGGCGCGAGGTTTGGGCCACCAGGCGGGCAATCAGTTCATCGCTCGGAATAGCGTCAATCTGGTCGCGGGCGCCTATCAGTTTCAATACCGAAAGGCTCTTGGGGTCACGAATCTGGGTCACGATATGGTAGGGTTCTTCGCGGCGATGCGGACTGTTGGTAATCGCCAGCACGGTTTTGATGACAAAGGTATCGGGCGAATCGGCATCGGGTGGAATGACGATAATGGAGCGGGCCGAATGCGGACTGACAATTTCAAGGTCGCCAGGATCCATTGTGCTGCCAGAGCGGCAAATGACACGGGTATTTTTCAAGCCGTCCACCCGTTCGCGGAT
The DNA here is from genome assembly GCA_964571615.1 of uncultured Anaerolinea sp. GTDB lineage: Bacteria > Chloroflexota > Anaerolineae > Anaerolineales > Villigracilaceae > UBA8950. The sequence continues at coordinate 20,083 of CAZNCT010000031.1, read as the reverse complement.
GGCATCCTCCATTTCGACCTTATCGACTTCAGACAGGATGGCAATTGCCGGGCGTTTCTGATTTTCGTTGGCAATTACCAGCTCCGAAATGATGGTGAAAATCTGCGGTGACCAGCCCAAAATGACCGTGTGGTTTTCTTCGAGTACCAGTGAGCGGCCTTTGCGCAAATCTTCCAGTTTGCCCTCAATGGCCGAACTCAAAACACCAATCAGGCTTGAGACAACAAAAATACCGCCAATCGTCACAAACAACATCACCAGGCGGAATTCAGACCCGGCGTCATCGGCCATGGTGCCGGCATCGAGCGTACGCATCAGGCTTATCCAGATGGCCTCGAAAAAGGAAATCGAGTCGCTATCGGGCTGGTGAATATCCAGCAGGGTGATTACGACGCCCGCCACCAGGACAACCACCACCGAAAGCAGAGCCAGCATGCCTATCATGGCCGGGGTACCAGCAGACATCAGATTGTCAAACGCGTAACTCAACTTCTGTTTAAAACCTGTTTTTTTGGGCATACCGACTCCTGAACGAAATAAGATTTTTTTTGGGCGCTTTTGTTCTCAAAACGATTCCGGACAGCCTCGCCGCTTTAAAGCGCGATAACAAGCCTTGACCCGCGGTTTATCTGCCAAAACATGGTACAGGAAAACTTTGAGCGGGTGTTTGTCTTCGGGCATGGGCTGATAACAGACGATTTAGCGGACTCATGGATTAGAA
>CAZNCT010000031.1:0-19345 GCA_964571615.1 uncultured Anaerolinea sp. | reverse complement strand
CCCCAGGCGGTTTGTGATCGGAAATTATACAGGAATACAACTCCAAAGTCCGTTCCCATCCTTGAATATGTTGAAAAGTTTATTTTCAGGGCCTTTGATAGACCTTCCCTACCTACCGTTCGGTAGGTTTTTTGATATAATACCCGCATGGACTTCTCCCTCTCCCCCGAACACAAAATGGCGCAAAAAACCGTGCGCGATTTCGCCCAAAAAGAAATCACCCCGGTCATCAAGGAATACGACCGAAAGCAGGAACCGATTCCCTTCATGCTCAAACGCATGGGCGAACTCGGCATCCTCGGCATCTGCTTCCCGGCCCGTTACGGCGGCCAGGGCATGGATTACATCAGCCTCGGCCTGGCCTGCGAAGAACTCGAGGCGGTCGATAGCGTCTTGCGCGTGGCGATGTCCGTGCATACCGGGCTGTGCGCGATGACGCTCTTCCAATGGGGCACGGAGGAGCAGAAGCGGCGTTTGCTCACGCCGATTGCCAGCGGCGCCAAAATCGGCTGTGGCGCGTTTACAGAATCTGGCATGGGGTCCGATGTGGCTGCCATGCAGACCTCCGCCCGCTGGGACGGCGACGCCTACATCCTGAACGGCGAAAAGATGTGGATTTCACTGGCAGGCGTGGCCGATTACGCCCTGGTGACCGCCCGCACCGACCCGGCAGCCGCCAAACCCGCGCAAGGACTCTCCACCTTTCTGGTTGATTTGCGCAGCCCCGGCGTGACGCGCGGCAACCTGCACGGCAAACTCGGCGTGCGGGCTGGCTCCACCGGCTGGATCGCCTTCCAGGACGTGCGCGTGCCACTCGAAAACCGGATTGGCGAGCAGGGCGAGGGCTTCAAAATCACTATGTCCGCTTTCGACCACGGACGCTACACCGTAGCGGCGGGCGCGGCAGGCATCATCCGCGCCTCGCTGGCCGCCAGCACGTCCTACGCCCGCGAGCGCAAAGCCTTTGGCAAGCCAATTGGCGAGTACCAACTCATTCAGCAAAAAATCGCCAAAATGGCGCAGGATTATGAGATTGCGCGCCTGCTCTACTGGCAGGTCGGCTGGATGAAGAACCTCGGCCAGCGCCCAACCCTGCAAACCTCGTACGCCAAGAAATTCGCCACCGAAGCCGCTTTCGAGGCCGCCAACCAGGCCATTCAGGTACACGGCGCCTACGGTTTCAGCGACGAGTACGACCTCGAGCGCCACCTGCGCAACAGCCGCGGCGCAATCATCTACGAGGGCAGTTCCGAAATCCAGACCCTCATCCAGGCTGGCTACGCCCTCGGCGAACGGACAGACAAGCCCCTGCGCTGTGAACTGCCTGCTTATGACGAAGCACTCTGGCAGGAGAGTTGATAAAACGAGGGTCGAGTAGCAGCGCTCTTTGCTGCGTATCGAGACCCGGTCGCAACCCCTGCGTTGTGAACTTCCGGCGTACGACGAAGCACTCTGGCAGGAAGGCTAAACCAGTACACGGATTACACGGAAAAATCCTTTTTGAACCACGACGGCTACGACGGAACACGACGTTTTGGGTTTTTCGTGATGATGTTTGCAGGTTTTCAAACCATCTTTTATTCCGTTGTGGTCAAATGGGTTTTGAACAGATGGAAGCAATCCTTGTTTCTGTGTCTATCCGCGTAACTTGTACTGAGCCTGTCGAAGTATCCGGGTACCAAAAAAGAAATCCCGCTTCCCAACCAAAGGAGGAACCGTGAAAATTGTCGTCTGTGTCAAACAAACCCCCGATTCTGAAGCCAAACTAACGGCCCAGAACGGGCAGCCATCCTGGGGCGACGCGCCCCTGGTCATCAACCCTTTTGACGAGTACGCAGTGGAGGGCGCGCTCCAGCAAAAGGAAGCCGTTGATGCCAGCGTCACCGCCCTGTGCATCGGCCCCGAATCGGCCCGCGACGCGCTCAAACACGCCCTGGCGATGGGCGCCGACGAAGCCATCCTGGTCAGCGACCCGGCCCTCGACAACCTCGACTCCGCTGGGGCCGCCCGCGTCCTGGCCGCCGCCATCCAGAAAATCGGCGACGCCGACCTGGTCTTCTTTGGCCGCCAGACCATCGACAACGGCACCGGCCTTATCCCGGCCCAGGTGGCGCGCCTGCTCGGCTGGCCGCTCCTGAGTCTGGTTGGCGCAATGACCCTCAGCGGTGGCGAAATCAAAGTCGAGCGCACCATCGAAGAAGGCAAACAGACCGCCCGAGCCAAACTGCCCGCCGTCCTGAGCATCATGCAAGGCATCGGCGAGCCGCGCTACCCCTCCTTCATGGGCATCCGCAAAGCGGGCAAAGCCGTCATCCCGGTCTGGACACTGGCCGACCTGGGCATCAGCGCCCCCGCGCAGGCCGTCCGGCGCGCCGAACTGCTCAACCCGCCCGCGCGCGAGACCAAATGCGAAATCATCACCGGCGGCAGCCCGGCAGAAATCGCCGAAGCCCTGGCCGACAAAATCCTGGCGGAGAAAGTGCTATGAACACCTGGGTATATATTGACCACTTTAACGGACAACCCGTCCCGGCCTCCTGGGAAGCCCTGGCCCTCGCCAAAACCCTCGGCGCGGCGACTGCGCTCGTTTTGGGGCAAAATGTCGAAGCGCTGGCAAAAACCGCTTTGGAATATGGCGCGGATACCGTCTTACTGGCCGATGACCCCGCCCTGGCCGTTTTCAGCCCCGAGGCCTTTACCAGCACCCTGGCCGCGCTCGCATCGGACTCATCCCCGGCCTTGCTCCTGTTTCCGACCACTTCGCGCACCCGTGAAGTTGCCGCCATGCTCTCCATCGACCTTGCCAGCGGCGTGCTGACCGATGTCATCGCCCTTGAGATAGATGGCGAAACCGTCATCGCCACTCGCCCCGTTTACGAGGGCAAACTGCTCGAAAAGACAGTCTGCTCGGCCCGCCCGCAACTCGTCACCCTGCGCGCCCGCGCCTTCCCCAAACCGACTCTTGAAGCCGGGCGCGGCGGCGAAATCAAGCGCATCCCCGCCGTAGCGGGTGGCGCTGTCACAATCGAAGGCTTTGTCTCCGGGCAATCGGGTGTCAGCCTGACCGATGCCGGGGTGGTCGTCTCCGGCGGACGCGGCGTCAGCAGCAACCCGGCCGAGGGCTTCCGCCTGGTCGGAGAGTTGGCTTCCGTTTTAGGCGGCGCCGTCGGCGCCTCGCGCGCCGCAGTGGACGAGGGCTACATCCCCTACGCGCACCAGGTCGGCCAGACCGGCAAAGTCGTCTCGCCCGATTTATACATCGCGGCGGGCATTTCGGGCGCCATTCAGCACATGTCGGGCATGCGCTCCAGCAAAGTGATTGTCGCCATCAACAAAGACCCCGAAGCGCCCATCTTCCAATCGGCCCAATACGGCGTGGTCGGCGACCTGTTCAACATCGTACCCGCCCTGACCGAAGCCTTCAAGAAAAAATTGGGCAAGTAGAATCTGCCCAAATCAAGGCCTACACAATAAAGCAGACGGCGACCACCTTATCTGGCGGTCGCCGTTTCTAATTATCTTTAGATATGTGAGAACAGCCCTTGATTACACCTTAGCGCACGCGGCGCTTCCACTCTTCTTTCAGTTGCAAGTTGCGGGGCGTATCGCCCGATTCGAGCGCCAGAAAGTCGGTCAACAAGCGGTTAAATCGGGCCGTGTCATCCAGCATCGGGAAGTGACCGGCCTGCTCCAGCAGCAAAACATGAATCATCGAAGGTGTCAGGGTTGGGTCGAGCATTGGCACCGTCACCGCCGGGTCGTTTTGTCCATAAACCATCAGGCACGAGTTGTTCATGCTCAATAACTTACCCGAAAGCGTGAACAAATCGGGATTTTCAAACGAAGAAGTGATAGCCAGCGGGTCAGCCCGCAAACCATCTACCCGGGCCGGCTCCGATTCGGGATTTTTAGCCAGCAGCCACTCGGTCAGGTTCGACAGCGAGTCGGTACGCATCCGTGGATTAATCGCATTCAAGTCCACAGGAGCATTGAGAGCCATAATACGATCAACCATGTTCGGATGGCGCAAGGTAAAGTGCAGGCCAACCATCGCCCCAAGACCATGCCCAACCAGCGCAACCTTGCCAATACCCATTTCCTGCATAAACTGGTCGAGCAAGGCAATTTGTTTATCCAGCGTATAGCGGTTGGGTTCTCGGGCCGTATCGCCAAAACCCCATAAATCCACTGCATAAGCGCGGAAGTTGGTGGAGGCAGATTGCAGGGCCGGAATCCAATAACGCCACGAGCCAATCCAGCCGTGCAAGAAGATGATGGGGCGTCCGCGCCCAATCACCTCGTAATGAACAATGCCGCCATCCAGGAGTATCGCGCTCATAATTCGAGAAAGAGAGACCTACTTTTTACCGTATTTCGAGAGCACTTCACGAACCTGCTGGGTCAACTGGTCTGGAGCAAACGGTTTTAGCAGATATTGCTCCGCACCAACCGACAAACCCTGCTCAATTTCAGACTCCTGGCCTTTGGCAGAGAGAAAGATGACCGGGGTATTTGCCAGGTCAGGTTCAGCCTTAATATTCTGACAGGCTTCATAACCGGTCATTTTCGGCATGCGAACATCAAGCATCACCAGGTCGGGCTTGTGCTGTTTGGCCAATTCGTAACCTTCCAGCCCGTTAGCGCCGATAATGACCTCGTGCCCGGCAAAACGCAGGGTAAAGGCAATCAGTTCACGGATATCCGGCTCGTCTTCAGCAATCACAATTTTCGCCATTACTTCTCCTCGTCGTTTCCGTCACTTCGAACAGCAGGCACAGTGAAAGAGAACGTACTGCCCTGACCGGGGATGCCAGCGCTGTTCATCCAAATTTTACCGTGATGCATTTCAACCAGTTGGGACACAATCGAAAGGCCCAATCCGGTGCCAGGCGTAGCCAGGACAAGCGGGTCTTCCCCACGGAAGAAACGCTCAAAGACACGCTCCTGGTCTTGTAACGGGATACCCACCCCATTATCCTGAACATCCACCTGAATATCGCCGCCTGCCTTGCGCAAAGAGACGTGAATGCGCCCATCAGGCGGGGTGTAATTATAGGCATTATCGACCAAATTGCCAATAATCTGGTGAATACGCTCCGGGTCGGCCATCGCCAGCGGCAGGTCGGGTTCGGCTTCAACCGAAATTGCCATCGGCTTATTTTCTTCCTGAGAGCGCCGCAGAACATCAGAAACCACCTCTTCGGCAACTTCGCGCAAATCGACTGGCTGCAAGGTCAGAGTCACCCGGCCCGTTTCAATCCGCGAGATATCAAGCAAATCATTCACCAGGATGTTTAAGCGTTCGGTGTTGTTCTTGACGATTTCAAGGAAATGCAACTGACTGGGGGAAAGCTCTCCGGCAGCGCCCATCAATAGGATATCGACATAACCCCGAATAGAGGTCATCGGCGTCCGCAACTCATGGCTGACAGTTGCCACAAATTCTGATTTGAGACGGTCGACTTCGACTTCATGGGTAATATCACGGAAAATTGAAACCGTCCCAAGAAATTCACTCTGCCAGATGACGGGGGCCAGGCTAACCAGTACGACCCGGCCATTATCCAGGCTGATTTGTTCGGTATAGGCTTCACCGGTATGGCTGGCTGAGTCTTCGGACCAGTTACGCACGGTTTCCATCCAGGCCTGCGAGTTTTTACCAAACAAACCGGCAAAATTTTCAAGCGAACGACCCACAATCTGCGATTCCGAAAGGCCCAAAATCTTCTCAGTCGATGGATTGATAAAGCTAATTGTATTGGCAGAATTCGTCACCAGAACACCATCAGCCACCGCTTCGAGAATGGCGGTCTGGCGGCTGGCCTCCATTTGCTGGCTGCGCAGGTACGAACCGAGCCGCTCGGCCTGATCGCGGATAAGTTCATAGAGTTGCGCGTTGTTGATAGAGATAGCCACCTGCGCACCGATAGCCTTCACCATTTCAAGCGCATCATCATTGAAGAAGGCAACCCGGCGGTGGAAGACCATGATGGTTCCAATCACATCTTCGCCAACGACCAGAGGGGCAAAAACGGCACTGCGGTGATTCTGAGAACCTTGCGAGACCACCCAACGCGGGTCGGTGTATAAGTCATCTACCAGCACGGGTTGGCGGTTCTTGACAACCCAGCCAGCCAGGCCTTCGCCAATTTTGAGCTTAAAGGTGTTCTTCGGCGCCCGAATATCGGTCTGCTCAAGAGCATTTTCGCTCAGGTAGCCATACCCGGCGCGATAGTAAAGCATATTGTCTTCTGGATTGACCAGCATAATCGTTCCCTGCTCAGCGCCAATGGCTTCGTTCAACAAGGCCAGAGTACGGCTCAGGGCGCGATCCAGGTCGAGGCTGGATGAAACTTCGGTCAGAATGCGCAGCAACGTCTCGGTATTACGCTGTTCGCGTTCCAGTTCGGCAGTACGCTCAATAACGCGCTGCTCAAGGGTGGCGGCCATCTTCTGAGTTTCAGCAAACAGGCGGCCATTTTGAATGGCAACCGTAGCCTGGTTTGCCAGGGTACTCAATAATTGAATATCACTCTCAGTATAGGCATTGTGCTGGTAACTCTGGGCCGAGAGCATACCAATCGTCTTGGTGCCCTGAATCATCGGCACAGCAATAATCGAATTGGGGGTGCCTTTCTCGCCTACCGTTACTGCGCCCTGGTCGTCTGCTTCGGCAGGGGTCAGGGTCAACATAGGCTGACCAGAGGCAATCACTTTACCGCTCAAACCCTGTCCATAGGGCAGGCGTACACCGGTAATGCGCTGTCCCAAATCAACGATGTAAACGCCATCCACCTCGTTGGCTTCTTCGTCATGCAAAGCAATTACAAAAGCATCGACCGGAACAAGTTTGGCAACGGCATCGTGAATCGAGCGATAAATTTCCTCTGGGTCGAGATTAGAACCAATCGCAAAACTGACTTCGTTAATGATGGAAAGCCGTTCAGCAGTCGCCAGGGTCGATTGATACAGGTCGGCATTTTCAAGCGCGATAACCGCCTGGTTGCCCAGGGTGCGGGCAATCTCAATTTCAGTCGATGGGAAAGCATGCGGCGCAACCGTCAGCACAATGACAGCGTAATTGCTCTGACTGCTAAAGATGGGCAACATCAACATCGACTTGTAGCCTTCAAGCACTTCAGCAAACGACTGCAATTCGGCATGGGCGTTGATGTCCTCTACCACATAAACTGTCTGCGACTCGCGCAGTTCCGAAATCACTGGCGAGGCGGGCAGAGCACGGTACATCGAGGGCCGGTCATTTTCTTCAGGCAAGACAGAAAGCAAGAAAGATTTGTCGTTCCTATCCAGCATGACAACCATTGCGGTATCAGCGCCGGTAGCGCGCAGCAGTTGATTGGCGGTCAGGCGAAGTACCTGGTCGGCATTCAGAGACCCGCTTAGTTCAGAGGAGAATTGATTCAACAAAGTCAAACGCTGAGAACGCTCATCCAATTCAGCAGCGCGGCGCACACTTTCCTCAAACAGGCTAGCATTATCGAGCGCAACAGCAGCCTGGCTGGCAAAAGTGGCCGCCAATTGCACCTGGTCGGTAGAATAGTAATAAGCCTCGAGCTTCTCGAGAGCAATCACACCGACAATCTCACCCTTAACAATAATAGGCAGACCCAGCCAGGAGAGATTTTTGGCCTCCACCAGAGACGGGAAGCGCGGGTCAAGCCGAACATCGCCCACCGAAACCGCCTGGCCAGAGCGAATCATTTCACGCAACAAAACACTATCTTCAATCGAGACGGTCAGGCCTTTGCGGTCTTCGGTATCGCTAAAGCCGCGCGCTTCGGCAACAACCATTTCATTGCCGTTCCGCAGCCACAAGATGGCAGTGTCGTAAGCAATGATGGCATTCATGCGGTCAAGGAGTGAGGCAATCAATTCTTCGCGCTTCAACGAGGCGCTGAGCGAAGCCGCCACCGAGTTGAGTGCCTGCAACTGAGCCGCACGCTCCTGAGTAGCCTGCACCAGGCGGACATTTTCGAGCGCAAGCGCCGTCTGCTGGGTAAGCGAAGAGAGAATGGTTTCGTCTTCGGCATGGAAAGCGGCCGTCGTGTTGAAGTTATCAAGGACAAGGATACCGACACTACGGTCACTGGTCTGAATTGGAACCGCGATGCTCGAAACCGGCAAGCGGCCACCTGTTGCTTTTCGGTAACGCAAAAGGTTTTCAGCCGGCAGGTTATAGTCCGCTGTGAAATTAATCTCATCCACAATCAGAGGCCGCCGGCTGGCAAATACCCGTCCAGGCAGGCCTTCGCCCTGCTGGTAGGTGATTTCCATCATGCTTTCGTTGTCCACGTAATTGGCCGCCGCGCGTGGGATTAAGAGTTCATCGCTTTCATCCCAGCGCAAAACCATGCCCGCATGAGCAGAAGAAACCACCCGCAGAGCGCTTTCAAGCAGAGATTGCAAGATTTCAGCCGGGTCAAGACCGCTCAAGCGGCGGCTGAAATCAAGCAACAGATTGACTTCTTCGAGTCTCTGGCGGGTCTCACTAAGCAATCCGATGTTCTGAATAATGACCGACAACTGCCGGGCAATTTGCACATAGACCTGCTGGTCATCACGAGACAAGACCGGCATCGGCTCTGGGTCAGTAGCAAGAACAGCAGCAACCGGCTTCTTGTTGACAACCAGCGGCAAACAGACAAACGACTTGGCTTTCAGCGCGGTCAGGAAAGGCGTATCATGCCAGACTTCATCTTCATCCAGGTTGGCCGAGACAATTGTCTCGCCGGTCTGAAGGCAGGTGCGCAACGGGTTGCGCTGGCCAAACATGGCATCGGGATTGACACCCCGGGGCAGGCTTCCAAGTTGATGAATGATACGCGGCCCTTCAGGTGTCTCTCTGGCAACAATCGAAATCGACATATCAAAGGTCAGCAAAATTTGCTGGCCCAGGGTCAGCAAAGCCGAATTCAGGTCAATCTGGCGGCTGATTGATTCGGTCAAGGTCAGACCAGCCCGAATATGGCGGGCGCGCTGGTTCAAATAGTTGATCGCCAGGGTCTGATCGAGGTCTTTGTTCAACAAGACCGGCAGGTTACGCTGACTGAAACCAACCAGGCTTTTCTGCCGCTGAACTTCAAGTGCCAGTTGGGCAATTTCTGCATCCAGCGTAGAAACACGGCGGGCATTGGCAATCGCAATTTGAATTTGCGAAGCGAAAATTTCCAGGGCTTCAAAAGTTGCCTGGTCTGGACGCTTGCCATCGCGGGGGGCATCCACGCTCACCAGGCCCAGGGGATTGTTGTGGCTATCCAAAACAGGAACCAGGAGCAAATCCTCCGGGTGCCAGGCGTTGGGGGCCTCGCTGGCGCTTTCCATAATGGTCACCAACTGCACATCCCGCGAGACGATAGGAGCCTGGTCGTGAGGAATATAATACAGGTTCCCACGTTCAAATTCAGGCTTGAGCAACTGTGCCAGGCTATTCCAGGGCTGCTGATGCTCACGCAAAGATGCAAAGGTCTCTTCAGAAACACCAACTGCCGCCACACGGCGCAGCATACCGCTTTCCGGCTCATAGAGACTAATCAAGACCACATCAAACGCTGTCGAGCGCTGAATTCCCTGGGCAATGACGGTCAAAATTTCGGGCAGAGATTGGTCAAGGCGCAAGGTCTTGGCAATCTCGAACAAAGCCCCCAAAGTCTCAGCGCGTGAGCGCAACGACTCGATACGCTGGCGCTGTTCGCGATAACGCAGCGCATTTGAAATTGCAATTGCACCCTGAATTCCTACCGAGCGCAGAATTTCAACAACCGTATCACTAAAACGCGAGTCGCTGGCGGTATGAAGTTCAATCAGGCCATAAATTTCATCCTGGTAAGCCAGCGGAACAAGCAAGACAGACTGAATGCCTAAATGCGGAGGCTGAACAGGCGAGTTGTCTTCAAATTTGTCGAACAAGACCAGTTCATGTTTTTCAAACACCGGCGTCTGATGCCAGATAAGGTCTTCGGTGGCAGCATGGCCGAGATGCAAGCCCATACTCGGATGTTCTGGCAGCTGGTTGCCCAACTCAAGATTTTCGAGGAAAAAGACAACCCCGCAATCGGCTCCAGAGAGCTTCATGCTTTCGTCATAAATCAGGCGCAGCAATTCATGCAGGTCAACGGTTACGTTAAATTCGCGGGCAATCCGGCTAACGTGAATGGCCTGATCAGAAGATGCCCCCGGCCCGCTGATATATCGGGCATGGCGTGTGCTGTCAATTGCAACCGCCAACTGACTGCCAATGGTGGCCGCCATCTGTAAATCATAGTTGCTGAAAAGATCAGTGCTGGATGACCCAAACATCAATTCGCCAATCCCCTGTCCGCGAACCACCAGGGGGACGACAATACAAGACTCAAGTTTCAAACGCCTGACAATACCCCGATAAAGCGGCAAAATACGCCGGTCTTTGCTCAGACTGCCCGAAATAAAAGCGCGCTGACTACCAGCCACTGTCTGATGAAACACAGAGGGCTTGATGTTAATTCGCACCAGGGGGTTGACCTGTTCTACAGGAAGCCCATAGACTGATGGCAGGTGGGCGCGCATAACACCTTCTTGCTCATCCAGCAAGAAAACTGCGGCGACATCAGCGCGTAACAACTGGGCCGAATCTTGAAGCGAAAAGCGCAAAATTTCATCCAGCGTAGCCGATGAACTCACCAGGCTTGCCAGGCGGCGCATGGCTTCAGAGCGCTGATTGCGCTGGCGCGCCTGCTGAACCAGGAGCGCGTTATCAATCATGGCGGCTACCTGGTTGGCTACCAGGCTCAAAAGCTGTAACTCGTCGGGGCTAAATTTCAAATCCCCTTGCTTGTGATTAGAAAGCTGTAAATAGCCCAGAAAACGCCCAGCCGATACCAGCGGAATGAGCGTGGTATCACGCATGCTTGCGGCCTGAGCCATGTCGCGCATGCCGAGTTCATCCCAAAGCGGGTCAGAAGATGCGTCGGGGCTGGAAATCACTTCCTGGCTGGAAATCAAACGTTCAGCCGGGCTGCCAGGGCGGATTGTCGTCTTGTAAATTTCAACAAATTGGCTCGAAAGCCCAAAGAAGGGGGCCTGGCCTGAGAGAACATGACGCTGTTCGTCGTAAATTAAGAAACCCAGAATTTTTACATTGAAGAGCGGCGATAAGCCATCGACCAGGCTTTCAAACAGCTCGTTAACATCGCGCAAAGCACCAACTGCTTGCGATAGATTGGTCAACCCAAGCAGTTGGGCGCTCCACTTCTCCTGGGCTTCGTAAAGGCGCGCGTTTCGTATCGCCACCGCGGCCTGGCCGCTGACCATCTTGAGCAATGCCACGTCATCACTTGAAAAGCCGCCAGTCGGAATAACCCCTACTTCCAAAATGCCGACCAGCTGGTCACCAATTTCAAGCGGCAAGCCAATGTAAGAACCCATCGGTGGAACCGTGTTACCGCCCGGGTCAAAACGCAGGCGCGGCTCTGTGCGGGTATTTTCCAGCACAATCTCACGCCGTTCGTCCATGATGAATTTTTCATAATGGCCAAACTGGCTCTGACGTTCCTGCACCACCCGGCGAAGCGTGCCATCGGCGCCGCTCATGCGATAAACTGAAAAAGCGCCAGTCACTTCATTCCAGACTTTGAGTTCAAGGAAATCTGAAGCAACCAGTTGCTCTACATGGGTCAAGATAGACTGAGCAGTCAGTTCGAGGCTCAGGTCTGAAGTAACGGCCTGACCGAAATCTGCTACGGTCTTAAGGGCGCTTTCTGAAAGCCCTTGCTGTCCACCTTCTGCCAGGGCGCTTTTGACCGGGCGAATGGTGACCAACACAGCCGGCACCTGCCCAGGGATTGGGTACGAATTGGCTTCAACCAACCTGCCATTAATTGAAAAACGCGCCTGACCCTGGGCGGCGCATATTTCGAGAAAAGTCTCTCCGGGACGAACCCGGCGGCCTATTCGGTCTAGGTTGGGATATTCCCCCTCTGCCAGGTCAAACCACTCTCGGGCGACATCATTAACATAAACAACACGGCCCCCTGCCTGCACCATCAGAACGGCATCTTCATGCGCCTGCAAACGGGCAACAGTTTGCTGAGCCGGCAATTGCTGGGCTGGCCTGACGCGCGGAATAACGCGTAAAATGAACCAGACACCCAGCACAAAGGCCAGCCCAAAAATCAGCAAGCCTATGCCCCAGGCCAGGAATTGCCCTTCCACCATGAGAAATTATCCTTTTACGGCGCTGGCAGCATCCTGGCGGCGAGCTTCGGCAGCCAGTTCGGTAATTTCCCGAATATCAGCAAAAGACTGCTGAGCAGGCATGACAGCCCCAATCGCAAAGGTCATCAGCGGGTATTTTTCAGTTTGCCCATCTGCGCCGGGTGCCATAATAAAGCCTTGCTGACGATCCATGAAGTTGTAATGAGACAATACCTGCTCGGCAAAGCGCTCTTTGAGGGCGGCAATAATCGCCTGAGAAGAGCCTTCATTGGTGATGACAATGAAATTATCGCCGCCAGCATGACCAATAAAATCGGCAGGGGTTCCCAATTCATCTAACACTTCGCCAATCAACATGCCCGTAAAGCGTAAGACATCATCTCCCGCTACAAAGCCGTAGACGTCCTTGAAAGGCTCAAAGTTGTTAATGCGGATGTCGAGGTAGGCCCAACCGGTTTCACGAATAATTTTGCGAAGCTGCTCCTCAATCAAACGACCCGCCGGTAAGCCTGAGCGGGGGTCGGTCAGGCTTTCGCGTTCTGAACGGCGAATAGCGCCCTGAACGCGCAGTTTGAGTTCTTCGATATCAAAGGGCTTGGTGATGTAATCATCGGCGCCCAGCTCAAGGCCTTGCAGTCGGTCGCTGCGCTCATCCTTCTGGGTCAGGAAGATGACCGGGATGTGGCTGGTGCGCGTATTGGTACGCAAGGTGCGGCAGACTTCATAGCCGTCAATATCAGGCAACATGATGTCCAGCACAATCAGATGAGGAAGCACCTGGCGGGTTTTTTCAAGCGCTTCAGACCCTCGCATGGCAACATCCACGTCATACCCAAGACCCGAGAAATATATCTTGAGCATGTTTGAGATATCTACATCGTCTTCGGTAATCAGCAGGCGGGCTTTTCCCATAATGAGCCTCCATCAATATTAGCGCCGCTGGCGGGCATGTGCATTACGGCGTATGGCGTCAATTGTTTGCTCGGTGACTTCTTTTTCAAAAGAGCGAAAACCACTCAATTGAAAACCATGCTTTTTTGCAATTGCAGCAATTTCCTCAACACGGGCGCGGGAAACATCCTTGCCCAATGTGTAATCTTCAAAACGGCCTTCCAACGCCAAAGACATCGTTTCTGCCATACAGGCGTACGATTTCCCGGCAGGGAAACCAAAGTTAAAGTGAAAATCGACAGGCCCCGGAACATCCACCATGCCGCCGTCAATCACAAGTATATCGTTTCGTTCAGCGGCCACCATTGCAGAAACATCACGAGGCCGGGCAACATCACAAACCACACTGCCAGGCTGTAAATGCTCGGGGCGAATGACATCGTGAATGGCGCTGGTGACTGTCAGGATTAACTTTGCGCGAGAGAGAACCTCCATACTGGTACTGGTCAACAGCCGCGCCCTGGCCTGGGGCTGAAGCCGTTCACGCAGGGATTCGAGCGCATCGGCGCGGCGACCCACTAAGTATAACTCACCTACCGCATCTGCGAGAAGTTCTGCGCAGACTTTTCCTATAGTTCCGGTCGCCCCAACCACCGCAGCAGTGGCCGACTCCAAAGGAATATCCATGACACGGGCGGCTTCTTTGACAGCCTCTACCGCAATTGCAACAGTGTACGAATCTCCAGTGGTGACGGGGACATCTAAGGCTCGCGCTATGGTTACCCCAGCATCGCCCACAACCGAAGTAAAAGCGCCCAGCCCTAAGATTTGTGCGCCCAGCTTTTCAGCCATGCGGCCCGTTTGAATAATTTTATGATACACCATTTTCTCAGGCAGTTCCAACATTCGCTTGGGCGTAAATGGGCAGGCAATGAACCAACCCTTTATTTCCTTGCCTGTTGCCTGAGAGACGATACCGGTAATCTCAGAAATATATACGGGAGGGAAAAATGTGGAGAAGAAATTAATCTGGTCTTCGCTGAGATATTTTCCAAACAGGGGGTACTTCCTACTGACATCGCGCTTGGGGTCAATAGGGTGAATGATAAATGCAAATGTATCCATTCGTTACCACGACTCTAAATCCTGTTGTTTTTGGTAAAAGACTTTATGCTGGCTGGAATTTTTCATCTTATGATGGTCGCTATCCTCAAAACGAATGTTTTTATCAATCACCCTGCGCTCTTTCGATGCAGCCAACACGACATCTGATTCGATGGTGCGGGCCGGGTAAACAATCATGCCTGCGCCAATACGGCAGTTATGACCAACACAGCCACCCAACACCGGACGGTTTGAAGGTTTTAATTCGCCGTTGCCATCCAGGGCACGAATGGGGGCCGGAATGAGGTTGTAATCGGTAAAAGTGGAACCAGCGCCAATAAAGGTGTTGCGCCCAACCACGCACATTTGCAGGCAGGTATTTTGAGCAACCATCGAGTTATCCATGATGGTGGTCATAAAAAGCGCGGCCTTGAAAGGCAGGAAGGTGCCATCCCCAACGACCGAAAGCATCAACTGACAATCTTGCGAAACATTGACGTTATTGCCAATAATGCAGTTTTCAATCACTGCGCCAGCATCAATATGGACATTGTCACCGATGGTTGTCGGGCCGTAAATCATGGCGCCGGGGTGAATGACACAGTTTTTGCCAATCTTAACCAGTTGAGAGCACTCCAAAACTTGCCGACCCTCGTAAATCGCCGTAGCGAGGACGTTCAACTTGAAGGCAAGGTCACTCCCCAGGCGATTTTCAAAACGGTTTCCGCGCTTGAATAACCCAAAAACCACATCGGCAATAAAGATGTGCACCCAGGTATCAATCGCCATCATGGCACGCAAAGGCACCTGGAAAACCAGGTCGCCGCGTTCACCCGCCATGTACGATGGGACATGGTAATAGCCGACTTCACGCGATTGCAGGTCTATGACGAGCGGGTCTACATCGGCTACCGGCCCACGCGGGTAATACCACAAATCGGCCAGGTATAAATTGCCGGCGGGGGTGTAAGAGACCGAAAGCGGCAGAGCATGTTCACGAAAAGCAGGGTCATCAATCGAAAAAGCCGCCCGCACCGGACGATTCTTCTGTTTGGCTCGCCGCAGGAATTCTTCGATGTAAAACTGGTCAAAAAACAGGTTGTCACGATAAACCAGCATTGGCTCTTGCATCTGGGGCAAGCGCGCATTGGCCGGAATTTCTAACTCACGAGTGACATAAGGAGCCAGAATATCGCGCTGTAAAAGCCATAATGGCTGATTTTGAATCCGTAAATCGCGCGCCGGTTCGTTGAAGGGAGAGATTGGCTTTTTGGCCTGCAAAATTATCTTGAGCATGGGTTATCCCAACGGTTGTTTCTGGATTGCAATCACGCATTCCTTGTCGCCGACGGCGCAACAATGGGTCTCTTCTACTTGAAACATTTTGCCGCCGCTCACCCAGTAGAGCGCTTCTTGAAGTAATCCTACTGCCAAATGACAACAGGGTTGGTCGGTTTGGCGGCCCCAGCACACCGGGCAACGCTCAATGTGCCAGTAAAGAACTTCATCAGTGTCCACAATGCGTACACGCTGATCGCTGTGTTTATTGAAAATATCAGCAAAAGCGCCTGCGCCTACCTTGAGTTTGGTTTTCCAGGGCAAAAGCCGAAAAGCCAGGTCGGTCAGGCCAAACAAAGGCCCAAACTCGCGTAAACCCTGCTGAAAGCAGGCCCGGCCAATTCTAAGAGACACACCCCGGCCGCCATGCGGGCCATAGGCTTTCTCAAGCGCCGCTTGCATGCCAGAGACCACTTCAAAAGAAAACTCAAATTTCAGGTTGGGCGGTGGGTAGTTTTCAACAAGCCGATTGCCCCCAGGTATGGCATTCAAAATTGCTGACATACCCGGGCGGCCCAGAATCTCATCACCAGAGAGCAGCAGGATGCGCCCCATCTGGTTGGGATAGTAATATAAAGGCTGAGAAGGATTCATCCTTCAGGTTTCTCTTCTTCATCCAGAAATGTTTTGAGCGTTTCAGTAAACTCTTTCGACATATCCAGCATGACAAAGTGCTGGGCGCGTTCCCAAAAGACCACTTTGGTGTGAGGAACACCCTGCAACAAAGGCTGCCACTGGTGCGGGTGGACGATGTTGTCTCTACCACCATAAATGCCCATAACGGGTATTTTTAACTGCGGCAGCATGGGGCGCAGGTCGGTGCGGCGCAAAGAAGCAATACTGAGCAGGAAAGACTCAAGGGTCGTGCGCGACAGGTCTTTGTCCATCATCTCGGGGAACTGAGGGTCAGCACAAATAAACGGAGAGGCAACTTTCATCCCAGCGCGAAAAGCCCACATCATGTTAAAAAGCATGAAGGCAATGAAGCGGTAACCAGCCAGCTTTAGCGGAAAGGCCAGGGAGGAGCCAACAATGGGAGAACCAACCACCACCACTTTGCTGACCCTCTGCGGGTATTGCAAAGCCACCAGCAGGCTAACGGTGCCACCCATGCTATGACCGACCAGCGGGGCTTGAATAATCCCCAGGCGGTCCATAAACTGGTCTACCAGACTGACAAAATCTTGAACGGCGTATGTATCGCGTTTTTTGCCTGATTCGCCAAAGCCCCAAAAATCAAGCGCATAGGTGCGATAAGAACGGCCCAAATAGGCCATTGTCTCTTGCCAAAGCCCCCAAGAGCCCAGCCATCCATGCAATAAAATCACCGGGCGGCCGCGCCCATAAACCTCGTAGTGAACAATCCCTTGATCGGTAGTAATCGAGGACACGGCAATTTTCTATATCCTACTTGTTCTCTTCCATCTCGGCCAGAATGCTGTAGAGCAGTTCAAGCAAGACATTTTTGACGGTATTTTTGTCGGTCGCCACGCAGGGCAATAATTTTACTTTGGCATCCAGGCGCAAGGCATGGCGCATGTCTTCCAATTCCCAGGCGTCATTGACATCTTGTTTATTGGCGGCAACAACATAGGGGGTTGGCGCGTAAGCGCGGAAGGTTTCAAGGATGGAGCGCGCCTCGCGGAAGGTTTCAGGGCGGGTGCTATCCACCATGACGATAAAACCCAACATGCCTTCTGAGAGGATTTCCCACATGAAGTCAAAGCGCTTCTGGCCCGGGGTGCCAAACAGATATAAGACCAGGTCTTCATCTACGGTGATACGACCAAAGTCCATTGCCACAGTGGTGGCTTGCTTGACAGCCCGCTCAGAAGCCGAACTAATCTTCCGCTCTGTGGCAACCACATCAATTTCACTAACCGAGCGAATAAACTCCGTCTTACCGGCGCTGAAAGGGCCTGTAACGACCATTTTGACCGTTTGCATAAGCACTTATCCTTAGAAAAGATAATTAAATCGAACGAATACGCGTAATCAAACGATTGACCAGGGACTTCTGCTCTTCCCTGTTCTGAACAGGGACGGGCGGACGCGCCTTTTCGGCAACCGGGGCGCTGCCATCGGGCCGCATAATCTCAACCAGGCCAGCCTGGATTAAGCCATAAACAATGCGGCGGATTTCCATATCGCCCATTTTGGCCGCTGCCGCAATTTGCTGAATGGTATTTTTGGGGCTGATATATGAAACCACCCGCCACTCTTCAACACTGAGATTCATTTTCTGCAAATTTGAGCCAGGGCGCTCGGTAAAGCGCAAAGCCATATCGAGACTCGGAATTTCATCTTGTAACTGCTCAAACTCGCGTAACTGGCGGGCACCTTCAATAATCAGGTTTTCAAGGTCGAGCCGCACAGTAATGCGGTCATCGGGCGGCATCATATCGTTTTCAAAACGGAAGAAGCCTTCGACCCAGGTAAAAAGACGGCGCACAACCTCGGTAAAGTGCGCCTGTAAAGCCGTCAAAATGTCGTCTTGCGAGAGATGGCCCGAATTGATAAGCAACAAGCCAAGTTCTTTATCTGAAACGTGAGCGGCGCGCAACTGAATAGCGCGCAATTGGCCGGTTGTCAGGCGGTTGGATTTGTGCAAGACGGTGGCAAGGCGGCCATCTTCCTGCCCAACCTGGGCAAATGAGAGTTTGCCATCACGAAAGGAGACTTTGGCCACTTCGTTGGGGCCTTCAATGATTAATGTACCCGTTTTATGGGCAAGATTAATCAAGTTCAAGAGTTGGGTGACGGTAAAATCACGAAGATTGCCCCGAAGAGCCATAGCCTTCCTCAATGCCCTGATACGGTTGAAAAATGAATGTTTTGATTATACATGCAAGGGATACATGCGTCAAACATTGCAAAGAAGTTGGAAGGTCGATAGATACGCGCATAGATTTTGCTTTTTTATCAACAAAATCAGGGGCGCGCTTCAACGACGACCTCAACAAAAGCAATCGGCCCATCCAGGCTGTAAACCTCTAACGAGAAGGTTGTCACTGGGGATGCGGCCTGCCAGCGGCGAAAGCCTATCATACGGCCATCTGCCGAATAAGCAACAGCGGCCAGCCAGATTTCGTTGAAAGGGCCCGACCCTGGGGCCGGGGAAAGTCGTCCGCTGGCCCGGGCAGAGAGGCCATCGGCAGAAATCTGAACAAGCAGGTTGTTTGTCTCAACAGGCAGGTAGCGCGGGTCTGTAGCGCTGAGCAGGAAAGCGGTAGAAAAATCGACCCGCAGGGCAAACTTCTCGCGTGGGCGCTGCGGAAAGAAAGCGGCCAGCGGTAAACGCGCTCCGGCGGGGAGAATGTTGAGGGGGATTAGCGCTTCGCGCTGTTCAAGAAGTGCGGCCTGTTCATCAAACAGGCTGAATTGGGCCGTGATGTTTTCAACCGGCTGGCGATGCGGGTTTTCAAGCGGCAGAATGCACCACATGCCAGCCCCAGAAGGGTAACAGGCCGCCGGGCCAGTGAGCAGTTCTGCCGGCGCAGGCAGCGATTCGACCAGGCTGGCGGGCCGCGAGGGAATTTGCAGGGTTTGACCAATGCTCAAGACCTGCGGGTTGATACCCGGGTTGGCGGCAAGCAATTCGTCCACGCTCAAGCCATAGCGCAGGGCTACCTGGCTGAGAGTATCGCCTGTCTTGATGGTGTAGATGAAAGGGGTCGGGCTGGGGACAATTGAAACAGTCGGCGCGGCAGGCCGGGTGGGGGTAATGAGCGCCAGGCCAAGACTGGTTGGGGTGGGGGCCAGAAGCAGGCCAGGGGTTGGGGAAGCCGGGTTAAGCGGTGTA
>CAZNCT010000030.1:21967-30166 GCA_964571615.1 uncultured Anaerolinea sp. | reverse complement strand
AAGTCACCTGCTCAGCAGTGCAAAACTGGCGGGTGTTTTGGAGCAATTTCACCTGCGCCAAATGCCCGCCCGCATTGATGTTCGTCAGGCGCGGAAAGAGAAAATAGATTTTGCGCATTTCACACCCTTTTTGAGCCCAAAAAACCGAACCAGCGTGGGGCAAAGAAGTGTTTTTCACAACGGGCCAACCAGGCCTGACGGGCAGATACGTTGTGCTCAACCCAGCCATCCCTTGCCCAATCAAGAAGGCGCGATGCAGTGCTTGCAAGAAAATCTTCAACAGAGACAACCGGCTGCCAGAGTGTTTCTTGCTTTTGGTGATAGAAATCATTGCGCCCAAGCAGGTAAACCGGCACGCGCAAAAATTTCAGGACAACCGCAAGGTGATAAGACATGACCACTGCAAGCGTCAGGCGCGAAAGATTTGCAAACATGGAAGGCAACTTCCCATCCAGCATGGCATCGGCCAGATTGGCCTGTGTGAGTTGACGACACTCGCACCCGGCAAATGGCAGCGGCTCAAGGGATAAAAAAGTCTGTTTTTGGGCGCTGAAAGTTTGCAGGAAGAGAACCTCGCCGCCGGATTCAATTCGCCGCGCAAACTGTTCGAGCCACGGCTGAAATGATAGTCCATCCTGGCTGTTGGTAAAAATGGTTTGGCGGGTGTTCAGCCCCCATATTTGCGGCGTGTCTGAGGCCGAAGACCCGGTTGGAAGGCTGGCCTGGATATATTCCAGGCTGTCATCGCCAGAAAAAACTGCCTTGACGCGCTCTGCGGCCAGCAAACGCAAACTTTGTTCGTCACGGCAGCCAACCAGGCCCGGGCCTGCCTGTCGGACATGTTCGGCAAAAAGATGAGCAAACTCTGGCGAGACCTGCTGCCCTGATATCAGGTAAGACTTGCTCACAGGAATCTTCAGCAGGTCTTGCAGCAGAGACAAAGTGCGCATGCCCCAAAATTGGTTTAGTCGGCCTCCGCCATAGAAATGCATAAAAATCGCGGCGCGGATTTGTTCCGGCTTCAGCACAGACAGGCCCAGGTGAGCAATGCGCTCCAGGCTACCGGGCTTGTCGTCTTCGTAGTGATAAAAAATCCAGTCATCCAACCCAAAAGTCCGCTCAAAGGGTTCAATCGACAATTCCGGCGAAAATGCATGGACATGCACAAAAGCGCAAATCATTGTCAGGGGCTTCATCTGGCGATGCCAGGTAATTGCGCTTGCCAGCTGGGCCATATCACCAAAATTAAAAATACCCGCAAAACCACCTACGAGAAAGACAACCTGGTTTGAAGCCTTTCTCAATTTTTGCAGAGTCTCTGGGCGGGCATAGTACCTTAGTTTCGGAGAATTAGTCATGTTGATTAATCTTCTCGAGGATAATTGCCCGTAATTCTCTGGCTTGTTGCGACTCGGATTCGATTTCTGCCAGTTGTTTCTCTAGAACGTAATAAGAATCAAAGACGATTGGGGGAATTTTCAGTTCTCTAAAACGCTGAATGGGTATTTCATGCGGAAAAGTTTCAGCCTGTTCAAGTTTGCCCAAACAAAACAAGGATATCATGGTGCGAATACACTTTTCGCATTGTCCGCAATTGTAGGCATTGCCAGGATTCTGCCAGCACACACGCAGGTATTTTAGCGATTCGGGTAATGCGCTAATCGATTCAATTTTTTGAACGCGGCTTTTGTTAAAACTGTCATAACGCACGGCCAGTTTTTCAGTGGACCAAAACGGATCAATCACCGGGCTGGATCCCCAGGGATTAACTACTTTGTCTCCACTTTGCGAGGAGGGAATGTAAATTTTTTCAAAACCGTTTTGTAAGGCGAGTGCAATCGCAGCCATTGCTGGGCCGTGCATCCAGTGCCAGTGAACATAAATATCTCCAAAGGCACGGACATTGGTCATCACATCCAGGACTTTTAGGCCATAGGGCCTGGCAGCAGAACGGGCATTTTCAAGTACCTGCGGAAAGAGCGCCTGGTTTAGTGTAAATATCAAAACCATGCACCAAAATCAGGTGTGAAATTGGAAAATCGGTCTCGGGCAGGTGTTTTTGCATTGAGTAGAACGAATCGACCCCCAACGAGAAAAAAGACCCGCGCGCGCGAATGCCAGGCCAAAACGGCTGGCGCTGACGCCGGATTGGCGCATAAATGGGGATAATCTTTAATTCAGAATTGTAAAATCGGAAGATGGCTTGCAAATATTCGAGATTTTCATACAAATTGGCTGAGATAGGTGCATCTACTTGCAAAGGTTCGCCAAGCTGCATCGCGGGCAACAGACCTATGGCAGCAAACGCATCGCCTCCAGTGCGGTCTAAAAAGGCCCAATACGAGAGAGGAAAATCGAGATAAATCGAGTAGTTCCCGGAAGCGTTTTGAAGCGCAATATTGGCCTCGAGACGAACACGATGCCTGGAATAAGTGCTGCGCAGGTTGTAAACACGCATATTCCCCCTTTCTTACCATTGATTGTCTTTTTCGTATCCGAGTTGTATCAGCAAATCGCCATAACACTCTTTGAAATATTGCTTGTGGGCTTCGGTGAAATACTCGCGCCAATCGCCAGGCGTGCCTTTGCGGTAATGGTGATGGGTGTTTTCTTCGCCCCGAGCGCGTCCACCGGTGATTTTTTCAAAGCTATGAGTCTCTACAAGGGTCTGCAAATCGGCATCACTCATCCGTGAGGGATACAGCCCGAGAAAAGCAAAAATAGCCCGCAACGTTTCAAGTGGGTTGGCAACCAGAGTCTCGTAGCGGGTTTCGTAAATGGCCGGGTCGGCATAATTCCACTCGGCCATGCGCTTGAACTGACTGGCACGGAAATCGATACTCGACTTAATGCCCTCCTCCTGGCTGGCCTGCTGCAAAAATTCGCGCTGTTTGTCGAGCCAATCGCCGCTGGGATGTGAGAATTTGTGTGAGAAGTAGGCGCTAACAACAATATCACGCGGGTCACGGATAACGTGAAAACCGCGCAAATCGCCAATTGCAACCCGATGACTCCATTCGGCATTGACGTTGGCAATCAGGGCAGGCTGGCTGCGGTCGGGCAGGTTCACCCAATCGGTGTACTTGAAAACCGGCAATTTCACCATCGGCCCAACCGTATTGAGCACCGATAAAAACCAGGTACTGGCACAGCGATGATCGCCAAAGTAGACCAGTTTTTCGGCAGAGGGTTCTGATTTATGGGTTTTTCCAAGAATCTGGGAGACAAATTTCATGACTGCACCTGCGCTTTCGTCAATCTCAAAATATTTTGAATGGGCCACCGGCGGCGAACCTGATGGATGAACTCTGTCCACACGTAGGTGGGCAGGTAATTGGGCAAGATATAAATATACGGACTGGCAGCATACAACTGGTCGAGCACATCTTCATCAACGGGCTGACGGGCCACCCAAACCAGGTTTTCGGGGGCTTCATAGCGGCTCAAAAAGTGACGGGTCCGGGCCGAATCGAGGTCTGAAATCACCAGAGTAGGGCGCAGTGGCAAGAAGTGACGGGCATCTTGCAGGTTGAGAAAGGGCCGCAGACTGTAGATATCGCGGTATCCGGCACGCACACGAGCGACAAACCCCGGCGGGTCACGGTAGATTTCGGGGTTGTTGGCCTGGATGCTGGCAAACAAAAGTTCGTGCTTTTGAGCCGCCTCTTGCGCAAAACTGCGCCCAAGGCGGCGGTAGAACAATAACTTTTCAGAAATACGAAAGCCGCGATAACCATGACCAGTCAGGCGCACCCAGAATTCCCAATCTTCAAAGCCTTCGCGCATGTCTTCATTAAAGCCACCGCTTTTTTCAAAGGCGGCACGTCGAAAAACCGCCGGGGGATGCGCCTGGTTATAGTAAATTATTTTCTCAGGGTCAAATTGGGGCGCATACCAGACCCGCTCTTCCGCACCAAAAACCTGCGTCCAGGGCCAGAACAGCGCAATGCCAGCATTGACCTCGAGAGCAGTAACTGCCTTTTCAATGTACGTGGCCTGAAGTTTATCATCTGCATCGAGGCAGCAGATGTATTTTCCGCGAGACTGGCGCATCCCGGCGTTACGAGCCGCAGAAAGACCCTGGTTTTCAGGCTGGTGCAGAATACGCGTTTTAGGGGGGCGGTAGTTTTTAAACATTGCGGCGGCTTCAGGCTGGTTCGAGGCGTCATCCACAATGATGATTTCAACATTCTGCCAGGTTTGAGCCAGAATGCTCTGCACGGCTTCATCTACAAATTCCCAGTGGTTATAGCAAGGAATAATGACACTGACCAGGGGCTGGCTCACAGGCCAGGGTTGAGGGTGATACAGGCTAAGAGGAAATCCTGCAGAGAGTTTTCGAAACAGCCAGGCCGCCAACAAGGGCAGAAGGTAGCGCATCTAATCAAACTGGGGCAGGTTGATTTCAGGAAGGGGTGTCTCGCGCTGTCGGTTCAGATACAGGTCGACAGCCGCAGAGGGGTGGCCGACGAATTTGATTTGTCCGTGGTCGAGCCAGGCGGCGCGGTTGCAGTTGCGTTCGATTTCGCCCATGCCATGCGAGACATACAGGGTGGTGGTGCCAGAGCGCTGATATTCACGAATGCGCCCAATGCTCTTTTTCTGGAAAGCCGTATCGCCAACCGCAAGGGCCTCGTCCACAATCAAGATGTCGGGCTGCTGGTCGGTGGCGACCGAAAAGCCCAGGCGCGCAACCATGCCCGAGGAATAGGTACGCATCGGGGCGTCAATAAAATCTTGAAGCTCGGCGAACTCCACAATGGCATCAAAACGCTCACGGATTTGTTTCTCAGAGTAGCCCAGCATGGTGCCGTTCAGGAAGATGTTTTCGCGGCCCGAAAGTTCCATGTGGAAACCGGCGCCCATCGCCAGCAAGGGAGCCACCCGGCCCTTCACCCACACGCGGCCTTCGACAGGGCGCAAAACACGGGCAACCAGTTTGAGCAGGGTGCTTTTGCCGGCGCCATTGGAGCCAATCAGGCCGAAAATCTCACCGCGGCGCACTTCGAGACTCACATTCCGTAAGGCCCAGAATTCGTCATTGTGAATGCGGCGCTGAACAAAGCGAATGGCGTATTCCTTGAAAGTGGAAACCCGCTCACGAGGCACAAAATAGCGCACCGAGGCATTCTCGATGCCGATGACGGTTTCAGCATTGGCAAAAGGATTATGAACGGTAGGCGATTTCATCCGATATCCTTGCAAAGAGAATCCAGCCAAAGACCAGGGTAGCCAGTGAAATCAAAACACAAATGCCGAGCAATTGCAGGTCAAGCGGCTGACCATCAAAAATGGGCTGACGGAACAGCCTGACCATGTGATACATCGGGTTCAGATTCATAAAAGGCTGCATCCAGGCAGGGATGATGCTGGCAGGGTAAATAATTGGGGTCAGGTACATCCAGGCCAGCAAGAGGACGTTATACATCTCTACCAGGTCAGGGAAGCGGATGCCCAGGCTGGCAATGATGAGCGAAAGCCCCAGGGTAAACATGGCGACCAGCGCAATCGGGATAAGTATCAGAACGAAATTAATCGTCGGGTATTTGCCAACCAGCAGACTAACCGCCAGAAAAGGCACCAGCGCAAAGAACAGGTTAATCACCCCGGTTCCAACCGCCGAAAGGGCAAATACCGAGCGCGGAAAGTAAATGCGCCGGAACAAATCGCCACCCCAAACCAGGCTGTTGATGCCCGAGACACTGCTCTGGGCAAAAAAATTCCAGACCATTAAGCCGCTCAAGATGTAAGCCGAATAGCCCTCAATGGCTGAGAAAACCTGCGAAAAGACCACCGTCAGAATAAGCATCATGCCAAGCGGATGCAGCATTGTCCAGGCAATCCCAAGCACAGAGCGCTTGTAGCGGGCGGTGACATCGCGGCGCACCAGATGGGCGACCAGGTCTTTGTAACGGAAAATTTGAATTAGATCATCCAACGCGGCATTGCGGCGTTTGTCTGAGTCGTAAAAATCTGTTGCCGGGTTCTTCATCATACAATCTTTCTCCAACACTACCCCATAAAAAATGGGATGTCATTTTACTCCGGTTTTCGAGCCATGACGAACAAATCATCGCCCCGGTCTTCTACCGGGTATCCATTTTCTAACAAAATCTTGAACAAGAACGCATATTCGCTCGGGTTCATGTCTGTCATACAATGAATGGCACGCTTTTTGATGATTGTAAAACCAACCCGGTTCGCCAGTTCGATGATTTCAGGCAATGTATATTCGCGAACATGCTTGATAAAAAACCACGGCGGCGTGCCATTCAGAACGGCCCTGAGATGCACCAGCGATGCGGCGTTGGGGGTGGTCAGCAGCAAAATGCCGCCGGGTTTCAGGGCCTTAAAACTCTCGCGCAACAAGGCCAGAAAACCAAGTTTATAAAAACCCTCGTTAAACGATTGCTCATTGTGCTGGTCAGATAAATGTTCGACCAATTCGGTACATAAAATCAAATCAAACGAACCGGGGGCAATCTTCCACGGGTATCTCAAATTGAAATCGGTATTTTGCCACGCAACATTTGGGAACTTAATCTGCCAGTAGTCGCTGGCAACGTCTCGGACGCCCAAATCGAGGGCCTGAACCGGGCCTTCAAATCCACGCAGACTTTCCGTAATCCATTTCTCCGTCAGCATCAAGCGGTGTGTATGAGCAAGCCACATTTGCTGGGTGGGCAAATCATAACCGCGTTGGGCGCATAAACTCAGCAAGTGCTGCCTGGTTTGGGACACGCTTGTCTCATCAAGCCAGGCAGTATCGGCCACCAGCCGCTGGGCCAGGTTTTGAGCCGTCTCGGCGTAAGCCATTTTTTCTCTCAGGCTGTTAACCATCAACTGACCGCGCCAAAGCAAGACCTCGCGAAAACGCTGAGCAAGGCTTTTTTCCGCATTGGCTGGCCGAACAGGAATTTGAGCGCGGACAAATGAAGCGAGTTTTTGCAATCCGTTCCGGTTAGGCACAGGCCTGACCTTCTCAAAAATGACAAAAAAATCGCCATAACATTCCTGGCCCATTTCGGCGATGTTTTCGATGAAATAGAACTGGGCATCAAAACAAGGCGCGTTTTGCAGGAGACGCGTCTGCAAACGTTCAGCATCATACAGGCGGCTGAAACTGGCTCCTTCATTCCAGAGATGCCTTCGCCCATCGCTATCCACCCAGCTGGCCTCGGCTTCAATTTCATAGGTTTCTGACATGAACAACGGCACAACAATCATCTTGCCGCCCAGCCGCAAAACCCGCTGAGCCTCTTGGATAAATTCAATGTCGCTGTCCCCTTCAAAATGCTCAAGTGAATTATGCAATGAAATCTTGCTGGCCGATTCATCCCAAAGCGGCAGGCGTGAGGCATCTCCGCCGATTTCATTGCCATGCAGACCACGCTTCAGGTAATACAAATCCTGGCGGTAAGCGGTACAGCCAAACTGGTCACGAATAAAAAAAGCAAACGGGCAATTTTGGGCGGCGATATCAATATAAACATCCGACTTTTCAAAGCCCAGGAATTTATAACTGATATAGTATTCCAGGAGTTTCTGGTTATCGATGCCAACCCGGTCATCTTGATAAAGCGCCTTAAAGGCCTCGAAATCCTGCGGGGACAGCCGGATGCTCTGAATGGTCTTACCAGTGCGGGCTGCAATTTGTTCAAATAAGGGTTTCATCTTGCTCTCCTGGTTTACGAACCGGCATTTAACCAGCCCACCAGCTGGCGAATGCGCGCCTGCCAGTTGTTCTCGGCGATAAACCGGTCAATTTCATCCACCGGCAGTTTGGCAGTGCGGACTTCATTAACAAGACGCAAGAAATCCTTTTCATCGGCGGCTCTAAAGACCCCCGGAATACCCACCAGCGGTTTCAAGTCAGGCGTCACCACCGGGCGGCGCATGGCCAGATACTCATACAATTTCAACGGGCTGGTTGCCTGTGTAATGTTGTTCACCTTCCAGGGAATAATTGCAACGTCGGTATGGGCCAGGTAGGCTGGCAGCGCCAATTGCGGCTTAAGCCCCAGGAAAGTCAGATTGGGCGAGGGATTGGGACATTGTCCGCGATAATCGCCAATCACCACAATTGCGGCCTGCGGATATTGAGCCGCCAGGCTGGTTAACAAATCCCAATCGAACCAATCACCCCACAAAGCGCCGATATAAGTCGCCGTCCAGGCGCCCTGGGGCATATCTGCCGGG
>CAZNCT010000030.1:18122-21953 GCA_964571615.1 uncultured Anaerolinea sp. | reverse complement strand
AAAGCCGCTCAGGGTTAAAAAGCAGGCTATTGACGGCATTCGGCAACAACTCCACCGGACGATGACTCGACTCGGCCAGTTTTTCTTGCAAAACAGGGGCCGTGCCAATCAAGGTATGGCAGGAATCGATAATTTGCTGTTCAACCACCGGAGAATACCAATCGCCGCCCAGCGAGCTGTTCCAATCGTCAATCATCTCATAAACGACCTTGCCGCCATTTTGCTTGATTTTGGCAATCAGCGGCAAAAAGTCAACGGTGGGCAATTCAACCAGCGCAAACTTGGGCAGAGAAACCAGAAGCGGCTCATATTTGCGGGCAAAGTCATCCCAGTAAAAACGGTTGTACTCAAACAAAAACAGGTTGGGGTGAGCAATCTTAATACTCACCTTCTGGTGCTCCCATTTGGGGTAGCGGTTGATATAAATGACCCAGTAACCCTGGCGCAGCAATTCGAGGGCCAGTTGGGTCGAGCGCGCGCCCCCGCCGGTGTCGTCAATCGGCACACCCGCCAGGATGAAAAACAACCCGCGGGCATTTTTCAGGCGCCGCAGTGTCACCGCTTCTTTGCGCCGGGCGCCATCCAGAAAGCCGCGCATCTGAGCCAGTTGCAAGCCAAACGCATCGACAAAAGCGGATAAGCCGCCGAACCAGCGCCGGGCCAAAATCCAGACCCCCAGCAATGGCAAGAGAAAGAGAAGGACTGCCCCCCAAAGGGCGGCGGACGTTCCCACCCGCAGCAGGGCCGCCAGTACCCCAAGCCAGACCAGGCCGAGAAGTGCATTGCGCACCATCTTGCGGATGAGAGAGCGGTACAACCAGGCCTGGTATCCAATTTCGCCATTGCCAGTTGACCAGTAATAACCCTTTTGCCAGGTCTGCGGCCCGGGGGCGGGCGCATACCAGCTGACAACGGCATCGGGCACAAACGCCCAATGCGTGCAAAAACGCTTCAGCTCCAGCGCAAACAGGGTATCTTCGCCGGTCATCGTCAGCCACTCAGGATACCCCTGCACCCTGGCCCAGGCCTCGCGGGTGAAGGCCAGTGAACGCGACGAAGGGATAAAATCTTGCGGATGTACTTCCTTAAGGGTCGGCACGCCCCGAAAACGCGAGACCTGACCATTCGGGTCAATTGCCCAATACCAGCCTGCCACCACCTGCGTTTTGGGTTGAATAAAGAAAGGCCGGGTTAGTTTTTCGAGCCAATCGGCTTCGGGGATACAGCCAAAATCGAGCGAAGCAATCAGCGGCGCTTGCGCGGCTTCAATCGCCAGGTTGCGCCCAACGGCAATATTGGTTTTTGGGCGCACAAGCACCCGCAGAGTCAATCCATGCTCACGAGCGGCAGACTCAAGCACCTGCACGGTGCCATCGCTAGAGCCTGCATCCACAATCACAATCTCATCGGGGCGCAAGGTCTGGCGGGCCAGGTTTTCTATCCAGCGGGCGGCGTTGTCGGCTTCGTTGCGGCAAGTCGAAATGACTGCCACAGCCCGGTCTTTGGGCGCATTCGAGGCGCTCAAAGGTTGTCGAGGCCAGTAGCCCGGGCAGACATCATCACGATCCGTGTAGAGCGTCACCTGGCTGTTGTCCTCGGGGTAATACGAATCTTGCAGGGCATACGGCAGGGTGGGCGTATAAAAACGGTCGAGCAGACCCATCTGACTGTGAAACTTGTAGTAGATGCCCTTCAACAAACCGCCAGGCCCAGACATACGCAGAACCTTCATGCCGCGCCCCACCAGCCTGAAAATCTTTTGCAGCTGCGGATTTTGGGGTTCAAAACGCACATACCAGGGAATTTTGCGCGGCTGACTGGCCACCTTTTGGATTTGCTCAAGCAGCACAGCGGCGCGCCGCTCCCAGGCGTTTTCACGCGCAAACTGGCGCAAAGCAGCAATTTGGGTTTCATCTGTCCGCCGGGCAAGCGCCGATTCAATTTGGGCGAGCCAGTCGGCGCGGCTCTGGGCAGTCAGAATTGGCGCGTCTGGAAGCATCTCGAGCGGCGGCGCGACAACCGCTTTGCCTGCAGCCAGAACCGCCAGCAGGTTTTCAGCAATCATTCCCGAGCTTTCCTCGTTCACCTGGCAGGGGAACAGACCCAGGTCAATTTGCTGAAGATAAGCCGGCAGTTCCTGATATGATTTTGGCCCCAGCCAGTAGAGATTTGGCTCGTCCAACAGGCCCGAGGGCTGTAACATCTGTTCCTGATCCACCCCCAGGAGCACAAACGAAAGGTCGCGGCGCTGACGCGCCAGCTCTTTGAGCAATTCAAAATCGAGCCAGTGGGCAATTGGCCCGTGATAAGCGGCAACTGGCCTGCCTGCGGCCAGGATGGGCTGTAAGTCTTCGGGGATGTTGTTTTTTTCAGGAGCAAAGTGGCCAACATCCACCCCGTTGGGGATGAGCAGGCTATCGGGACGGAAAGAGACGGTTTGCTGGTGCAACTTCTCGGCCCGGGTCATCACAATATCGGCCTTGAGCAGATAATCACCGTGGTCGCGCCGCAGGCGCGGCTGGTCACCCTGGAAACTTTCAAACTCGTCAATGTAATCGTAAATCACACGCGGCGAAGAAAAGTAAGCCAGCAGTGGAATGTTCCAGGTTAAGACATAAACAAAAGCATCGGGCAAGACATGAAAAGCATCGGTAGAAGACTGGCAGACTACCAGCCGTTCTTCAATTTCGCTAAAAACAGGCGGCCAGACACGCTCGGGTTGCAGGTAAAAAACCAGCGCACCCTGCCGGGCCAAAGCGCGGGCCAATTGCTGGGGGCGATAGAACATGGCATCGTTCCAGCGCAGGGTGGGCGCAAAAATGACCACCTGGCTGGCCTGCTGATATTTTCGGCGAATTTCTAAAATAGATGCTTCGGCCTGCTGTTCACTCATTAATCATTGTCCTCATCATTTATTTTCATGTTTTTTTGAAGCGCCAGACGGATTTCTGCCACCCGCGCCGCCCAGGTATTCTGGCGGGCAATTGCATCAAGCCGGGCTTGAAAATCGGCATCTTCCCGATAGGTCAGCGCCCGGGCAATTTGGGCCCCAAACGACTGCGGGTCTGACGCCACCAGCACACCCGAATACTGCTGACATTCGGCCAATGGGGTTGCTACCACAGGTTTGTGACAGGCAAAGAACTCAAACAATTTTACCGGCGAGGTCGCCCGGGTAATCTCATTAATCTCAAAGGGGATAATGGCTATCGAGAAACGCCAGACATAGGCAAACAGTTCTTCATAAGGTTTCCACCCCAACCAGTGCAGGTTGGGCAGGTCGAGCAAACCGCTTTTTTGCAGGCTGTCATCATAATTAATGCCAATCAAAACAAACTGCCATTCGGGGTGTTCTTGCGCGGTTTGGGCAACCAGAGCGTAATCAAACCATTCTGCCAGGGCCCCAGTATACCCGATTAGCGGCTGACCAGTTTTGAGCAGGGCCGCCAGGTCGGGCGGCGGCGGGCTAAAGGGCATCGGGCGCATCGATTGGACAAAATCATAATCAACCGCATTCGGAATCAAGAGCGCATCGGGCCGCGCCAGGCTGACAGCGCGATGCAGTTCGCGGCTGGTGGCCAGCACAATTTGGGCCTGTGAGAGCAGCGCCTGGTGGTCTTCGAGGCGGGCCGCCGAAACTTGCAGGTCATCATAGTGGTCGTAGATGATTTTGGGCTGGTCGAACCAATCCATCAGCGGCGCAAACCAGGGAGAACCCACCAGCAGAATCGGTTTTGAGAGAATTTTGAAGGTCTCGGGCGGGGTCGCGCAGACATACAGGTCGGGTTCAACCTGTTCAAAACCGACCACGCAATCTTTTTGTTCATTTTT
>CAZNCT010000030.1:8776-18112 GCA_964571615.1 uncultured Anaerolinea sp. | reverse complement strand
CTCGATCCGCCGCCGGCAGGTGCGCTGCATGAAGCGCGCCAATTGCTGCGGACGCTGAAACATAAAGCCCCAATCATGGGTGGGCAGGTAAACAATCACCTCGCGCCCGGCTGGTTGGGCGGCAAGAATGGCCCTGAGTTGGGTCTCGTGCTCCTGGTCTAACTGTTGCAGGCATTGCTGACGCAAGGCTGTCCCGGCGGCAAAACCGGCAAAGCGCAGCATCTCGCGCCTGAAAATCAGCAAAAGCGCGGCAGCCGCCAATAGAAGCGCCAGCCCAGGCCAGGGGGTAGAAAGAACTGCCAACGCCAGCAAGCCGAGAAAAGCCAGGATGAAGAAAATCCCCCACTGTCCGAGGCGCGTAAAGACCGTATCCGAAAGCAGGGCATAGCCGCCTTCTTGCCAGCCCTGACGGATGGTTTCAGAGAGCGAAGGCGGCCTGAGGCGGGCGGCGGCCTGCCCGGCGCGGACATAGGCCCCGTGCAACGATTTGAGCCGCAACGCAAACAAAAACCAGGCGGCATGTAACCCGGGCGATTCGGGGAACCCACCGGCCAGCGCCCAGGCGCGTTTGCGTATCCCAACGCCCAAATAAGGCAGGAAAAAGCCCAGCGCGGGGCGCATTTCTGCCTGATTCTGAATTTCGCCCAGCGCATACCAGGCCTGCGGAGATTGCTCCAGCCCGGCCAGCAAGGCTTCGAGCCAGCCCGGCCCGGGTTGCAGGGACGGATGACAGACGACAACCGTCTCGGTTCGGGCGGCGCGTATGGCGCGGTTCAGGTCGCGGCCTGTGACGGGTACACCGGTCTGCCCGGCGGCCAGCGTCTGCCCCACCAGGGCGGCATCGGGGCCAATGGCTTCGAGCAGCGCCTGAGCGCCCGCCGGGTCTGAGGCCACTACCAGGGTGACCGGCTCACAACCCGGAGAGGGCTGTCTGGCCTGTGAAGATGTTTCGACAGCGTTCTCAGCCAGGCGGTAGAGATTACGCATTTCGGCATAGTAAGCCAGCAGCCAGGTTTTCAGGCGGGTCGGAGACAAAAGAATTTGGGATACGCTCATGAGACAGAGATTTATAGCCGAATCTTTTGCAGCCAGGCTGCGCGGCGGCTTCCGGGTGGGAAAAGGAACTGACGCAGCCGCTTCAAGCGCAGGGCCAGCCGGTAGGCGCCGCTTGATTCAATTTCGGCCAGCCTTTGGGCCAGCCCTTCGGCTCGGGCATGGGTTTCTTGAAACTCGGCGGTGCGGGTTTGCAATTGCTGACGGGTCTCGCGCAGTTCGACATCCAGTTTTTGCATCTGGGCCAGGCGCTCAACCAGGAACCCGGCCAGGGCCTGGGGGTCTGCGCGGGGCGGCAAATCGAGCAGGCCCAGCGCCAGGCGGGCGTTTTCTTCGGCCAGGGCTTTCCATTCGGCCTGCCGGGGGGCAATTTGCAGGCGCAGGTCGGCCCGCGCCTGCCAGGCCGCGGCAAGTTTCTGGCGCAATTGACCCGGGTCAAGCGGCAGGGAGCAAACCAGGTCTCCCAACCCGGCCTCGGCCATTTGCGCGCTGACTTTGGGGTCGTAGGCCAACCCGACTACAGGGACAAGCTGGTTGAGAGCCAGCAAGAGAGCGTGCAGGCGCATCCCCAGCACCAGGTCACACTGGCCCAGCACGGCCTGCATCTCAGTAACCGGCAGAACTTCGGGAAGGCTGAAGACCTGCCCAGGCAGGTCAATCGCTTCTTGCAACGCGCGGCAAACACCCAGGTCATCGGTGACCCGGCCTTCGGGGTCGGTCTGAAAAGGCAACAGAAGCAGATTGACCCCATTTTGGGCGCCAAAATGACGCAGTTCGGCAGAAAGAACCGCCAGCCAATCGGCCATTGAGCCGGATTCTTCCCAAAAGCGCACCGAAACGCCCAGGAGCGGGCGGTCGAAATCCAACCCCAGGCCTGCCAGACGGGCACGGGCGGCCTCCAGCGCCGGTTGAGATACTTGCAAGGCGCAGGCCGGGTCGGCGGTCTGGTGAATGTGAGCGGGCAGGGGATCGAGGCCAATTTCGCGCAGCAGCGCCAGCGAGGCCCCATCTCGCACGCTGGCCAGGTCGGCAGCCAGGAAGATTTGGCGGGTGTACTCGCGGGCCTGGGGACTGTTCAGCGGGCCAACGCCGACGCCATAGAGCATACAGGGAATGCCCATCGCGCGGGCCAGCAAGGCCAGGCTGCCGTAGGTAGAGATGCCGCCGTGTGTAATGCGGAAGAAACTCTCGGCATCCAGGCCCCAATAATCCATAAAAAGCCCGCCACCGCCCACCAGCACCAGGTCAGAATCGCGGACTGCCGCCGCCAGAGCGGGCATATCACGCCATGAGAGGGCCTCCAGGCCGGTTTGGGCGCTGGTGCGCTGCGGGTCGTGCGAAACCACCCGAATCGCTAAATCACTGCGCAGGGCGCGCAGTGAGGCAAGCATGGCCTGTAAGATGGCTTCATCACCGATGTTGTTTGCGCCGTAATATCCACCAATCAGAATCTTGGGCATGGCTGGCCTTTCAGGTCTTTGTGGAGTCCTGACCGGATTTTAATCCATCTGAAGGCTTTGTGGGCTATTTGCAAAAAGCCCGGCGGGTCAGGCCGGGCATCGGGTCTTGAGCAAACAGACAATTTAGAGAGAGCCAAACACGCGCCGGTACAGGTCAGATTCGAGCAGGTTGTTGGGGTCGGTGCGCCGTTTGAGAGCCTTGAAGCGCGCAACGGTCTCTTCGCCCAAAAAGCGTTTGGCTGTTTCGGGGCTGGTTTCGCTGTTTTTGGCAAAATAGAAACGCCCGCCCGCCTGCAAAACAATCTCATCCAATTCCTGAAGCATGGCTGAGAGCCTGGCGTGGTTGCCGTTGGTGACTTTGAAATCAAGAGCCAATGAAAAGCCGTCCACCGCGTGGCTGAGCAAAAATTTATCGGGGCGATGGCGTTTGGTAACGCCCAGATACGAGGGCAGGCCGCGGCGCTGGGTGAGGGTCAAAATCTCGCGCCAGGCATCGCTAACGGTCTCTTTGGGAATAAAAGACTGGTACTGAATCAAGCCGGTGCGCCCGTAAGCCAGTTCCCAGTTCGGGACGTAATCAAGCAAAAAGTGAAAGGCGGCGTGCGATTGCAGATAAGTTTTCTCACGCATCCCGGCCAGATATTTGGCGGTATTGACCAGCCAGACCCCCGGATTAATCATAAAGGGGGCCATAAAATAGTGAATC
The DNA here is from genome assembly GCA_964571615.1 of uncultured Anaerolinea sp. Taxonomy (GTDB): domain Bacteria; phylum Chloroflexota; class Anaerolineae; order Anaerolineales; family Villigracilaceae; genus UBA8950. The sequence continues at coordinate 14,893 of CAZNCT010000030.1, read as the reverse complement.
ACTGACTTGGGGAAGAACCCAAATAAAGTAGCCGGCAAGGTCTGGTACGAAATCTGCAAGGTTTTCTTCGGTTCGGGGTCTTCGCCTTCGTGAACATATCGGGCTGTATGCAGTTGGCCGCGTCCCAGGCCTTTGCCGCCCGCGGTCGAATCGAGCCAGCCCACGGTGTAATCATTGAGCGGGGCATTGTCGAGCAATTCGCGCACATGGGTTTCCAGGTCTGGCACATTCCAGGCACGCACGTTCAGCAAGCCCGAATAAACCCGCTTCATCTGCATCGTGATGGAGGTGAATACGCCCAACATGCCCATGCCGGAGATAATCGCATAGAACAGGTCGGCGTTCAGGTTTGGCGAACAGGTCACCTCGGCCCCGGTGGGCAGCAGTGCCTTAAATTCGACAACATGCTCACCAATGGTGCCCATTTTGAAATTGTTCTTGCCATGAATGTTCATCCCGAGACAGCCGCCCAGGGTGGTGGTCATTGTTCCAGAGACCACCGGAGGCCACCAGCCATCGGGCAAGACATGCTGCCACAACTTTTGCAGGGTGACGCCCGGCTCACAGGTAATCAACCCGCTCTGCGGATCCCAGGAAATGATGCGGTTCATGTCCTGAATATCCATGACAATCCCGCCGCCATTCAGGGCGGCGTCGTTATAACTGCGGCCCGCGCCGCGCAAGGTGACGGTCAGGCCATGTTGTTTGGCGGTCTTGAAGACCTCCATCATTTGTTCGGCGCTGGTCGGTTTATACAAATACGATTGCGCCTTGAGCGAATGCCCAAAATTTTCTAACGTCTTGAGACGTTCAAAAGGGAGGGGAAGGGTGTTCATAGTTTTTTCCTAAAAATTTAACCGTCTAAAAATAAACGACGGGATATGGCGAATCACCTGCATAATCAGCCCCCATTGAGCCGGAACGTAAACGGTCTGCTTGCGGGCCTGCATGGCGCGATAAATTCCCTCGGCGGCCTGCTCGGCGCTGATGACCATCGGCGTGCGGGGGTTATCTTTAATCATGGCAGTCGCCACAAAACCCGGCTTAATCGTCAGCACATTGACACCGTGCCGGGTAAGACGGTTGCGCAAAGCCTCGAGATAGGTGTGCAGAGCGGCTTTTGAAGCATTGTAGGCCGGGGCGGTCACCCGTCCCCGGTCGCCAGCCACCGAACCAATCCCGACAATTTGTCCGCTTTTCAGGGCCTGAAAGTAAGCCGCAGCCGGGTTAAGCCAGGCCAACGCGCCGAGGTAATTGACCCGGGTCATTTCAAGGTCTTTTTGCAGGTTAAACTCGTCTCGCTTGACCACCTGCAAAATACCGGCGTTATAAATCAGCACATCGAGACCACCCAGCGTTTTGACAATTTGCGCAAACAAGGCCGGGGCAGAATCTACGTCGGCGACATCATGCACAAAAGCCAGGGCGCGGGTTTCGCCCGCTTTGTGATTAATCCGCTCACAGAGAGCCTCCAGCAATTCAGCCCGGCGGCCCAGCAAGGCCACCTGACAACCCTCAGCGGCCAATTTTTGCGCCAGCGCGGCGCCAATGCCGCTTGAAGCACCCACCAGGATAACCCGGCGGTAATTTTTCAAAGGCGTTTGAGGGGCAAAACGGTTTGCGGGCATGTTTTTCTCCGGTTTTCTTAAGAAAATTGCAATTTCAATGATTTTAGCATACTACAAAGTGCATTCTGTCACGTATAATCATGACATCCATCCCATCACGGATGCGAAAGTTAGAGAAAGAGATGAACGAAAGCAAGCCCATCTGGTTTACACACGTCGAACAACGACTGAAAACAAGTTCACTTTCTCCACAGGAGCAGCAATCTTATCTCGAATTGTTGCAAGCCCTGTTAGATGGTCTCGCCGACGCCGAAATACAAGGCCAACACGAGCAAACTGCGGAGGTTCTGGCCTCGCGTCTGTTTTCACATCATAATCTTTTGGGGGTTATTCGCCGTCAGGCCGCCGAGTTAGATGCCGTCAAACGGCTGACCTACAGCCTGACCACCAGCCTGGAACTTCAAACCGTCCTGGATAACATCGTCACCGAAGCCATGCAACTGGTCAAAAATGCGCGCAACGCGCATATCTATCTGTACCAGAATGACACCTTGCGCTTTGGCGCCTCGCTCGATGGTAACGGAGTGCGCAACCGCGAACTTTGGGCGCCGCGCCCCGAGGGCGCTACCTATAAAGTTGCGCGCTCAAAGCAAATCATGATGGTCGAAGATTTGCGCGCCCACCCCCTGTTCATCAATGCCCCGCTCGAATGGAGCGGCTCTTTCATCACCATTCCGCTCATGCTGGCCAATACCGTGGTTGGGGTCATGAACCTTTCGCGCTGGCACACCGGCGCTTTCTCTCAAACCGAACAACGTCTGCTGCAACTGCTGGCTGACCAGGCCGCAATTGCAATTATGAATGCGCGCCTGCACGAGGCCGTCTCGCGCCAGGCGCTCAGTGATACCCTGACCGGCCTGCCCAACCGGCGCGCCCTCGACCGTTACCTGGAACACCAGGTCAAACGCTCCATGCGCACCGGGCGGCCCTTCGGCGTTTTGATGATGGATTTAGACGGCTTCAAAAACATCAACGACACCTGGGGCCATGCCATCGGAGACCAGGTCTTGCATGATGTTGCCGCTTTTCTCTCCTCGCTGGTGCGCAGCGGAGATTTCCTGGCGCGCTATGGCGGCGACGAGCTGAGCATGGTCTTGCCCGATGTCACCGCCGATGAAGCCCTGCAAACTGCCGAAAACATCTGCGGACGCTTCCGCGGGTACGCCTGTTTTTTGCCCGATGGCAGCTCCTGCCGACTGGGAATTTCAGGCGGCATTGCCATTTACCCGACCCACGCCCGCACGGCGGCCAATATCTTGCGGGCCGCCGATGAAGCCCTCTACCGTGCCAAAAAACATCATCGCGGCACTTTTCAAATGGCGCGCGGGTTTACCGGCGAGTTACAGGCGCCAGTGATTAAGACCTGATTGGCAAACTTTTCAGCGCATGGCGGGTTGTTAATGCCAACAACCCGCTTTTTTGATGGAGGAAACATGCCCGCCAGAGCCAAATTAATCTTCAACCCGATGGCCGATATGGGCCGCGCCTGGATGGTGGCCAACGACCTGCGCCCAATTGCCAATCAGCACGGCGCTGAGTGGAGCGGGACAGTCTATCCGACTCACGCCACCGAACTGGCCCGCCAGGCCGCCGAGCAAGGCTATGAGCGTGTCATTGCCCTGGGCGGAGATGGCACCGTGCACGAGGTGGTCAACGGGCTGATGCAGGTCCCCGCCGGGCGCCGACCAGCCCTGGGAGTTGTGCCAATTGGCTCAGGCAACGACTTCGCCCACGCCATTGGCGTTCCAAAAGCCGCTGACCATGCCCTGGCCCACGCCCTGACCGCCCCAGCCAGCCCAATTGACCTGGGACTGATGACCGATGAAAATGGCCGCCAGGAATATTTCGACAATACCCTCGGGATGGGCTTCGATGCAGTTGTCACCATCCGCTCTCACAAATTGCCGCTCTTGCGTGGATTTCTGATGTATCTGGTGGCTGTCTTGCAAACCATCATTACAAACCACCGCCCGGCCCTGATGAAAATTGAAAGTGACGGGCAGATGATGGAACAATCGAACATCATGCTGACCCTGTGCAACGGCCCACGCCAGGGTGGCGGGTTTATCGTCGCGCCCGAGGCGCGCAACGACGACGGGCTTTTGAACTTTGCCATGATTGGGCGTTGCTCGCGCCTGACCATGCTGCGCATCCTGCCCGAGGTGATGAAAGGTACCCACGCCAGATTTCCACAAGTCACGCTCGGCACCACCCGCCGCATGAGCCTGAAATCCGATTTGCCGCTCTACATCCACACCGATGGCGAAATCTACACCAGTTTTGGCAGCAACCTGCGCCAGGTCAGTTTTGAAATTTTGCCCCAAGCCCTTAACGTCGTGAAAGGATAACCATGCCCACCCTCAAAGACCTGAACGAGTACCAGCGTGAATCACGCAAAACCTGGAACCTGGTGCATACCGACCACCCGATTGTTTATCCCACCCTGGGCCTGGCTAACGAAGCCGGAGAATTGGCCGGAAAAGTCAAGAAAATCTTTCGAGACCACGGCGGTCAAGTCAGCGAAGCCGACCGCGAAGCGCTGAAATACGAACTCGGCGACGTGCTCTGGTACCTGGCTCAAATCGCCACCGAATTAGACCTGTCCCTGCAAGAAGTGGCCGAGGCCAACCTCGAAAAACTCTTCTCGCGCCTCGAACGGGGAAAAATCAAAGGCGAGGGCGACTATCGGTAAGCGGTTTTGCGTCCCAGGCTTTTACCCGCTCAAACAACTCAGCCAATGGGCGCAAATCGGCCACCGGAACCGAAAGGTTTTTGGTCTGCGTTTTGCTGTATTGAAAAACCCGGCTGCCAGCAAAAATCACACTGGCCTTGCGCCGAAATTCATCCCGGGTCAGGTAGCCGGTCAGCCAGGTTTCCATGCCATAAATCCAGATATTTCCCCACTCGTGCGGCTGAATGAGATACACCTCGCCGCGGGCAGTGCTATGCACACCGACCCGCGCATCAGGGATGGTATCCACGTGCAGGTACGCCAGGCTGTAGAGCGGTAAATCGACCACCACGCGGGTAAGCGGCTCAAGCGTGTAACGGGCTGTCAAAAATTCACGCTCGGCATCCTGCCCGCCGACTTCCACCGTCACCGGCACCGAACACTCGCTTTTCAGGCTCACCCTTCCGAGCGGCGCCCAGACCGCCGGGCGGGCCCATTCGGGCGCAAGCGGGTGAATCAGATAAATCGGCTGACCCGCCTGCGCCGCGGTTTGGATTTCCTCGTTTGAGTTGGTTGTCAGACCCAGCAAAAAAGCAAACAGATACAAATCGTGGTCGCTATGATTTTCACCCGCAAACTGGTCGGCAGGAATCAGGGCCGGGGCGCGCAGCACCAGTGACGGGTTGCGGCGCATGGCTGTAATCTGGTTGCGTTTCGAGGTAATAAAAGTCTTCAAGTCACAACGGTGGCCCCCCAGCGCGACATCGTACTTATCCGGGTCGGTAAAAGGAGTGATTCCCTTGACATCGAACGGCACGCCCTGCTCGCCAAGATAGCGTCGAAAAGCCAGTTCAACCGCCACGCCGCCCACAATCCGGCGCAGGCGCGAGTAAAGTGAACCGCCCATCCGGTCGTAGGTGTATGGCAGAGAACGCACCGCATAGGCGATGCCGCCTTCGGTCAAGTCACGGGTATAGGGAATTTTGATGAAGTCGCTGGGGGAAATCATGGGCCGGAAACTCTCAAGCTAAGTTTGAACTCAGCGCTTCAACGTCCGATACTTCACCCTGGTCGGCTTCACGTCTTTGCCGTAGCGCTTCTTGTAATCTTCCTCGTAATCGCTCCAGTTGCCGAGGAACAGGCGGGCTTGAGAATCGCCTTCAAAGGCCAGAATGTGCGTGCAGATGCGGTCTAAAAACCAGCGGTCGTGGCTGACCACAATCGCGCACCCGGCAAACTCCTCCAGCGCGTCTTCCAGCGCGCGCAGGGTGTTCACATCCAGGTCGTTGGTCGGCTCGTCGAGCAGAAGCACGTTGTGGCCTTCCTTGAGCATTTTTGCCAGATGCACGCGGTTGCGCTCGCCGCCGGAAAGCGTTCCGACCTTTTTCTGCTGGTCAGAGCCGGTAAAGTTGAACGAGGAGCAATAGCCCCGCGCATTGACCTTGCGATTGCCCAGCTCCAACTGCTCCGCGCCGCCGGTAATCTCCTCGTAAACCGTCTTTTCGGGGTCAAGGGTGCGGCTCTGGTCGGCGTAGCCTAACTTCACGGTTTCGCCAATCTGGATGTCGCCGCTGTCGGGCTTTTCCTGCCCGATAATCATTTTCAGCAGGGTGGTTTTGCCCGCGCCATTGGGGCCGACGATGCCCACAATCGAGCCGGGTTCAATGGTTGCAGAGAAGTTTTCCAGCAAAAGCCGGTCTCCGTAACTTTTGCTGACGCCGTTAAACTGAATCACGTTTTTGCCCAGTTTGGGGCCCGGCGGAATATAGATTTCCTGCTCACTGCGGTATTTTTCCACTTCTTGCGAAAGCAGTTTTT
>CAZNCT010000030.1:2496-8716 GCA_964571615.1 uncultured Anaerolinea sp. | reverse complement strand
AATCCATTCCAATTCGCGCTGCAAGGTTTTCTGGCGTTTGCTTTCGGCTTTTTCCTCCTGGCGCAGGGCCTCCTGTTTCTGCTCCAGCCACGAGGAGTAATTGCCCTTCCAGGGGATGCCATAGCCCCGGTCGAGTTCCAAAATCCAGCCCGCCACGTTATCGAGGAAGTAGCGGTCGTGGGTCACGGCGATGACCGTGCCTTTGTATTGCTGAAGGTGGTGCTCCAGCCAGGCAACGGATTCAGCGTCCAGGTGGTTGGTCGGCTCGTCGAGGAGCAAAATATCGGGTTCGGTGAGCAAGAGTCGGGTGAGTGCGACGCGCCGCTTTTCGCCGCCAGAAAGGACTTTAATCGGCGTATCCGCCGGGGGACAGCGCAACGCCTCCATCGCCACTTCCAGATGAGAATCTAAATTCCAGGCATCTACCTTATCGAGCGCATCCTGAAGTTTGGCCTGTTCGGCAATCAAGGCATCGAAATCGGCGTCGGGTTCGGCAAATTTGGCGTTCACCTCGTCATACTTGGCAAGCATATCCACAATCGGCTGGACGGCCTCGCGGATGATTTCGATGACGGTTTTTTCGGGGTCGAGTTCCGGCTCTTGCGGCAGGTAGCCGATGGTATAGCCGGGGCTTTTGGCAATTTCGCCAATGTAGTCGTTATCCACGCCCGCCATAATGCGCAGGAGCGTGGATTTGCCCGCGCCGTTGAGGCCGAGCACGCCAATTTTTGCGCCGTAGTAGAAGCCAAGCGAAATATCGCGCAAAACCTGTTTGTTGGGGGGGTGAATGCGCCCAACGCGCACCATGGAGTAGATGACTTTTTGGGTATCGATTGTCATAGGAGTAATTGAGAGATGATAAGGAGTAGCGAAAGGCTTTTCTCTGAAATCAAACAAAATATCAACGCGCTATTATAGCATTGGCCGATAATGAACCCGGCCAAAAATTGATTGATGCTCTCAGGCCAGGCGCCGCCCGCTCAAACAGAAAGGCCCGGGCGGCATTTTTTATTGGCAAAAGGTGATGCTTTTGCCAGAAATTTCGCTTGACAAAATAGAATTTTTGTTCTATATTTAGAACATAAGTTCTACTTCGCCTGGGGTACTGAGGAGCAATCCATGAACACCAAAATACCTGTCAACCTGATGACCGCCTTTCGTGGCATGGGCAAAAGCCGCGGGGCACTTTTCGGCGGGGTGCTGATGCTAGCCCTGCTGGCTTTTGAAGTTTTCAACTATACCACCACCGATTTTGCCCTGACCGATGTGCTTGGCAATGACCTGACCTTCATGGGACTGCGCTGGGCCACCATTCTCTCTGTGGCCTTTTGTGCAATCGATTTTGCCGGGGTAGCCCGCCTGTTCACCCCCGAGCAAGGGCGCGATGAACCCGCCGAGGTCTGGTACCTCTTTGGCGCCTGGATACTTGCCGCCGCTATGAACGCCATCCTGACCTGGTGGGGCGTTTCGGTAGCCATTAGCAGCCATGTTCCCCAGGGGGCGGCCATCGTGGGACGCGAGACGGTCAACAGCGTGGTGCCGGTCTTTGTGGCCATCATGGTCTGGTTGATTCGCATTCTGATTATTGGCACCTTTGCAATGGCCGGAGAACGCCTTTTCTCGATGGAGACAGCCCGTCCCAGCCGCGCGCTTCAACCTGCCTCACGCTATGAAACGCCCCGTCCCACCGTAACCAACAATTCCACCCGACCTTTGCCACGGCCTGAGCCTTCCACTCCCCTGCGCAACCGCTCCGAACCGAGTTACCACCCGGTCGGCATGGCCGCCAGGCCTCGCGAGGAAGAAAAAGTGACCTGGCGTTAGAAAGACTTCCCCCTGAAAAGTGTTTGGTCAAAAATCGGCCCAGGGCGCTCAAACCACAAAAAAAGTTCTTGACATTTCCCGATTTCATCCTACACTATTCAAAAAACAACTTTCATTCGGGATGGAAAATATGCCTGCACTTAACCGCGTTCAGTTGATGGGCTACCTGGGCAAAGACCCAGAAAGCCGCTACACCCCAACCGGCAAAAAAGTGACTCATTTCAGCCTGGCCGTAACCCAACGCTGGAAGACTGGCGGCGAAACAAAAGAATATACCGAGTGGGTCAATATCGAGGCCTGGGGCGGCCTGGGTGAAATTTGCGAAAAATACCTGCACAAAGGCTCACTGGTGTATCTGGAAGGCCGCCTGAAAACCGATAAATATGAAGAAAAAGGTGAAACCAGGTATTTCACTAAAGTGGTTGCACTGCAAATGCAAATGCTCGACCGCGAACCCGCTGAAGAACCGCTGATGGAAGTGGAAGACGCGCCCGGCGAGTATGAAGTCTGAGTTTCAACCCCAGGTCTGAAGGTTGGGTATGCCCAGACTGCAAATTTGAACACAGAAAAAAACGGGATGATGGCATTTTGGGTCATCATCCCGTTTGTCTGTAAAAACGCCTGGCTGTTTTACAGCCTTTCGAGTTCATCCACCATGCCGGCCAGCACGTCAAAACCACCCTGCCAGAAAGCCGCATCGCGGATGTTGATGCCAGCCTGCTGTAAGATTTTTTCGGGGGCTTCAGAGCCGCCCGCCGCCAGCAATTTCATGTACTTTGGCTTAAACGATTCGCCTTCAGCCTTAAACTGCTTATAGAGCGCCAGCACCAGCAATTGCCCAAATGCGTAAGCGTAGACATAGAAGGGGGTGTGATAAATATGCGGAATGCTAACCCACTCCCACTTAAACTCATCGCTGACCTCAACCGAATCGCCAAACTGAGACTTGAGATTTTCGAGATAAGCAGCCGCCAGTTCATCCACCGAGGCATTCTTCTGCACCATTTCATGGGCCTGTTTTTCAAACAGCGCAAAGAACGACTGACGCATGATGGTGGCATAGTTGTCATCCACCTGGCGGAAGAGCATATCGCGGCGCACAGCCGGGTCGCGTTCTTCAGACAACAGGCGGTCAATCAGCATCATTTCGCCAAACGTAGAAGCGGTTTCAGCCAGCGGCAGGCAGGCATGTTGCGTAAAGACGGTGTGATTTTCGGCCATCATCGAATGAATGGCATGCCCGAGTTCATGCGCCAGCGTGGCGACATCGTCACCTTTGCCCTGGTAATTGACCAGCACCCAGGGCATCAGCGCAGGCTCAACCGTCCAGCAGAAAGCGCCGCCGCGTTTGCCCTTGCGGACTTCGCTATCGAGGTGATTCTCGTCAAAAACGCGCCGGGCCTGTTTGCCAAAATCGGGATGAAAGTCGGCAAATGATTCAAGCACCATCTGGGCCGCTTTTTCAAACGGATATTCTTTGCTCGATTTGCTCACCGGGGCGTAAACGTCGTAGCGGCGCAACTTATCCATACCGAGCAGGCGAGCCTTAATTTTGAAAAAGCGCTGGAAAACAACCGCATTCTTCTGAGCAACCTGTAACAAGACATCAACCGCTTCATCGGGAATGTCGTTGCCCAGGTTGCGGGCGGCAATTGGGCTGGCGTGTTTGCGCAGGGTAAGATTTTCGTTGCGCCAATCGCGGACGATGGTCTGGTACATCTGACCGAGGATCGGCCCATCGTTGCCATACACGCGGTAGAGTTCCTGGTAAGCGCGAGCGCGCATTTCGGGGTCGGCCTGACGCACATAAGACATCAGTTCGCCGCGGGTCAATTCTTTTGTCTCACCATCTACCTGCAATCTGAAGGTATAACGATTGGTAATTGAATCATACAGGTTGGTAAGCGCACCAACGCCCGTAACGTTTTTCAGGTTGACAATTTTCTCTTCGGCTTCGCTCAGGGTGTGAGGCTTTTGCAGGCGCAAGGCTTCGAGATAGTAGCGATAATCGCCAGATACATCCAGAAAGCGTTTTGCGCTGGCATCGTCAAGGTTTTTCCACCACAGGCTAAAGAACAGGGTGCGGTTTTCCATTTCAGCAAAAAACTGCTGAACCCGCCCCATCAGGGCCATGGCGGTCTGGTTTTGGGTATCGGCAGCGAACATCAGCCCGGCAAAGCCGTAAACGCGATAGGCCAGGCGGGAGGTGGCTTCAGAGTGTTCCAGCGCCTGCATAAAACGTTCAACGTCCATGTTGGGGCTCAGATCGGCGCGAAAACGCTCAAACTCTGTCACGCGGCGCTCGAGTTCGCTAAAGGCGTTTTCTAATTCAGGGGCATCAGCCGCAGGAAAAAGGTCGGATAAACTCCAGGGAGATTGAGTGAAGGTCATAAGGGAGGGAACTCCTGCAAATTCGGGTTAGATATTCACCTAATTGTATCAGGGAACTGCCAAAAAACGGTTCTTCAGCGTGTAGTAAATGTAATTTTGCCAGAGCGGAATAATTTCGTTATAGTTATAGTCATGATTCGAGAAAGTTTGCAAAATAACCCTGCCATCATAACAGGTTGCCAGAACACCATAATCTGATTTCTGTTTTTGGAAAATTCCGGCCAGCAAAGTGGCATTACTGCCGGGCGCAAGTTTGATCAGGTCTCCGGCCTGCGCCCACCAATAGGTGCGATAGTGAATCAGGGCAACCGTATTATTCGGCTCACTAAAGACCGGATGGTCTGATTGCAGCCAGTAAATCGATTCAGCCTGATCCCAGTCGCGTTGAAACCGCACCCCACAACCGGTCAGCAGCGATTTGATGCGTCCCTGCCCAAGTGTATCCAGATACCAGACTTCTGCAATCAAGGCACTCTTGTCACGGGTAATCCGTTCGACAATCACATCCCAAAATTCGCCTTGCACTTTGCTCTTGGCTTCAGCGCCGACAATGATTAAGTCCCATTCGGTACTGGAGTTGAGATAACTCATGAAATCTCCGCTGCGGTCACCGACATGGGTATATTTCAGTCCCAGACCGTCCAATGCGTCCGTAATCCACAAACCAATGCCCTGGGTATCTTCATAAACCAGGATTTTTGCGCTCTTCATGCGCTCTGTGAAATCAGGCACAGGGGTTGGGCTGGGCTCAGAGGTCGGGGCAGGGGCAGATGTATTGGTTGGCGGCGGCTGTGTCGCCTGCTGCGTGGGCACAACCACAGGCTCAGCAGTAGGCTGGTTGGCGGCCAGGGTCAACTGCTCCGACATAAACGTTGCCTGAATTTCGAGGGCAATTTTTGTTGTGTCCATTTCGGGCGCAGAGCGAGTCGCCTGCTCGGGCGAGTTGTCAATGGTGACGTTAGGCAATGTGCAGGCCAGAGCAACCGCCATCAACGCAATTACAGAAAGGAATACCGGCTTGAGTTGCATATTACCCTCCCGTTATGCAAAATAAGATGCGAATCTTTCATTCACATCTTATTTTGCAACGTTTCGGGTCAGTTTTCAATAGGGACATCAAAACTGTAAATCGGCCACCTTCTCGCCATTCAGATAAACTTCATACTTGCCTGGCGGAAAACTCCCTAAAGCAATGCTGATTTCAAAAGGCTTCAAAACCTGCATACACATTGTGTCGGGTTCCACCAGCGCATACAGGTTCACATCAATTCGTCCATCCTCGTTGGGCGGGCTGATGCGGGCGCGCAACTGATGGCAGGGGTCGGGCAAATCTCCCGAAACGGCAAGGACAAACTGCGGCGGGTACGATTCAAGGTTGAGCACTTCGCGGCTGTTAATGTGGGTACTGCCGGGCAGCAAGCGCGCATCGCCAGGCTGGGGCGCATAATCTGGCGCCTGGGGCGCCGGGTCTTCATCACTGCTCACCGGCGCATCTGGCCCCGAGACAGGCGCTTCATCCACCGCTGGCCGCGGCCCGGCATTCGGCGCATCGACCGGCAGGCAAGCCGACAACAGCAAGGTAAGCAGAAAAAGGAAGGACAAAAAGGCTTTCATCGTCATCTCTCCATGTACTTTGATGGCCCTAAGACGTCCACGCTGGCCCAAAAGTTCCCCTGCGCCGCGCGCACGGGAGCATAACTGGACAATCCCTATGCTTTCAGGTATGATTGGGACGTTCTACGCCGCTTGTCACGGCATTTTGTAATTTAATAGTGCGCGTAAGTTTACGCCTGAATCTCAGGCGGGGTGAATTATCGAAAAATCCCAATGGTGGAGGCCAAATGTCAGACCTGATTAAGCAAATCACGAGCGATTTTCAAAAGCAAATCGATTCCTTCCAACCTGATTACAGCATCAGTGATGTCGGAACGGTGCTTGAGGCTGGTGATGGTATTGCGCGTGTTGAAGGCCTGGCCAATGTCCGTTCACAGGAACTGGTCCAGTT
>CAZNCT010000030.1:0-2484 GCA_964571615.1 uncultured Anaerolinea sp. | reverse complement strand
AGAATGGTGTGATTGGCATCGCGTTCAACCTTGAACAGGATAAAGTCGGCGTTATCGTCATGGGCGATTACGCCGGAATTGTAGAAGGAATGACCGTTCGTTCGCTCGGGCGCATTGCTTCTGTGCCGGTCGGCGATGGCCTGGTCGGGCGGGTGGTAAACGCACTCGGTGAACCAATTGACGGCAAAGGCCCGGTCAATTTTAGCGGCTATCGCCCCATTGAGCGCATTGCCCCCGGCGTTGTTGCCCGCCAGGATGTTGATACCCCCGTGCAAACCGGTATCAAAGCGATTGACGCCATGATCCCGATTGGGCGCGGCCAGCGCGAACTCATCATCGGCGACCGCCAGACCGGTAAAACCGCGATTGCGATTGATACGATTATCAACCAAAAAGGCAAGGGCGTGGTCTGTATTTACGTGGCCATCGGTCAGAAAAAATCGGCCATTGCCCGCACCGTGGCCCTGCTTGAAAAATATGGCGCAATGGAACACACGATGGTAGTCGTCGCCCCGGCAGACGAAGCCGCCGCGCTGCAATACATTGCCCCCTATGCTGGCTGCGCCATGGGCGAGGAATTCATGGAAACCGGGCGCGACGCGCTGGTCGTCTATGATGACCTTTCGAAGCACGCCTGGGCTTATCGCCAGGTTTCCCTGCTCCTGCGCCGCCCGCCCGGACGCGAAGCCTATCCCGGTGACCTGTTCTACCTGCACTCGCGCCTGCTCGAGCGCGCCGCCCGCCTGGCCAATAAGTTTGTGATTGTCAAAAAAGAATTTGAAGGCGCTGAAGCCAGTGAAGCCGATGCCGTCAACGGCAAAGTTTACACCGGCCCGCTCTCACAGCATGAAGCCGAAAAAGCCCTGGAACAGCTCGAAGGCAAAGAAAACTTCAAAGTCGTCAAAGTTCACGGTACGGGTGGTTCGCTGACTGCCCTGCCGATTATTGAAACCCTGCTCGGTGATGTCTCGGCCTATGTGCCGACCAACGTCATCTCCATCACCGACGGCCAGATTTACCTGGAAGGTAACCTGTTCAATGCTGGTATCCGCCCGGCGGTAAACGTGGGTATCTCCGTTTCGCGCGTTGGTGGCGCCGCCCAGACCAAAGCCATGAAACAGGTGGCCGGACGCCTGCGCCTCGACATGGCCGCCTACCGTGAGTTGGCCGCCTTTGCTCAATTCGGCTCTGACCTGGATAAAGCCACCCAGGGGCAGTTGAACCGTGGCCGCCGCATGCAAGAAATTTTGAAACAGCCGCAGTACAGCCCGGCTTCGCTTGAGCATCAGGTGATGGTCTTGTTTGCCGGTACCCAGGGCTACGCCGACAACATCCCGGTTGAGAAAATGCGCCAGTGGGAAGTGGACCTGCTCAAGTACCTGGACGCCTCGCACCCTGAAATCGGCAAAAACATTGCCGAAAAACGCCAAATTACACCCGAGAATGAAAAGAAACTGCGCGAAGCGCTCTCGGCGTTCAACAACACCTGGCAGGCCTAACCCGTTTGCCGACTAGTCCACGTCACTAGCCGACAAGGAGACATCTATGGCTTCTGCCCGCGAGATGCGGCTGCGCATCAAGAGTGTCAAAAATATTTCTCAGGTTACACGCGCTTTGCAGGCGGTTTCAGCCAGCAAAGTGCGTAAGGCCATTTCTGCCCTGATGGGCACCCGCCCTTATGCCACCAAGGCCTGGCAGGTACTGACTCATATCTCCCTGCAACCGGGCCGTGATTCGCTGCACCCGCTGTTGACTTCGCGCCCGGAGGTCAAAAATACGCTGGTAGTACTCATCAGCGGTGACCGGGGCCTGGCTGGCGCTTACAACACCAACCTTATCCGCTACACCTTCCGCCAGTTTGCCAATTGGCCGACCCCGGTCAGTTTTATTGCTGTGGGACGCAAAGGACGCGACCTGCTCTTGCGCCGCCGGCAGCGGGTGATTGCCGATTTCAGCAACCTGCCAGCCGCCCCCGCTTTTTCAGATGTCTCGGCGATTGGCCGCATGGCAGTGGATGAGTTCTTAAGCGGCAGGTTTGACGAGGTCTACCTGGTCTATACCGACTTTGTCAACATGGTCAAACAAGACCCGACCGTCAAGAAACTGCTGCCTTTGGAAGTTTCGAGCGGCGCCGGGCTGGTGGAAGAAGAATTTGGTCATAAATCTGGGCCTTCGGCGGCTTACATTTACGAGCCTGCTGAGCAAGAAATCTTAGACCAGATTATCCCGCGTTTCACTGCCCTGCAGGTTTACCAGGCCATTCTGGAATCGTTGGCCAGCGAACACGCTGCCCGCATGGTTGCCATGCGCAACGCTACCGACAATGCCAACGAACTGGCCGGCGAACTGCAACTCGAGTACAACAAAGTGCGTCAGCAGTCTATTACAAGCGACATTCTCGACATTGCTGGCGGCGCTGAAGCGCTTGCCCAGCAAGGTATTTCTTAAAAAAACCGTTGGAGGAAAAAATGGCAAAAGAAACTG
>CAZNCT010000029.1:24170-30311 GCA_964571615.1 uncultured Anaerolinea sp. | reverse complement strand
GGCTGGTGGCTTTCAACAGTGTCTTTCAGGTTTTGTTCTACAGCGTTTACGCCTACGTCTTTATCACCGTCCTGCCGACCTGGTTTGGGCTGAGCGGCTCGGTGGTCGAAATCACCATCGGGCAAATTGCCGAGAGCGTTTTCATCTACCTGGGCATTCCGTTTATTGCCGGGTTCCTGACGCGCTTCGTCCTGATTCGGGTCAAGAGCAAAGAGTGGTACTCAAAGGTTTTCATCCCCAAAATCAGCCCGCTGACCCTGATTGCCCTGCTCTTCACCATCGTGGTCATGTTCTCGCTCAAGGGCGACCTGATTGTGGAACTGCCGCTCGACGTGATACGCATCGCCATCCCGTTGCTGGTGTACTTCGTGGTCATGTTCCTGGTCAGTTTCTTCATGGGCAAAACCATCGGCGCGGATTACTCCAAAACCACCACGCTCTCCTTCACAGCCGCCAGCAACAACTTTGAGCTGGCAATTGCGGTGGCTGTCGGCGTCTTTGGACTGCGCTCTGGGGCGGCCTTCGCGGCAGTCATCGGCCCATTGGTCGAAGTGCCGGTGATGATTGGGCTGGTGAATGTGGCTTTCTGGCTGCAAAAGAAGTGGTTCAACGGCCAGGTCACCTCCGCGCCCGAAATGCTGGCAGCCGCTGCCGAGGCCTGTCCGCCGGATGAAAAACTGGTGAAATAAAGAAAATATCCGTTCTAAAAAACAAACGGCGGCCAGCGCAAACTGGTCGCCGTTTGTTTTGATTGCAAGATCAGACCTTTTTCGTCATCGCCCGGCTAACGGCTCCACTCTTCCGTGACCGTTCCTCGCGGGCCTTCAAAAGTGATTTTGAGACTATTGCCCGAACAAGCATAAGCCGCATCTGCGGGCAGAGAGAGCATCGCTTCAGGCGGCGGCCCGGCCTCGAAGACACCCTGGGACAGTTGGCCGTTGATGTAAACGCGCATCTCGCCAAAGTCCACAATATCCTGCGCGGCAATAAAAGAGAGCAGTCTGCCATCTGCGGCATAAGAACCGCTGGCCTGGTGATAGCCATCCAGTTCCATGTAGTTACCGCCGCTCATTTCGCCGCGAATGGTGATACTGCCCTCCACCGCAAAGGACTGGTTTTCACGAAATTCAATGCTCATCAGGCTGGGCGCAATGATGGACAAGATGGGCGAGCCGGTCAGGTCGAGAAATTTATTATTCAGGGCATAGACATCCATCGTCCACGCGCCAAGCAGGCAGGGGTCGAGCAAAACCGGCGTCGCAGCAGGAGGCGGTGAAGGAAAAGGCGAGGCTGTCGGCGCCACAGTCGGCGCCAGGGTTGCGGGAGCGCCAGTGGCCGGCCCGGCCCCCGCAGGAGCGCAAGCGGCCAGCGCCAGGACCAGCAAAATCAGCAGGCAGTTCGTCAAAGGTTTCATACTCGCTCACTTTCAATTCGGAGAACCTTTGTCTATTTTAGCCTGCTTTCAAGTGCGCAACATGACCAATCCAGTACAAAATCAACCGCTCACCAGCGCATCGGGCAGGTAATCGGTGCGATTGAGATAACAGATAGTCAAATCGGACTGCTGAATGTCAAAGCGGCTGATGGAGGCATTGCTAAGCAGGAACCAGGATTGCAGTCCCAAAGCCGCCTGCCGCCAGGGAAGGTTGAGCGCGGCACACATGAAGTGCATGAAAAAGCCGCCATGACTGACCACCGCCACCCGATGCTCGGGCCGCCCCTCCTGGTCGCCGTGACGGGCCAGCAGTTCGCTCCAAAAACGCCCGGCGCGGATAGCCCGCTCAGCATCTTGTTCAAAAGGCCGGTTCCACCAGCCGCTTTCATCCAGGTCATCGGGCAGACGCATTTCGGGGAAATTGCGCTCAAAAAATGAGCGCGGTTTGCCCGGCAAGCCAATCGGGTTCCCTTTGTCCTCGCGGCTGAAAATCCCGCCGCCTTCGTGAATATCGGGCCAGGCCGCAAAAGGGATGCCCAGCGCGCAGGCAATTGGGGCGGCGGTATCCGCAGAGCGCTCCATCAGGCTCGCATACAAATGCGTCAGACCAAAGCCAAAGCGGTTCTGCGGGTCCCACTCCGGGCCAGGGCGAAGAGTCTGGTTGCGTTCCAGAAAAGCGGCCAGCAAAGCCGCCTGCTGGCGGCCCGTTTCGGTGAGCGGCGGGTCGGGGTTTTCCTGATATTTCGGGTTGCCCCAGTTGGCATTGTTCTGCGATTGAGCATGACGGATGAAATACAACTTCATGGCGGCAGATGGCCTCGCTTTCAGACAGTTAGTGGTCGTGATTGGCCGGGAAAAGCCCCTCGCTGCCCGGCAACTTATCGGCCAGGGCCTGGGGCTTGTGAATCAAAATTGGAAAGCACTGCGGGCAAATCGCATAGGCCTGGCCGCGATATTCCAGCGAAATCAGCGGCACAAGGTCGGCATTGCGGTTGCAGTTCAGGCAGGTTTTCTCGTTCATGGGATTCTTTCCTTTCAAGCAATTGGGGTTGTCCGCACAAGCGGGAGAAATCAGGCGCAACTATACCTGTTCCAACGCCAAACCCGTGTGATAAAAGTTACATTCCCAACAGCCAGCGCAAGAGCCAGAAAGCCGCCATGCCTGCCGCAATTGTCCAGGTCACGCTGCGGGTGCGGACGGCAATCGCCATTGCCAGCAAGCCAGCCAACAGGCGCGGGTTCAGCGGATTGAGATTCAGGACGCCATCGGGCATCAACAACTCCGGGACGATAATCGCCGTCAGCGCCGCCACAGGCACATAGCGCAAAGCCCGCCGAACCAGGTCGGGTGGCTGCCAGCGATGAAACAGACCAATAAACGAAAGGCGCGTCAGAAACGTCAGCGCGCCAAGCGCAAACATCACCACCCAAATATTCATGGCTTGCGCTCCGAGAGCAACCCGGCCAAAATTCCGACCAGCGCGGCGGTCACCAGGCCCAGTTTATAGGGCATGCCCGCCGCCAGAATCGACGTCAGGCCCGCCGAAAAGGCCGCCAGCAGGGTTGGCCGGTCGCGGATGACCGGAAAAACCAGCGCAATAAACGTCAGGGCCAGGGTAAAATCAAGCCCCCAGGCCGCCGGTATCTGCGCGCCCAGAAAAATGCCAATCGCCGTGCTGATTTGCCAGCCAGTCCAAAGCATCAGACCGGCCCCCAGGAAATACCAGTGTTTGTTTTCAGGCGGCGCGCCCGGGTTGTTGTAATGCAGAATGCTGACCGCATAGGCTTCATCGGTCAATAAATAGGCCAGCAAGCCCTTCCAGGCCGGGTTCAAACCCTGCACGTGCGGCCCAACCGAAGCCGAATACAGCGCGTGGCGCAGGTTAATCACAAAACCGGTCAAAACCATCACCAGGCCCGGCGCACCAGCCCCGGCCAGCTGTACCAGCATGAACTGAGATGAACCCGCAAAAACAATCGCCGACATGGCCTGGGCCGCCAGCGGCGAAAGTCCCGCGCCCAGCGCCAGAATGCCGTAAATCATCCCAAACGGAGCCACCCCAATTAAAATAGGCAGTTCAGCGCGCGCGCCATCCAAAAAACAGGTGAGAGAGTCTTTTTTCATAAATGTTGGCCGATTATAGCCGCAAATATGCTATATTTGACAAATACCTAACGGAGCATCTTCCATGAATTCCTTCGCCGCCCTCTTCCTGACCTTTGGCGCCGCCATCGCCTGGCTGCGCCTGATGGATTTCGCCGCCCACCGCGGCTGGGTCGAAAGCCGCCTGAGCCGCAAACTCATCCACATCGGCACCGGGCCAATTTTTGTGCTTTGCTGGCTCTTGTTCCCTGGCGAGTGGTACGACCGTTACCTGGCCGCCCTGGTACCGGGGCTAATCACCGTACAGTTCGCGCTGATTGGTCTGGGCGTCATCCAGGACGAAGCCTCGGTCAAAGCCATGTCACGCAGCGGCAACCCGCGTGAAATTTTGCGCGGCCCGCTCTACTACGGCATCATGTTTGTCCTGCTGACCATTCTTTTTTGGAAGGACTCGCCGGTCGGCATGGTTGCGCTGCTGATGATGTGCGGCGGCGATGGGGTCGCCGACGTCATCGGGCGGCGGATTCGTTCTACCCGCCTGCCCTGGTCGCCAGAAAAAAGCCTGGCAGGCTCTATCAGCGTTTTCATCGGCGGCCTGGGGCTTTCGGCGCTTATCCTGTGGGTCTATACCTGGCTCGGAATTTTCTCCGCGCCCTTTGCCTCTTTCCTGCCGCCGCTGCTGCTGATTGCGCTGGCGAGTATGCTGGTTGAATCCCTGCCCCACAAAGATGTGGATAACATCACCATGACCCTGAGCGCCGCCCTGCTTGGCTGGTGGCTCTTTTAGCAGGCCGACATGCGCGCTCGAGCCATCTTTGCAAACTTTCGCAACCTGCTCGAAAAAATTATTGAAGTTAAAGATGGCGACCCCGATGATGCCCGGCGGCGGCGGTTATTCAACATCATCCTGCTCGGCACCTTTGCGCTCTCACTGTTTTCCGGTCTGCTCATTTTCCTGATTGAACTGTTCTATTCAGAACAACTGGGCATTCAAAAAGGGGAAAATACTGCTCTGTACCTGTGGCTGGCCGCAGCAATCTGCGGTTACATCTTTTTTTACTGGCTCAATCGCAAATTGCGGCGCGGCGAGGCTGGTTTCATGTTCCTGCTCTTCCTGCTGGTCGCCTTCGCTTTCAGCGACAGCCCCGAAGAACTGATTGATGGGCGCAGTCTCTACACCTTCATCATGCCCATCATGCTTGCCAGCGTGCTGGTACGGCCTTCTTTCAGTTTCATCTTTGCTGGCCTGACCATCCTCGAACTGAACCTGTTGGCGCTCTCGGCCAACCTGGTGCCCCAGCCATTGCCCTATTTTGCCTTTCTCTTCTTTGCCTTGCTTTCCTGGCTATCAGCCAGCGCCATGGAAAACGCCATTCGAGAACAGCGCGAACTCAACCTCGAACTCGACCTGCGGGTGGCCGAACGCACCCAGGATTTGCTCGAAGCCAACAACAAACTCCAGCGCGAAATAGCCGAACGCCAGCAAGCCGAAGAAACCGTGCGCCAGTATGCCGATATTGTCAATACCATGCAGGTTGGGCTGTTGATTGTCCAGGCAGAAGACCCCAACAACCTCTCTTCACTGCGGGTAACAGCCGCGAACCCGGCCGCATTACGCTTCTCAGGCCCAGCCAGTAAGAAAATCATCGGGCAACCGGTTAGCAAAATTTCCAAAATCTTTGGCACCAACACGCTGGCCGAAAAATGCCTGGCCGCCATTCGGAGCGGCACCCCCAACGATATTGAAACCGTCTCAAGAAATAGCGATGGAGAAATCAGCGAAGCGTTCGGTCTCAAAATCATTCCCCTGACATCCCACAGCGCCGGAATTCTATTTGAGAACGAAACTCCCAAGAAACTGGTTGAAGAACACCTGCGCCTGTTCAACACCCAGCTCGAGGAGCGTGTTCAGCAACGCACCGCCGAGTTAGAAACCGCCAACCGTGAGTTGGAAGCCTTCTCTTACACGGTTTCTCACGACCTGCGCGCCCCCCTGCGAGCCATTGGCGGCTATGCACACATCTTGCTCGATGACTTCTCAGAAAACCTGCCTCCCCTGGGACAATCGTTTCTGGGCAAAATCATCACCGGCACCAACCAGATGGGCGCCCTGATTGACGGCCTGCTGACCTTCTCCCGTACCAGTCGAGCCGACATCAACCGCCAGAAAATTAACACCTGCCAGCTGGTTTCTGAAGCCTGGCAGACCGCCTCGACCAGCATTCCACACCGGCCTGTGGAGTTTACCTGCGCCGACCTGCCGCCCTGCGATGCCGATTACATCCTGCTGCGGCAGGTTTTTGTCAACCTGTTTAGCAACGCGATTAAATACAGCCGCGAAAGCCGCCCGGCCCAAATCGAAGTCAACTACACCCAGGCCAATGGCGAAACCATCTATTACGTCCGCGATAACGGAGTCGGCTTCGATATGCGCTTCGCGCATAAACTGTTTGGGGTTTTCCAACGCCTGCACCGCCCCGAGGAATTTGAAGGCACAGGCATTGGCCTGGCAATCGCTCAGCGCATCATCCAGCGTCACAACGGCAAAATCTGGGCTGAGTCACAACCCGGCCAAGGGGCCACTTTCTACTTCACACTCGGT
>CAZNCT010000029.1:7727-24146 GCA_964571615.1 uncultured Anaerolinea sp. | reverse complement strand
TCTGACGAACCCAAAACAGCCCGTCTCGCTTCCGAAAAGGCTTCATCATAAGCCGCTTCCAGGGCCGGGTGCGCCCCGCGCAAACCGGCAACCACCTCGGCGCTCCACAGCACATAAGCGCGAATACGCTCTGCGCTCCAACTCCGCGGCGGAGTATTGACGATATCGCGCAAATTTGAAATCTTATCGGCAATCTTCACCGCCCGAGCGCGAACCGACTTATGGGGCGCATTGACAATTTGCAGGCGCTTGCGCTCGGCTTTTGGCAGGCTCTTATCATCGGTCGCCTCCATGACCACATCGCGCACTTCCGGCCCAAAAAGTTGGGCCAATTCCTCGGGGGTTGTATCGGTATCTTCAACGGTATCATGCAAAATTGCGGCCAGCAATGTCACTTCATCCCGAATACCGCCCACCCGCCAGAGCAACTCTGCCACCGCAATCGGGTGATTGATATAAGGCACCTGTTCAGCCCCTTTGCGGCGCTGATGACGATGCTTTTGGGCTGCAAAATTAATCGCCCGCAACAAATTTCCGGGCAGGTCTTCTGAACGAGTTTCTGGCATAAAGGCTCCTTTCTGTAAGCCAGTGTACCAGAAAAAACAACAGGGCGATTTGAAAAAACGCGATAAAATCAGGCCATGATTGCCACCCTTCACGGAGAAATCCAACACAAAGAAGACAACGCCCTGATTATCGCCGTTGGCGGCGTAGGCCTGCGCGTATTTGCGCCCAAAAGCCTGGTCGAATCGCTTCAGGTTGGAGAAAAAACCTTCCTGTTCACTCACCTGGTTGTGCGTGAAAACGAACTTTCACTATACGGATTTGAGAGCGCCGAAGAGCGCCAACTCTTCCTGACCTTGCTCGGTGTGGACGGTGTTGGCCCCAAAGTGGCGCTCTCGGTACTCGCTACCCTCAGCCTGGATGCCGTTCAACGAGCCGTTTTCAACGAAGAGCCAGACCTGCTCAGCCGGGTACCGGGCGTGGGCAAAAAGACTGCCCAAAAAATTGTCCTCTACCTGCACGACCGTCTGAAACCCACCGACACCCTCGGGCGGGTCGCCAGCCTGTCAGATGCCGATTCCGAAGTCCTGGCCGCGCTGACCGCCCTGGGCTATAGCGTGGTCGAAGCCCAAACTGCCATCCAATCCATTCCCAAAGACACAACCAATCAGGTCGAAGAACGCCTGCGGGTTGCGCTGGGATATTTCAATCGTTAAGAAAAGACATCAGACCTGGCAGGCCTTAAGACATCTGCCGGGTCTTTAAATTAAGGAGAAAACATTCATGCTCACAAAAAAGATTGCCTTTATTGGTTCAGGCGCAATGGGCGAAGCCATGCTGGCCGGGCTGCTGCGCCAGGGGCTGTCGCGCCCCGAAAACCTGCACACCGCCGATGCGCGCGCCGAGCGGGTCGAGGAACTGCGCGAAAAATACGGCACGATTCCATTTACCGATAACAGCCTGGCTGTCAGCAATGCCGATGTCGTTATTCTCTCGGTCAAGCCACAGCGCCTAAGCGATGTGCTGAATGGGCTCAAAGGCCACATCCGCCCCGATGCTCTGGTGCTTTCAATTGTGGCCGGGGCGAAAATCGCCAAAATCAGTAAAGGGCTGGGGCACAAAGCCGTTATCCGCTCGATGCCCAACACCCCGGCTCAAATCAGCCGCGGCATCACGGTCTGGATTGCCTCTGAAGCGGTTAACGAAGCCCAAAAAGAAACAGCCCGCAACATCCTGAGTGCGCTGGGCGAACAAGTCGAAGTGGACGATGAAAACTATCTCGATATGGCGACTGCCCTCTCTGGCACCGGGCCTGCTTACGTCTTCCTGTTTATGGAAGCAATGATTGACGCCGGGGTGCACATGGGCTTTGCGCGGCGCATCTCAGAAAAACTGGTGCTTGAGACCATCAAAGGTTCAGTGGCTTATTATGAAAACTTGAATCAGAAAGGCGAAACCCATGTAGCCGCCTTACGCAACCAGGTCACATCGCCAGGCGGCACAACTGCCGAAGCGATGTACTTTCTCGAAAAAGCCGGGTTTCGCACCGCCCTCTCACGCGCCATTTGGGCGGCTTACGAACGTTCGCTCGAACTGGGCAAGGAAGCGCCCACACACCCGCCTGAGTCGGGAATGGCTCAGTAACGCAATCCGGACTATCCTTTGAAATGCGTAGGGCGGGAATTCCTCCCGCCCTACGCGTTGATGACCATCTGCGCTTCAATTTCGCGCAAAATCTGCATATATTCGCCCGGTGGACGCTTGCGCAAGATGTTCTTACGCGCCTCGCGGTCAAGATGGTGCAAACCGAGATAGTGCATGGCGTGCTTGCGAAACAGTCGTTCACCGTCTTCCTCGCCATAAAAGGCGACGTTTTTTTCAAGATGCTGGCGCATGGTTTCGCGCACTTGCTCTTGAGAGACCTGCTCACGGTCGAGGCCAGAAAAAATCCACGGATTGGCAATCGCCCCACGCCCAATCATCACCGCGTCACAGCCGGTGTAATCGATCATACGGGCAATATCAGCAACCCGCTTAATATCCCCATTCCCGATGACCGGAATTTTGACCAACGCCTTGACCTCGGCAATCGCATCCCAATTGGCCTGACCGCCGTAGCCCTGGTTCTTCGTCCGCCCGTGAACGGCTATCAAGGCCGCGCCATTCTCGGCAACAATCCGGGCGACATCCCGGTAATTCAGGCAATCATCCCAACCCAGGCGCATTTTGCCTGTCACCGGTACCCTGAGACGAGCGGTCAGTTTGCTGAAAATCTGGCCAATTTTGGCCGGGGTGCGCATCAGCCCAACCCCACAACCGCGATGCGCGACACTCTTGGCCGGGCAGCCCATGTTGATATCAATCACATCGGGCCCTAAATCCTGGGCAATCAGAGCAGCCTCGAGCATCACATCCGGGTCATCGCCATAAATCTGAATGGTGACCGGGCGTTCGGCCTGCTCATAGACCATCCGGGCGCGCACACGCCGAAACTGATGCACAATATCTTCAGATTTAACGAACTCGGTATAACTCATCGCCGAACCCAGGGCGCGGCAAACCGAGCGAAACGGCCAATCGGAGTAACCGTCCATCGGAGCCAGAATAGCCCGCCCATAAATCGGAACCGGGCCAATAAAGAAGTCGGGGGATTTTTCAGACATAGGAGGGCATTTTTAACACTTTTTCGACCGGCTGGCAAGCGCAGAAAACGAATAAAAAGGGCCGCCCATCGCTGGGCGGCCCGGCCACCTTAGCAAAAACGATTTACGGCTCAGCAATCTCGAACCAATCCACCTCTATTTTTACCGGGGTGGAGACGAGGGATGAGACCGAAAAACCGACGTTACCGCGCCGCAAAACATATTTACGGTCGGTATAGGGGCTGCCCTTTGGCTCAACGCCATTGATGAAGAACGACAGTTTGTTGTCATCGCAGACAAAGGCGTACTCATTGGTTTCCTTGTCCAGGCGAACCGCCGTTGAGCCGCCATTGGCCATCAGATTGTAGCCATCTACCACGGCATAAAGGAACCACAGGCCGTCGCTTTGGACAGCGAATTCATACCAGCCCTCATCACTCATCCGACAAACCAGGCTGACCTGCTGCGAGTTCACCCCGCGATTTTCAAAGCGGATGGTTGTACGGCTATTTTCATACAGATTGCCTTCATAGACGTAGTAGGCGTACAGGTCTTTGTCAGTAATATCGAAAATCATGCGGCCAAAGTCAAACTTGTAGGTGGCCTTCTTGGCATCAGAACTACTGCGGCCCTTAATCACCTCGTAATACCACTGCGGGTCACTATCAAACTCTTCAACAAAATAGGTCTGTCCGCTCGTGCTGCCAGACGAACCCGTGGAACCCGTCGAACCAGAATTGCCGCCGCTGTCACCAAAATAACCAGTGACCGCCAGCTCGCGGCCATTCAACTGACCTTCAAGAATTTCGCTGGTGGCAAAACGAATCACGGTCAGCGACATGGTATCAGTCATCGCGCGCGAACGCAGAATGTCGCAGTAATCTTTCATCGTGCCATCCGTTGCAAGCACAAGGCCTTCCATCTGATACAAGATATCGCCAGGCTTGACCCCAGCCTTATCTGCCGGAGAGCCAGACTTGACCGAAACCACCCAAATGCCTGAGAGTGAGCCATCTTCAGAGCGGACAGCGGTGCCATTGACACCAATACTCCAGACATCTTTGCCGCTTTTCAGGTCATCAAGCATGGTTTGGGCCGTCTTGGCATCAATGGCAAAATACTGGTTGAAGTTGGGGCGCGAGCGATAGTTCACACCCACCACCTCAGCATTTTGAGAAACCAGCGGGCCGCCAGAGTTGCCAGGGTTGATGGTGGCATCGTGGCTGAGCACATAATCGAGCGAGGCCCAGTTGGTGTGACCTTCGGCTTTTTCTTTCGAAATAATGCCCTTGGTCAGGGTAAATTGCGGCTCACCGAGCGGGAAGCCTGCCGAATAAACCTCGGTGCCGGTTTTGGCATCGCCAGCGTACCAGTTGAGATATTTGAAATTGCTGCCCTGAACCTGGATGACCGCCAGGTCGGCGCATTCGGAGGCCCCCAGAACACGGGCGTTATACTGCTGGCCGTTCAAGAACACCCTCAACGTAGCCGCGCCGGTCACAACGTGATTGTTCGTCACAGCGATACCTGAAGGGTCAATGATAAACCCTGAGCCGTATCCTCCGGCATTGACCAGCAAACCAACCTGCGGGTCAACAAAGGTACCAACCGATTCAATCTGGATGACAGCGTCTTTCAAATCATCCAGGCTGGTAACTGCACCGCTGGCAGGCTGGGGCTGTGGTTCATCGGTTGGGTTTTCAACGGGTGGGGGTTCTGTCGCGGGTGAGGGCGGGGTTGCGCCAAAATTACAGGCCATGCCCACAAACAGGACAAAGACCAGAATAACGAAAAACGGCTTTACTGGTTTCATGGCATTCTTCTCCTTTGGGAAAGCACCCAAACATGGGTTGATAACTCCATTTTAGCACACGGGGTATTGCTTTCAACATTAAAAATTGATGACCGGATTCAGCTGCGCCAGGCGATGAATCGCCCGGCTATAACACAAAGCCCGCTTTGCGGGCTAAAAGCAATGCTGGCCGCAACAAAAATTTTTCCACTCTAAAGCGGACTTCAGACCCGAAAAACAAAAAACACACCCCGAAGAGTGTGCTTTCTGTAACCCGAAAATTGATGTTGTGGAGATGGCGGGAATCGAACCCGCGTCCAAAAGATTCGACCCTCGGAAATCTACGAGCGTAGCCGGTTGACGCTTGTCGGCGCAGGCTGCTCAATCGGCAAAACCACCTGCACCCATTCACTCAGACCCGAAGGCCCTCTTTCGCGCCGTGCGTGACCTTCCGGCGCGGCATTCCTCCTTTTTGACGCCCACTCGCTCTCCGGGAGGACGACGGGAGCGGTGAACGCCGTCCCCGCAGGGACGGGCCGGTTCACTCTCTACTGCGGATTAGGCAGCGAGGGGCAAAGCGGCGTAGGAAGTGCGGTTGGCACTTGATTGTTTGCGCTGAGTTAACGAGGTCGGCACCTCTCGGCTCGCATTCCGGGACCAGCCTCTCCTGTCGAAGCCTGTCATCCCCGGTTGAGATTGGGAGGTGATTATACCTCGAATCACAAACTTGATTGAATGCTGTCTTAATGCTAAACTGTGTTTATACTCTTCGCACACCACTGGGATACAACTATGGCCGAAAAAATCTTGATTATCGACGACGACCTTGACACCCTGCGGCTGGTTGGCATGATGCTGCAAAAACAAGGCTACCAGATTGTTGCTGCATCAAACGGACAGCAGGGCCTCGACCTGGCCCTGGCCGAACTCCCGAATCTGATTTTGCTGGATGTCATGATGCCGCAAATGGACGGCTACGAAGTGGCCCGTCACCTGCGCTCAAACCCCAAGACGGTTGATATTCCCATCTTGATGTTTACGGCCAAGAGCCAGCTGGAAGACAAGGTGACCGGGTTCGAAGCCGGAGCCGATGATTACCTGACCAAACCAACCCATCCCGCCGAATTACAGGCCCACGTCAAAGCCCTGCTGGCGCGGGCATCGAAAGGCAAAGTGGTCAATCCTCCGACCGGCCCGATGAGTTCAGAGCCAGCCTATGTGATTGGCGTATTGGGCGCGCGCGGCGGGCTGGGAGCCACCACCGTTGCGCTCAATCTGGCCTCGAGCCTCGAGCGCGCCAGCGGCGCTGTCGTTATTCTGGCCGAGTTTCGCCCGGGGCAAGGAACCCTGGTTGACGACCTGAACCTGGGCAAACCGCAAGGACTGACCGAACTGCTCAACATGCAGGCCAAAGACATCACCCGCGAGGTCGTCAAAGAAAAAATTTCCAAGCATCAATCGGGGGTCAAAATTTTATGCGCATCAGCCAGACCGAAAGATGCCGCCCTGCTCGATAACATCCAGCAGTTTCAGGCCATTTTGAGCCGAATGACCTTTATGGCAAAATATGTGGTCGTTGACCTGGGCTCGGGCCTAACGACACTGAACCAAAAACTGATTCCGGCTCTGAGCGAAATCATTGTTGTTTCTGAACCATTCACCAACCCGGTCTTGCACACCCGCGCCCTGATTGAAGACCTGCATCAAATCATCAGCGACCGTTCAAAAGTGCACCTGGTCGTCAACTATCGCATTCGCTCTGAAGCGCAACTCTCCGTGCCCCAGGTGCAGGATAAGGTTCAGTACGCCATCGATGCCACCTTTACCCCTGCGCCCGAACTGCTCTTGCAAGCCATCCGGCTGCAAAACGCGGCGGTGCTGGTGCAACCCGAAAGCCTGACCAACCAGCAATATACCGCCCTGGCCAATAAAGTTGTCGCCCGCGCAGTCCGCTAGCCTGCTGATGACCGACCTGCCAGATCAAACCCTGGATGCGCTTGATTTTGCCGCTGAGCTCATCACCCAGGCAAAACATGCGATCGCCCTGACCGGGGCCGGGATTTCAACGCCCTCTGGCATTCCTGACTTTCGCTCAGAAGGGAAAGGTCTGTGGGCCAAAGATGAACCGCTCGAGGTGGCTTCACAGGCCACCTTTCGCGCACATCCAGAAAAATTTTTTGCCTGGTTCCATCCCCTGGCCCGTTCCATTTTTGATGCTGTCCCCAACCCGGCCCACAAAGCGCTGGCAGCCCTGCAAGAGGCAGGCAAACTGCAAACCATCATCACCCAAAACATAGATGTTTTGCACCAGAAGGCCGGGTCGAAACGAGTAATTGAAATGCACGGCACGCTTGCCACCCTGACCTGCACGCAGTGCTACCAGAAAGCAGACTACCAGGATTACCTGCCCCAATTTATTGAAAAACAAACCCTGCCACACTGCCCCGCCTGCGGGGCTTTATTGAAGCCAGATGTCATTTTGTTTGGCGAACAATTGCCCCAAAAAGCCTGGTATCAGGCCCAGGCTGAGGCGCGCAAATGTGACCTGATGCTGGTCATCGGCTCATCTCTGGAGGTCTTGCCCGTGGCCGGGCTGCCAATGCAGGCCATTGACCGCGGCGCTCACCTGGTCATCATCAACAATGCGCCAACTTACATTAGCGTGCGGGCCGACCTTAATATTTACGCCGATGCGGCCCGCATTATTCCAGAAATTGTTCAACGGGTACTAAAGGTATGACAAATAACGGCTCAAATCCTGATGTTTACCGGCGGCTGATTGAAATTGCGCGCGACCTGGCCTCGACCCTCGACCTCGACCCGCTGTTGGATAGAATCATCGAAGCAGCCCGCGACCTGACCGGCGCAGAAGCGGCTTCCATCTTGCTGTATGACTCGGCGGCCAAAGAACTTTATTTTCAGGCCGCCACCAATATGGATCCGCTGATGCGCGGCATTATTGTTCCAATGGATAGCATCGCAGGCTGGATTGTGCTCAACCGCCAGCCCTTGCGGATTAGCGATGTGAATCAGGATCAGCGCTATTTCAGGAACGTCGCCAAAACTGTCAGTTTTGCGACCCGCTCCATCATGGGGGTGCCTCTGATCACCAAAGATAAGGTTGTCGGCGTGCTTGAAGTGCTTAACAAACAAGAAGGGGAGTTTGATGAAGCCGACGAAGAATTGCTGATTGCTCTGGGCGCTCAGGCCGCAATTGCGATTGAAAACACGCGGCTCTTTCAACAATCGAACTTGATTGCCGAATTTGTGCACGAACTGCGTAACCCGCTGGCATCCATCAATACCGCCAGTTACCTGCTGCTAAGGCCCGAAATTTCCCCCGAACAAGCCCGACAAATTATTCAAAACATTCAGAGCGAGACCATGCGCCTGACAACGCTGACTTCCTCGTTCCTCGACCTGGCCCGCCTGGAATCGGGCCGGGTTCAGTTCCACAAATCTTCCTTCCCGGTCTTGCCGCTGCTCGAAGATTGCCGCCTGCTTATGGAAGCCAAAGCCGCCGAAAACCGGGTCAGCATTCTTCTGAATGTGCCCTCGGATATGCCGGCTGTGCAAGCCGACCGCGATAAACTGAAGCAGGTTGCGCTCAACTTGCTCAGCAATGCCATCAAATACAACCGCCCGGGCGGCAGTGTCACCATTAGCGCCCGAATGAAAGAAAACGAGTGGGAACTGGTCTTTGCGGATACAGGCGTAGGCATTCCCGAAGACGAACTGCCGCGCATGTTTGAGAAATTCTACCGGGTGCGGGCCACCGAAAAAATTACCGGCACCGGGCTGGGACTATCGATTTGCAAGGGAATCGTTCAGGGGCATGGCGGACGAATCAGCGTGACAAGCAAACTGGGCGAGGGGACGACCTTCACCATCAGCCTGCCGCACAAATAGGCCTAGCGGGCTCCCTTGCGCCCAAACTGACGCTCCAGAACATCGACAGACAAATGAATCATCGTTGGCCTGCCATGCGGACAGGTGCGCGGCGATTCGCAGGCTTCCAGATTGTCGAGCAAAGCGCGCTGCTCTTCAGGAGAAAGCGCCTGCCCAGACTTGACCGCCAGACGCTTGCAAACCCGCCCGGCAATTCGGGCTTCAATTTCGCCCTGCAGGGGCGCTTCGTCTTCTTCAAAATCCTCCACCAGGGCGCGCAAAGCCGCCGCCGGGTCACTGCCCGAAAACAAGACCGGCATGGCCCGCACCTGAAACGTCCCCGGGCCAAAAGGCTCCACCTGAAAACCAAATTTCTGCAAAACCGGCAATTGCGCTTCGAGCAGATTGGCGCTGGCGGGCGGCAGCTGCACAATTTCGGGTGTCAGCAGGGCCTGAGCCGGAATGTGTTGATGGGCGTACTGATTCATCAGTTTTTCAAACAAAACCCGCTCGTGGGCGGCGTGCTGGTCAATCAGGTACAACCCGTCTGGGCCTTCGGCCACCAGGTAGGCGGCGCCGATTTGCCCCACCAGGCGCAACAAGGGTAAATGACTGAATGCAGAATGCTGAAAATCTCCCTGTGGAGCAGCACTCAATTCTTCATTCTGCCTTCCGCCTTGCGCATTTATCTCTTCATGCGCAATTCCCCACTCCAGCCCCACCCCCTGACCACTGCCCGCTGAAAACTGTCCGCTGGACACTGGATACTGGTTACCAGTTACCGAAGAACCTCCCCACAAATTTTGGGCTGGCGGCATGGCCGGAACCGGTGAGTAGGCAAGCAAAGCGCGGCGCAGTGAACGCTGAACAAAACTAAAGACTTTATCCTGGCTTCTAAAGCGGACTTCGGCCTTGGCCGGATGCACATTCACATCCACCTCTGCCGGGTCGATTTCGAGAAAAAGCGCTGTCAGCGGGAAGCGCCCAACCATGAGCAGGGTATGGTAGGCTTGCAAAACAGCCTGCACCAGCGGCGTATCAGAGACCCAGCGTCCATTAATGAAAAAAGTAATTTCTTTGCGGTTTGAGCGCGTCAGCGCCGCCGGGCTGATATACCCTGTCAGACGCAGACCTTCTTCTTCGGCCAGGACTTCGAGCATTTGGCGGGCCACATCAACCCCATAGAGCGAGGCCAGAATAGCGCGCCGGTCGCCATCGCCGCTGGTTTGCAAGACAGGCGCGGAATCGCTGACAAAGCGGAAGCGCACCCCCGGATACGCCAGGGCATAGCGCGATAACAGCCCATCGATGGCGCGGCGCTCGGTGACATCCTGCTTCAAAAACTTGAGCCGGGCCGGCACGTTGTAGAACAAGTCCTCGACCCGCACCACGGTTCCAACCGGGGCGCCAACCGGCTCAACCGGCCCGGCAATGCCCGCCTCGACCCGAATGCGCGCTCCGGCAGTCGAATTGGCCTGGCGGGTGGTGATTGTCAGACGCGAAACCGAGCCAATCGAGGCCAGGGCCTCGCCCCGAAAACCAAGTGTGCCAATCTGAAACAGGTCGCTGGCGCTTTGCAGTTTGCTGGTCGCATGGCGCTCAACCGCCAGGGGCAACTCTGCGGCTGGGATACCGGCGCCATCATCGGCCACCTCAATCAACGTTCGGCCTGCCTCGCGGATGGTAATGCTGAGGGAGCGCCCGCCGGCATCGAGAGCATTTTCGACCAGTTCTTTGACAACCGAGGCAGGCCGCTCGACCACCTCGCCAGCGGCAATTTGAGAAGCAACTTCAGGAGAAAGTAAACGAATGGGCATGCGCCAATTATAAGGCAGGCTGCCCCAATGCGAGATTTTTATGCAAGACTGATAATTTTTCAGCCCGCCTTATGCTAAAATTGGGTCACTTATAGGAGTTGCCATGCCTGAGATGATTGAAGTCACGATTGATAGTGTGCGCGTTAGCCTGATGTCGCCCCAACGCCTGGTGGTTTTACGCCAGGTCAATTCGGAGCGTTACCTGCCCATTTGGGTCGGCCCGTATGAGGCCGAAGCGATTACCGTTGCTCTGCAAGAAATTGAAATGATTCGCCCGATGACCCACGATTTGCTCAAAAACCTTTTTGGCATTTTTGGCGCTCAGGTGCGGCGGGTTGAAATTGTGGCCCTGCGCGAAGATATTTTCTACGGCAACATAGTGGTCACAACCGAGGACGGCCGCACGCTGAACATCGATTCGCGCCCTTCCGATGCAGTCGCCCTGGCCGTCCGCGCCCGGGTACCGATTCTGGTACACGAATCGGTGATGGAGGTGGCCGGAATTAGCCCCGAGCAGGATTTGCGCAATGCGGCCCAACTGCCCGAACCCACCGAATCGGCTCCGCCACCGGCGCCGGCCCCCAGCACGAGCAGCGGGAGCAAACCCTTTAGCATGGAAGACCCCTCGCGCCTTTCGATTTTCGAGGATTTCTTGAGCAAACTGGATAAATCGAAGGGTGATGATGAAGAGAAAAAAGGCGAGGAATAGCACTGGATAAGCAGGGAAACAGGTACACAAGGAAAAAGGCACGACAGGGTAGAATAAACTCAGACGTGCCTTTTTTGTTCGATTGTGTTTTTGTTGCCTTCTCAAGGTTTCCTTTTTCGATTGATGCCCTCAAACTATGGACGATTTCTTGCAATCTTCTGAAACAGCCACTGCCGCGCCCGGGTTGCCGCACAGCCGCGAAGCCGAAGAAGCCGTTATCGGCGCAGTGCTGATTAACCCGGAAGTCTATTATGACCTGGCGCAGTTCCTCAACCCGGATGATTTCTACCTGCATCGCCTGCGCTTTATCTGGGAGGCCTTTACCAGCCTGCACGAGAAACGCATCAAAATTGACTTTCTGACGGTCAGCAACGAGCTCGAGAACATGAGCCGCCTGGAAGAAATTGGCGGCGGCGCCTACCTGACCGCCCTGCTGAACCAGGTGCCAACCACCCTGCACGCAGAAGACTACGGCAGAATCATTGAGGCGCACTCCATTCGGCGCAAGATGTTGACCGCCGCCAACCAGATTGCCACCCTGGCCTACCAGGAAGCAACCCCCATCGAAACGGTGATGGGAGAAGCCGAAAAGGCGGTTTTCAACGTCTCAGAGCGCAAACTGCGGCACGAGGTCACGCCCATCAAAAGCGTACTGAGTGATTACTACGACCACATTGTCGAATTGCAGCGGCGCGGTGATGAGATTGTGGGGGTGCCGACCGACTTTGTCGATTTGGATAAAATGACCGGCGGGTTACAGCCTTCTGATTTGCTCATCATCGCCGGGCGCCCCGGGCAAGGCAAAACCGCCTGGATGCTGTCGGTTGTCAATAATGCCGCCGTAAAGTACAAAAAACGGGTTGCGGTTTTCTCGCTTGAAATGTCAAATGAGCAGGTTGTACAGCGCCTGATTTCACAGCAAACCGGCATCGACAGTCAGCGCCTGCGCACGGGCAAACTGACCGAAGAAGACCAGGCGCTTTTTGTTCACGCCATCGAGGTGCTGGGCGATACGCGCATTTATCTCGATGACACCCCGGCGCTTTCACCCCTGCAGCTGCGCACCAAATGCCGCCGCCTGGAGATGGAATTTGGCCTCGACCTGGTGATTGTAGATTACCTGCAACTGATGACTTCTGAAACGCGCAACGAAAACCGCGTGCAGGAGGTTTCATACATCTCGCGTTCGCTCAAACAACTGGCGCGTGAGCTGAAAGTGCCACTAATTGCCGCCGCGCAACTCTCACGCGCGGTTGAACAACGCGCCGATAAAGAGCCGCAACTTTCGGACTTGCGCGAATCGGGGTCGCTTGAGCAGGATGCCGATATTGTCATGTTTATTTACCGCGACGAAAAAGACCCGGCCATGCAGAACGTCACCCATCTGAAGGTTGCCAAACACCGCAACGGCCCGGTTGGGACAATTGACCTGATTTTCAGAAACAACCTGACCAAGTTTGAGAACGCCGCAACGCGGACGGTGGATTTTAATTCGTAACGAAGTCCGGCGTCTCCAGACGTTGAGATGTAAAACCGCGAGAGATTTCAACAGATATATCCAAAATCGGGAGACTTTGGACTCCGAAAAAATGACAGAATTCAAAGGCTTTACCTCCTCCGAAACATTCACGCGCCTGCCCAATTCGTTTTTCAGCAAACTGCTGGCCGAAATGAACGATTTGGGCGAGCTGAAAATTGTCCTGTACGCGCTCTGGCGGTTTGAGCAGATGGAGGCTGCCCAGCGGGTGCTCTCACGGGACGATATCGCCGCCGATACGGAGCGGATAAGCGGGTGGTCTGCGGCGGAACTGGATGCGGCGTTGGAGAAAGCCACCCGGCGCGGGATTCTGCTGCGGGTGGGAGATGCTTCGGGCGGCCAATTTGTGTTGAATTCGCCCCGGGGCCGGGCAATTGCCGAGGCCGCCGCCAAAGGCCGCTTAACGGTCGCCGCCAATTCCATCAACCCGCCGCCGCGTGATGTGCCAAATGTCTTTCAGGTGTATGAGCAGAATATTGGGCCGCTGACGCCGCTGATTGCAGACGCGCTCAAAGACGCCGAGCAAACCTATTCGGCTGAGTGGGTCGAAGCGGCGATTGGCGAGGCGCTTAAGCGCAACATTCGAAACTGGAAGTATGTGGAAGCGATTTTGAAGGGCTGGAAGGAACGAGGCCGCGATGAAAGAAGAAATCAAAAAGACTCTCAACAAAATGCAGGCGGATACGGACGAAGTGCCTTCTCGGAGTACCTCGAAGGCGGCGCCGACCCCGAAAATTGAGCCGCTGGGCAACCCGGATTGTCCCTATTGCCACGGGGCGGGCTACCTGCGCTGGGATGTGCCGCTGGGGCATGAGAAGTTTGGCAAGGTGGAGGCCTGTGTTTGCCGGGCAAGCGACAAGGCGGCTTCGGCGCGTGAGCGGTTGTATGCCCTGAGCAGTCTGGAGCATTTGCGCCACCTGACGTTTGAGAATTTCAGGACGACCGGCAACCCGAAGGCCAAAAATGTCATCAGCCAGCCAGAGCAGGAGAGTTTGCGCGCGGCGCTGGAGAAGTGCCAGGCCTTTGCGCGCGATTTGCAGGGCTGGATGCTGCTGGAAGGCCCTTACGGATGCGGCAAGACCCACCTGGCGGCAGCAATTGCCAACGAGGTGGTTTCACGCGGCGTGCCAACCCTGTTTATTACCGTGCCAGATTTGCTCGATAGTTTGCGTATGGCTTATGACAGCCCGGAGACAACTTTCGAGGCGCGCTTCAACGACATCCGCAACGCCGATTTGCTGGTGATGGACGATTTCGGCACGCAGAACGCGACCGGCTGGGGCCAGGAGAAGTTGTTCCAGATTGTCAATTACCGCTACATCAACAAACTGCCAACGGTGATTACCACCAACCTGATTTTGGACGAAATCGAGGGGCGCATTCGCTCGCGCTTGCAGGATGAGGAGATGGTGACGCACATCCGCATGCTGACGCTGGATTACCGCCACCCGGAAGAGAGCAGTAACCCGGGGCTTTCGATGCTCTCGATGAACGACATCAAGGCGATGACGTTTAAGAACTGGGAAGACCGCGAAGGCGAGGTAGGCCAGGAGATTGTGACGGTGACGACCACCGAGCGCAAGGGGGCTTCAGATTACCGCTCGGTGAAGGACAAGGAAATTGTGCGCGAGAAGGTGACGGCGGCGCATGTCAAACGCCTGCGCGAGGCGCACGATGCGGCGGCGCGTTACGCCGATGAGCCGCAGGGCTGGCTGGTGCTGTTGGGGCCGTCATACTCAGGTAAGACCCACCTGGCGGCGGCGATTGGGCATTACCGCATGGGCATGGGCGGGCAGGCGGTCATGGCGGATGTTTCGGTCTTGCTGGATTACCTGAAGCAGACCTTTCGCCCGAATATGGATGTCTCGTTCGACCGGCGCTTTTATGAAATTCGCACCACGCCGCTCTTGATTTTGGACGGTTTCAAAGAGAGCAACATGGGCACCGCCTGGGCCGAGGATAAACTGTACCAGATTCTGAATCACCGCTATTACAACAACCTGCCAACGGTCATCACTTCGATGATGACGCCCGACCACTTTGCAGTGAATCACCCCAGTTTGTGGAATAAATTGCTCGACCCAACCAAATGCCAGGTGTTTACGATTGACATGCCGCCCTACCGAAGGCAGAAGCCGAGGGGACGAAGCAGAAAATAGAAAAACAGGGCGTCCATGGAACGTGCGGAGAAGCGGTGATGAGAAAGTTTTTTTATCTTTTGACGGGTGCTCTCTTCCTGTTGGCTTGCAATCTGGGGGCGCCGCCCGCGCCTGCTGCCTCTCCGCCGCCCCCAACGAAAGCGCCGTCTGCGCGGCCCTCTCACGCCCCGCCAACCCTTCCGTCCGCATCCCCCATCCCCACCGAAACTTCCGCTTCTCTCTCTTTGTCGCGCCCGGCGCGTGTTCAGATTGGCCTGAACTTCATCCGCTTCTATGTGGATGACTCGCGCCGCGGAGCAATAGATACACGCACCCCCTACCTGCAACCCGATTGGATTTTCGCCGACTTCCGCGCTCTGGGCATTCAGGCGTTTCGCCAATCGCCCCTGGCCGACCTGTTCTGGGACGTGGTTGAACCGCAAGACGGACAATGGCACTTCAGCGAAGCCGATAGCGTGCTGACCGTCCCTGATTTTGAGCCGGTCGTCACCCTGTTTGCCATGCAATATGCCTCGCCCACCCCACCCTGGGAACGCGACCCGGCCCGCTTTCAAAAGACTCTCGGCCCCGAAGCGCGCGATTACCTGGAAGCAGTCATAGCCCGCTACGGCCCCTTCGTCCGCTATTGGGAAATTGGCAACGAAATGGATCACTGGCGCGCCGCCAACCCCGGCGAAAAACAACCCGGCGGCGCGGAACGCCTGCCGCTGGCCCCGCCCGACGGATTCAGCCCACAGGAACAAGGCGCATTTCTGGCCCAGGCCGCCGCTTTCATCCGCGCGCGCGACCCCGATGCCGTCATCGTCCTACCCGGTCTGAGTGCCCCCGCCGATTATCCGCTGGAGACATGGTTTGCGGGCGTCCTGGAGGGCGGCGGTAA
This sequence comes from uncultured Anaerolinea sp., assembly GCA_964571615.1. Lineage (GTDB taxonomy): Bacteria > Chloroflexota > Anaerolineae > Anaerolineales > Villigracilaceae > UBA8950. The sequence goes on along the minus strand of CAZNCT010000029.1, from coordinate 8,218 downwards.
GGATTGGTTCGACGTGGTCAATTACCACTACTACGGCAACTGGCAGGGTTATTGCCGTCAACGTCAGGCTTTTCAGACCTTTTTAGAGCGGCACGGCCTGGCCGATAAGCCCGTTTGGATGACCGAAAGCGGCGCCACCCGCGACCCTGGCCTGACGACCCGCACCAATTACCCCAACAGCCCCCAGGCGCAGGCCGCCGAAATCTTCCGCCGCCTGGCCCCGGCTTATGCCCTCGGCGATGACCTGGTGATGTGGCATACCTACCTCGATTCGCCCGACCTGCCCGGCAACGACTGGCGCGGCTACGGCATTCGCGCCCACAACAGCCAGGCCCAGCCTGCCTACTACGCCCTGCAACTCTTCATCCGCGAACTGATTCCCTTCCACCAGGCCGAAACCATCTCCTGCGATGGACGTGGCGCGAACATCTTTCGCTTCGTCCGCCAGGATGGCGCGGAGCGCTATGTTGTTTGGGGAACGGGGCAGTTCA
>CAZNCT010000029.1:5154-7698 GCA_964571615.1 uncultured Anaerolinea sp. | reverse complement strand
CAGGGAATCAGCGAACAGGTTAGCGTCATCCCCGATGGGCAGGGAAACTACACCTGGCAGCCTGCCGCGCCCGGCCAGGAACTGCGGCTAAATGACATCCCCCTGCTTCTGCGCTAAGAATGGCCTGTTTTTAGCGCAAAAATACCAGCCAGGCCAAAAACGCCACAAGAAGCAAAACTGCCAGCGCCCCCAAAGCCAGAAACCGCCAGCCCATCTTGAAACCGGGGCGGGAGGCCCGGGTGGGGGTGCGGGAGGCCTGTTCATCCACAAGCGCGGCGCGGGCGGGCAGAGTCGGCAGGAGCGGCATGGCCTTTTCAACCGACCGCAACAGCAGCGCGCGGTCTCCCTGGCCGTAAAGCGGCGACTTCTGGCAGGCCTGCTCAAAGGCGCTGACCATTTCGGCACAGGTGGCGTAACGATCAGCGGGCTTTTTCTCCAGCGCCCTGAGCAAAACGGCATCCATTTCCGCCGAAAGCGCCGGGCGCCACCTGGAGGGCGGCTCGGGCGCCTGGGTCATGTGCAAGAGGGCCGTATCCATTGGGTTGCCAGCGTTAAACGGCAAAATGCCGGTCAGCATCTGATACATCACAATCGCCAGAGAATACTGGTCACTCTGCGGCAGCGCGCCCGCCGAAGAAATCGCCTGCTCGGGAGAGATGTAGTAAGGCGTGCCGAAAACCTCGCCGCGTGTACCCACCTCGGTCAGCAAGGCCAGGCCAAAATCGGTCAACACCGCCTGACCCTCGCGGCTGACCAGCACATTCGAAGGTTTCACATCCCGATGGATGATGCCCTGGGCATGAGCATAATCAAGCGCCGCCGCCACCTGGCGCGCCAGGTGACAGACATCAGCCAGGTTCAGCCAGTTGCCCGCCGAATGGCAGGCGTCCATCACCGAAGCCAGGTCAGCGCCCGGCACATATTGCATGGCGATGTAAATGATGTTGTTGATTTCCCCATAACGATACAACTTGACGATGTTGGGATGATGCAGGCGCGCAATCGCCTTTGCTTCGCGCTCAAACCGGGCGCGATAATCAGAATCGTGCTGAAACGAGGCCTCAATCACCTTGACAGCCGCCAGGCGGCGGGTTTGCGGCTCAATACCGCGATACACCCGCGCCATGCCGCCCTGCCCAAGCAGAGATTCAATCTGATATTCACCCAAATACGCCCCAATCAGGCTGTCAGTGGTCATGGGATAAACACCTCGCAACGCCCGGCGGCAATCTCACAGCGCCCAACCTCCTCACCAGACCACAAAACGCGGAACTGCTGGCTGTCGGGCTGCGCTGTCCAAAAAATGCGCTCGTCACTGCTATCGTAGGTATAACTGGCCAAAAAGCGCTCACCGCACTCTGACGGGCGCAGAAAGACCGGGCTTTTGCGAATCTCAATCCGCATACACCGGCCCGGGTGCAGGGTGCGGTACAGGCTCTCCCATTCCCAGCCGCCAAAGACGTTCAAAACCGCATCATCGCCGCCCAAACGCTCAAAACGAAACTGCGAAATGGAACGGTTATTGCTCGAAGCGTTATAAAGGTAAAAGCCCGAAGCATCATAAAACATCAACATGCGCTGACCATCGGGGTACTTGACGGTCTCAGTAGAAGCAGGCTCAGGCCCTGGCGCCGACCCGCTGAAGAAGTTGAACAAGAAATAAGCCGCCAAAACGAGGACCGCCAGCGCGAGCAGAGAGAGCCGCCAAACCGGCCTGCTCCCTGCCGGGTGCGGAAGCGTACTCCCCGCGGCCTGGCTGGCCGTTTGCGGAACCGTTTCCACGCCCGGGCGCTGGGCAACCGTGGGCGTCTGCGCATTGAGCACCCCGGCAGGCAGGGGCGGCAGAGGCAAAATCGCCGGGGCCGCAGCGGATTCGGAATCAAGCGCCAGGGCCTGCTCAAGGGCCTCGACCAGGGCCGCGCCGCTCTGGTAACGCTCCTGCGGCGATTTGCTCAGGGCCTTGAGAATCACCGCCTCGACCGGCCCGCCCAACTGCGGGTTGAGCGTGCGCGGCGCAGGCGGCGGCTGGGTGATATGCTGCAAAGCGATGCTGGTTGGCGAGGGGTCATCAAACGGCACCACGCCGGTCAGCATCTCAAACAAAATCACCCCCAACGAATACAAATCTGACTGCGGAACGACATCCGACGAGCGGCGCGCCTGCTCAGGGGAGATGTAATGCGGCGTGCCAAACGCCTCGCCGCTGGAGCCTTCCTGCATATCGAGCGCCAGGCCAAAATCACCCAACACAATCCGCCCATCGTTCGCCACCAGCACATTCGACGGCTTCACGTCGCGGTGAATGACCCCGTTTTTGTGGGCATAATCGAGCGCGCTGGCCACCGCCCAGGTGACGCGCAAGACCTCGGCGGCGGGCATCAACTCACCCTGAGCCGCATACGAAGCCAGGATAGTGGCCAGGTCTTGCCCATCGATGTACTCCATGGCATAGAAGTACAGGCCGTCCTGGTCATCGGCATAATAAATCTGAATGATGTTTTCGTGCCGCCAACGGGCCACGGCGCGGGCTTCTTTGACAAAGCG
>CAZNCT010000029.1:0-5086 GCA_964571615.1 uncultured Anaerolinea sp. | reverse complement strand
CCGTAATATACCTGGGCCATGCCACCACGCCCAAGCACACGCTCGATTTTGAAGTTGGCAAGTTGGCGTCCAATCAGGGGGTCATCATTCATGGCGAAGCTCTCTGCAAGAAACGGGTTCGGCGGCTGGCAATGGTGATGCGCTGTAATTCACGAATATAGCGGTTGAAACCATCGGCATACGATTCGAGGTAATCGCGGGTAATCTGCTGGGCCAGGTCGTCGCGGCCAAAACTGCGCAAAGCGGCCACATGCGGGCGGAAATCGCGCAGGCTGACGCGCATGACCCCGCGCGCATCCGTCAAAATGCCCCAGGCAAGTTGTTTTTGCTCGTTATCGTCTTTGGCGGTCACAAAACGGGTCAGGGTACTGGTGGGGGCTACTGCGCCAATGTTCGAAAACACCTCGCGGCCTTTGAGCAGGTTATTGAGCATCTCAAAGCGCTCGGGAACTTTATCCAGCAGACGTTGAAGCGAAACCGGCAAATGAGCCAGCAGTTTAATCGCGCCGACGCTGGCACTCTGGCCCTGGCTGGCAAAATCTTTCCACTTGTTGAGGATAACACCAAAACCAGCCAGGCTGGCCAGGTACGTGCGCTGCAGATGGTCAAACGCGGCATAAGCGGCGGCGCGGTCACCGGAGGCATTTTCATAGGCGCTCAGGGCGGCCAGGACGCGCTCATGCAGGCCCAACAAATCGAGCTCGGCCAGCGGCACTTCAACGCAAAGCGGATAAAGCCGTTCGCGGGGCGACTGGCGGCTGGCATCCAGCGGAATGAGCATGGAGGGATTGACAGCGCGCGAATCGCGCAAGCCTTGCAGGATGGAATCGACCAGGGCGCGTTGTTCGCGGCCCCGGACGGCAAAACTCTCGAGGGCCGAAACCAACCCCGCCGAAGGCTGGTAGCGGGCGGCATGCAGGGCGCGATACAAGACCAGCAAGTCATTGACGGTCAATTGCAGCAGGCTGTTGCGCTGACGGAGCGAGCGCCGCAGGGCCAGGCAAGGCTTGAGCAGAATGCGGTCTGTCTCCGCGCCAGATTCGGGGGTGGCGGCGGGCTGTTCGGCGCACAGGGCCAGGTCGGCGGGGCCGGGTGAAAGCCGCAGCGTGGAAAAAGCCGCCTTGGCGGCGGGCCGGGCGGCGGGGAGTGCGCTGAGATACACCGCCCAGGAGAGGGCCTCGTTGGTTAAAATCTCAGCCAGGGCCGCGCCCAAAATCCCATCAAAAAAGATGTGCGATTGGTCAAAAACAAAGGTCTTGCCGGTCTGGAAGATGGTCAGGGCGTGACTGCCAACTCCGCGCTCGGCCTGGCGTAGTTCGGTCAGGCGCAGGTGCGGCGGACGCGGGTCAAAATTGAGCAGGATGGGCGCAAAGCGCAGAGCATCGAGGTTTTCAAGCAGGTCGGGGCTAAGTTTGCGGCGCAGGGCGGGCCAGGCGGCGCGGCGCATCCGCGCAAAGGGAGTCAGATTGGCGGGCGGGCCGGGTTCAAGGGCCTGCAGGGCGGCCACCTGCTGGCGGGCGCTATCGGCATCAAGCAGGTTCAAAGTGCCAGGCGCACAAACCGGAATGAGATGATATTGGCCGCGATAAACCAGGCCAATGTTGGCTTGCGCCAGGGCAAAGGGGGTGCGCGTTTCGCCATAAGGCCCCGGCTCAAGATAGGCCAGAATGGACATCTGACGCTGGTAGGCGGGCAGTTCTGTTTGGGCGGCCTGGGCAAGCCGCGACTGCCACTCAGCGCGGATGGTTTCGGGCAGTTGCGCCAGCGGGGCGGCCAAAAATTGCTCGAATTTCAGGCGGCGATAGGCCGGGTAATCATAGCGGGCGGCTTCGGCATCGCGGCGGTAAGGACGCTGGGTTTCCCAATCGCGGTAGAGCCGGGCATAATACGCCGCATCCGAAAGGTGGGCAGTCAGTTCACGCAAAATTCGGGTGGCGGCCCGTTCACGCCACTCAATTTCGAGCAGGGCATCGTACTGGTGCAGGCTTGAAATCGCAGCCATCACCCAGGCGGTCAGGCGGTCGGTTTCAGAAAGGTTCAGACCGTGTTGCTCGAGCAGGCTGTCGAAGCCGTGGGTCTCATTGACGTGCCGGGCGGTATCTTCCCGCAGGGCATAATCGACATAAAACTGCCAGGCACCTTCAGGGAAAGAGTCATCCAGGTTGCGGCCCGCCAGTTTGAGCAGATTCTGGTAGCCCCAAAGGACTGCCGCCGGGCCCGCAAAAAAAGCGCCATAGGCGGCGCTATCGAGAATTTGCTCAACGCCTTTGAACAGGATGTTGATGTGCTGGTGCAGGGTTTGGGCCGGCAGGCGCTGGCCCGGAATGCGCGCCAATCCGCTCAAAATCATGCCTGGCACGTTGCCCGCCGGGACAATCCGGGCGGTCAGGTCCACGACGGCATCAATTTCGGGCAGAGAAAGCCGTGAAAGGTCGCGGATTTCCTGCGAGTGCGCAATGGTACGCAGGTCGTTGGCCGTTTTGGTCGAGGCTTGCAGGTAGCTGGCGGGCAGGGTCATGGGCAAGGAGAGCACAAATCGGGATTGGTTACTCGCAACAAATCGATTATACAACAACCCCCAAACGGGTAAATTTTTCGTAAAAGTACCCGTTTGGGTCATCTAAAATTCTTGTTTAGACAAAAAACCTCGATATAATAGGCCAATTTTACCCGCTGGAATTGGCCAGACAACCCGGGGGCGCTGGTTGTCACCAAAACCTGAACAATTTTTACAGTTTGTTTGAATAGGCACTGCTCAAACAAAAGCCCGGATTTGTCCGGGCTATTTTACAAATCAGTCTTTTGCTCTTATTCTTTTTTCGCAAAAGGAGAAAGACCTATGAAAAACGCAGAAGGAGACGGCCAGTGTCGCTATCGCGGCCTGCCACCCAAACAAGGACTATACGACCCGCGCTTCGAGCATGATGCCTGCGGTGTGGGTTTTGTGGCCGACATCAAGGGGCGAAAATCGCACGACATCATCCGTGATGGCCTGACCATCTTGAAAAACGTCACCCATCGCGGCGCGCGCGGCGCAGAAGCCAACACAGGCGATGGCGCCGGGATGATGATTCAAGTTCCGCACAAATTCTTGCAAAAGATTGCCGACCTGAAAGGGTTCAACCTGCCCGCGCCGGGCCAGTACGGGGTCGGGATGGTTTTCCTGCCGCGCAACGAAATTCACCGCCGGGCCATTCGCCTGCATTTTGAGAAAATTATCGAGGCCGAAGGCCAGCGCGTCATTGGCTGGCGCACGGTGCCGACCAAGAACTTGGCCCTGGGGCAATCGGCAATTGCCTCCGAGCCAAAAATGCGCCTGGTTCTGATTGAGCGCAGCCCCGACATTGCCGATGACATGGCGTTTGAGCGCAAACTGTACGTCATCCGCAAGCGGGCTGAAAACGAAATCCGCTATGGCGGGCGGTTCGAGGGCGGCGAGTATTTTTACATTGCCAGCCTGTCTTACAAAACGCTGGTTTACAAAGGCATGCTGGTCTCCGACCAGGTGGAGGGCTACTTCCCCGACCTGAGCGACCCGGATATGGAAAGCGCCATTGCGCTGGTGCATTCGCGTTTCAGCACCAACACCTTCCCGAGTTGGGAGCGCGCCCATCCCTACCGCTACGTCATCCACAACGGCGAAATCAACACCCTGCGCGGCAACGTCAACTGGTTTCGCGCCCAGGAGAATATGTTTGAATCCGAACTGTTCGGGGCAGATATCAAAAAACTCCTGCCCATCATCGGCCAGGATGGCAGTGATACCGCCATGTTCGACAACGTGCTCGAGTTCCTGGTGATGGCGGGGCGTTCCCTGCCGCACGCCATGTTGATGATGATTCCCGAACCCTGGTCGCACCACGATTCGATGCCGGATGACAAACGCGCCTTTTACGAGTATCACGCCAACTTGATGGAACCCTGGGACGGCCCGGCGGCGATGGGCTTCAGCGATGGCTTCGTCGTTGGGGCGCTGCTCGACCGCAACGGTCTGCGCCCGGCGCGCTATTACGTCACCAGCGACGAAAAGATTGTGATGTCCTCCGAGGTCGGGGTGCTGGACATCCCGCCCGAAAACGTGGCCTACAAGGGCCGCCTCGAGCCGGGCAAAATGCTGCTGGTCGATACCCGCCAGGGACGCATCATCAGCGACGAAGAACTCAAGCGCCAGGTCGCGCGCACCTACCCCTACCGCGACTGGCTGGACAAGTACCAGGTCAAACTCTCGGACCTGCCGCCCGCCAAGCCAGAGCATCTCTGTCAGCCCGACCACAAGACCATCTTCCAGCGCCAGCAGATTTTTGGCTACAGCGAGGAAGACCTGCGCGTGGTCTTGACCCCCATGGCCCAAAACGCCATCGAACCGGTTGGCTCGATGGGCAACGATGCGGCCCTGGCGGTTCTTTCGGACAAGCCCAAACTGCTCTACAACTACTTCAGGCAGTTGTTCGCGCAAGTGACCAACCCGCCGATTGACGCCCTGCGCGAGGAAATTGTGGTCGCCACCGAGGTGATGGTCGGCGCGGAAACCAACCTGCTCAAGCCCATTCCGCAGAGTTGCCATCAGATTCGGCTGGATTATCCCATTCTGACCAACGAGGAAATGGCGCAGATTCGGTACTCGAAAATTCCCGGCTTCATGAACGTGACCCTGCCGATTCTCTTCCGGGCTGGCTCGGGCGGAGCCGGGCTGGAGCGCGGCATGGAGGAACTCTTCACCGCCGCCGATTCGGCCATTGCGCGCGGCGTGAACCTGCTGATTCTCTCAGACCGGGGCGTGGACAAGGAACACGCGCCAATCCCCGCGCTGCTGGCGGTAGCGGGCCTGCATCATCACCTCGTCCGCCAGGGGACGCGCACCCAGGTTGGGCTGATTCTCGAAAGCGGCGAACCGCGCGAGGTGCATCACTTCGCCGCTCTGATTGGCTACGGCGCGACCGCCATCAACCCCTATCTGGCCTATGAGTCCATCGAGGACATGCTCGCCCAGGGCTTGCTGACCGGCGTCAGCCGCGAGAAGGCTATTCAGAACTTCGTCAAAGCCGCCATCAAGGGCGTGGTCAAAACCATGTCGAAGATGGGCATT
>CAZNCT010000028.1:14119-30361 GCA_964571615.1 uncultured Anaerolinea sp. | reverse complement strand
GCGCAATTCTCGGCGACGGCTGGTACTGCGGACACGTCGAATGGCGCGACCGGCAACTCTACGGCGACCGCCCCAACCTGCTGGCGCAACTGGTCATCACCGATGCGGACGGAAACGAGACGGTCATCGTCTCCGATTCTTCCTGGAAGCACCACTTCGGCCCGCTGACCGAAGCCGACCTGTTGCACGGCGAACACTACGACGCGCGGCGTGAATTTCCCGGCTGGGATTTGCCCGGCTTCGATGACTCGGCCTGGTTCCCGGTCGAGCCCTTCCCCCATCCCGCCGGGCTGCGCCTGGTGGCCCAGAACGGGCCGCTCGTCAAGGCGCATGAGCATCTCACGCCAGTCGCCATGCGCGAAATCCGCGAATGGTCAGGCAGCCGCTATGTCTTCGACCTCGGTCAGAACATGACCGGCATCATCCGCCTGCGCGTGCGCGGCGCGGCAGGCGCGACTGTGCGAATCCGCTATGCCGAAATGCTCAACCCGGATGGTTCGCTCTACACCGCCAACCTGCGCACCGCCCGCGCTACCGATTATTACACCTGCAAGGGCGAAGGCGAAGAGACCTGGACGCCGCGCTTCACCTTTCACGGCTTCCGCTATGTGGAACTGCTCGGCCCCATCGAGCCGCCCACCAGCGAGTCGGTCACCGGCATCGTCTGGCACTCTGAAAGCCCCGTCACCGGCGCGTTCGAGTGTTCCGACCCGCTCATCAACCAGTTGCACCGCAACATTTTATGGGGCTGGAAGGGCAACATCGTGGACGTTCCCACCGATTGCCCGCAGCGCGATGAGCGCATGGGCTGGACGGGCGACGCGCAGGTCTTCAGCCGCACCGCCAACTTCCTGACGCAATCCGCCGCGTTTTGGGCCAAGTGGCTGCAAGATTTGGAAGACGCCCAAAGCCCGGAAGGCCACATCCCCCCCACCGCGCCCAGCACCAACGCCATCCGCACCGGCGATGGCGGCCCGGCCTGGGCCGACGCCGCCGTCATCGTCCCCTGGCACGCCTACCTGGCCTACGGCGACCGGCGCATCCTGGCCGAGCGCTACAGCATGATGAAACGCTTCGTGGATTCGCTCACCGCTGACGCCCCCGATGGCATCCGCGTCCACCCGGCGCGCGACCCCTGGGGCGGATTCGGCGACTGGCTGGCGCTGGACGGCTCTGGCAAACTGGACGGCGGCACGCCCAAAGACCTGATTGGCACGGCCTTCTACGCTTACAGCGCGCGCCTGCTCGCGCAGATTGCCGAAGCGCTAGGCTACGCCGAAGACTCCGCCGCTTACGCCGCCCTCTCGGAGCGCGTCCGTGCCGCCTTCCAGCGCCGCTATGTTACGCCGGAAGGCTTCGTCAGCGGCAACACCCAAACGTCGTACGTCCTGGCGCTGGCCTTCGACCTCCTGCCCGAAGACGCCACCCCCAGCGCGATGGACTGGCTGACGCGCGACATCCTGCGGCGCGATACCCACCTCAGCACCGGCTTCGTGGGGACTTCGTACCTGCCCTTCGTCCTCTCCCGCTATGGCCGCGCCGACCTTGCCTATGCCCTGCTCTTCCAGAAGACCTGGCCCTCCTGGCTGTATGCCGTCACGCAGGGCGCGACCACCATCTGGGAACGCTGGGACGGCTGGACGCCGGACAAGGGCTTCCAGGACCCGGGCATGAACTCGTTCAACCACTACGCCTACGGCGCGATTGGCGACTGGCTGTACCGCGCCGTGGCCGGGATAGACACCGACCCGCGCGAACCCGGCTACAAACACATCCTGCTCCATCCGCGCCCCGGCCCCGGCCTGACGCACGTCCGCGCCGCGCTCGAATCGCCCTACGGACTCATCGTCAGCGCATGGCGCATCGAAAACGGGCGCTTCGATTGGGACGTGACCATCCCGCCCAACGCCCGCGCCACCCTCACCCTGCCCGTCAGCGGCGAGACGCATGAACTGGGCGCGGGGACGTATCATTTTTCGGAGCCGTACGCAGGGTAGCGTTCCTTCTGGTTGGTTTTGAAATCTCAAAAATAGCGCTGCCCTGGCGCGAAAAACCCAAACCCGGTACACGGATTTCACGGATTCAACGGATTACGCGGATTTTTTTAAGGTAACTGCCTGCTGCCTTGTTAGGATAGTTTTTGTCGCTTCGCAGCAGCCCGAACGCCCTCACCCCCGGCCCCTCTCCCGTTGGGAGAGGGGAGCAATCAGGCAAATACATGCGCTTTGGGCAACAAAAATTGCCTACCGTGCTCCGTTCCCTCTCCCTTTGGGAGAGGGTTAGGGTGAGGGTAGATAGTTACTTTTTTAAGAAAAATCCGTGCGCTTCCGTGTCATCCGTGTCATCCGTGTCCTAAAAGTTTGGATTGCCAGCCGCACGTAAAAGGCCACGCCATGAATCCCTCTCATCCGAACCCTGATTCGCCCTTCATCTCCTACCCCTACTCCCAATGGACGATTGGCGCGGCCAGCCGCAACGCGCACTGGCAATACGCGGAGGGGCTTTCCCACAACGATTCGTTCATCGAAACGCCCCCGCCGGAGCGCTGGCAGGCGTGGTTCGAGTCTTTGCTGGCGTACCGGCGCGCTGCCCTGGCCCCCGGCGGGGAAGAGCCGACCCTGTGCTTTCGGCTGATGCCGGAGCGCGAGAACCAGCCCGCCGAGCGGGAAGGCGCGCTGCACTTCGACCAGTTCGCCTACCTGCTCGACCTGCGCCCGGGCGAGGAATTGCAGTTTTCCCTGCAAGTCCATGCGCCCCCTGCCAAAGCGGAACTGCTGGTTGAGTTCGACCTGAAAACCAAAGGCGAAGAGCGCGGCTTCATCGTGCGCGACAAGCTCAGAGCGGAGACCTTCCCCCTCGCGCTGACCGGCGGCTGGCAGAGCGTCTCCCTCACCGCCCGCGTGCCGGAGTTCGACCCGGCCCGTTTCTCGGCGGCGCCCCTGCTGCGCTTTGCGCTCGAACCCTCCGCGCCGCTCACCCTGCGCGTGAAGGACGTCCGGCTTGCCACCCCGCCCACCGAAGCGCGGCAAGCCCTGCTGGAGCGCATTCAGCGCTATTTGCGCAGGCAGGCCGCCGAACCCCTCCCGCCCGCCTTCGATTGGGAGACCGGTAACTTCGTGATGGGCTTCGTCTTCCTGTGGGACCATGCCTTTTGGGACGCCGAAGGCGCCCGCTGGCGCGCGGCGGAGTATTGCGAGACCATGACCCGCGAGTTTGGCGGGGTTCAGTCGGTCATCCTGTGGCACAGTTACCCCAACCTGGGCATAGACGACCGCAACCAGTTCGACATGCTCCGGCAGCTGCCCGGCGGCCTGGACGCGCTGCGCCGGATGGTGCAGGACTTTCAGGAGCGCGGCGTGCGCGTCTTCCTGACCTACAACCCCTGGGATTTGGACACCCGCCGCCCCGAACGCCCGGATTTCGCCGAACTGGCCGGCCTGCTGGCCGAAAGCGGCGCGGATGGCATCTTCCTCGATACCTGGCGCTCGGCCCAGGGGCCGATTTCCCTCTTCGAGAGCGAGACCTCCATCCGTCAGGAAGCGGCCCGGCGCGGCCTGCGGGTGGCCTTTTCCGCCGAAATTTTGCCCCTCCGCAAAGACCTGCAAGGCCCCGATGCGCTCACCTGCTCGTGGGGGCAGGAGATTGAGCCGTTTCACGTCACCGATTTGTCGCTTCTCAAGTGGCTGTTCCCCGCGCACAAACAGCACTTCATCCAGCGCATGAGCCAGGACAAAACCCCCATGCTGACCCATGCCTGGCTCAACGGGCAGGGCGTGGTGGTGTGGGAGAACATCTTCGGCACGATGAACTTCTGGCAGGCCGCCGACCGCAAACGGCTGCGCAAGATGAACGCACTCTGGCAGGCGCTTGGGGAAATCTACAGCAGCGAACGCTGGAAGCCCTTCCTGCCCACGCCGAACCCCGGCCTGCTGGCGAGCGAGTGGGAAGCGGACGGGTGGACGGTCACCCACCTGTGCAACCCCTCCGGCGGCCCCCGGCAGGTGACGCTGCCCACGCGCCGCGGCGCGCGCGTCTATGACCTGTGGCGCGGGCGCGAATTGCAGCCCCAGCCGCGCGGGGAGAGCCAGGCGGTGGAACTCCCCATCGAAGATTTCGGCTGTCTGCTCCAGGTCGAAGGCCAGTTCCCGTCGGAGCGTCTGGCGCGGCTGCTGGAAACCATTCAGGCCGAAGACCGGGCGCCCCTGCCCGCGCCGGATGACTACGCCCGCGAACTGCCGCTCTACGAGCCGCTCGCGTACCCGTATCGCGCCGTCTCCGGCCAGGCCCCGGCGTTCTCCTGGCTGAAGGTGGCGGGCGGCGATTACGCGCTCACTGCCCGGCATTTGCTGCGCGAAGGCGGCTGCTACCCCGACCCCGATGGGCGCGATAACCACGACCTGAAGACCGCCCACGAACACGGCGCGTTGTGGGTGCTGCACGAACGCCGCGAAACCGTCCCCGCGTTCGACATCCTGCCGCGCGTCGTCACCAACGGCGAGTTCGAGCAGTTCCTGCAAGCCACCGGCTACTGGCCGCGCGCCGCCGAAAACTTCCTGCGGCACTGGGGCGGGAGCATCTGCCCGCCTGCCCTGCGCGGACAGCCGGTCGTGTACGTCAGCCTGGAAGACGCGCGCGCGTTTTGCGAATGGGCCGGGGCGCGCCTGCCCACCGAATGGGAATGGCAGATAGCCGCCGAAGCCCATCCGCACGAGTTCGTCTTCAACGAAGTGTTCGAGTGGAACGAGAGCGAGCGCTTCGATGGCCGTAACCGCTTCGTCACCCTGCGCGGGGGCTGCCGCCGCTGGCAAACCGTCAGTTCGTGGTGGTACTTCCCGGGCGCGCCTTACGGCCAGCCCTCGGGCGGTGAACAATCGCCGCAGGCGCACGTCAAATACTTCCTCTTGCACCCGGCCATAGACCGCGCCGCGACCATCGGCTTTCGCTGCGTGGCGAGGTAGTTCTCAGGAGAAAACCATGACCAGAGTTCTGCTCATCGGCGGCCCCGGCAACATCTCGCGCGGCACGCTCGACTACCTGCTCGAGCGCGGCTACGACCTGGCGGTGTACACCCGCAACGCGACAGCCAAACAGTCGGCCTATCCCCCAATCACCTTCTACGAAGGCGACCGCCGCGATTCCGAAACGCTCCGGCGCGCCTTCGTGGATTTCCGCGCCGAACTGGTGATAGATACCATCTGCTTCGAGTTGAGCGAAGCCAAATCGCTCTACGAAATCCTGCGCGGCAGAATCCGCCACCTGCTCTTCCTCAGCACGGTGGATGTGTACGGCTACCCGCTCTCGCGCCTGCCCTTCCGCGAAAAGGACGAATTCCGCCCGGCAATTGGCGAGTACGCCCAAAAGAAACGCGCCATCGAGCTTTTTTATGAGGACAAATGGCGCAAAGAAGGCTTCCCTGTGACGATTGGCAGGCCCTCGCTCTCGATTGGCCCCGATTTCTGCCCGATGACCTTCTGGGACTGGGGCTTGCGCACCGTGCCGCAGATGAAAGCCAATCGGCCTATCCTCGTCCCCGGAGATGGCAACGGTCTCATGCACGTTGGCTGGGGCTACGACGTGGGGCGCATGGCCGGGCGCATCATTGGGGATGAAAAAGCCCCCGGCAAGGGCTACACCCTCAGCGCCGAAACCTGCCTGACGCGCGATGAATACATCTCGCTCTTCACCGAAACGCTCGGCGTGAACCCGGAGCGGGTCTATATCCCGCCGGAGTACATCGAACGCTTCCCCGGCGCGCAGGAACTCGGCATGATTTACCATCTGTACCGCGTCAACATGGCGTTTTCGCTTGAAGCCTTCCAGAAAGACTTCCCCGATTACCGCTGGCTGCCCCTGCGCCAGGGCGTGGAGGAGTTCATCGCCGTCAATGAGGCGCGCGGCGCGTTCCCCCCGCCGGAGGTCGAAATTCTCGAAGACCGCCTGATTCGCGCCTGGCGGGAGCGGCTGGCGGGCTGGTAAATTCCTGCTCGAGGCGCGGGGGCGGGGGCGATGAAAAAAATGGCATAGTATAATCCCCTCAGCGCCAGAAAATTTTCTCATCGCCTGGCGCGAACTTCAAACAGAACGCTCCATGTTCCCCCGAAAATCCATTGTGTCAGTTGTTTGCTTCTGACCAGGGCTGGCTCTTATGCTTCTTACCATTGACATTGGGAATACCAACCTGACGATTGGCCTGTATGAAGGCGAAACGCTTGCCTGGCATTGGCGGTTGGCCACAGATCATGCCCGCATGCCCGATGAATATGGCTTGCAGTTGCTGGGTCTCCTCACCCATGCAGGCCACAAGCCAGCGGATTTAAGCGGTATTGCTATCGCTTCGGTTGTCCCCAACCTGACCGGGCGCGTCCTGCAAGCCTGCAACGAATATCTGAAAACCATCCCGCTGGTGGTGGATGCGGGCGTTAAGACCGGAATTCGCATCCGTTACGAAGACCCGAAAGCCGTCGGCGCCGATAGAGTCTGTGACGCGGCGGCGGTCATGCGTCTGTATGGCGGCCCGGCCTGCGTGGTCGATTTTGGCACAGCGACCACCTTCAACGCCGTCACCGCCGAGGGCGATTATTTGGGCGGGGCCATTACCGCCGGGGTGAACCTGGCCGCCGAGGCGCTTTTCTCACGGGCCGCAAAATTGCCGCGTATTGACCTGCAACGCCCGCCGAGTGTGATTGGGCGCAATACCGTCCATGCCATGCAGTCGGGCCTGCTGTTTGGCTACGTCAGCATGGTCGAGGGCATGGTGGCGCGTTTTCGGGCAGAGTTGGGGCCAAACATGAAAGTCATCGCCACCGGCGGATTGGCAGAAATTGTTGCCAAAGAGACCGGGGTCATTGACCACATTGCCCCCTGGCTGACCCTGGATGGCTTGCGGATTATCTGGGAACTGAACAGACATTCATAAAAGCGCCTTCTCTGGCATTGGCACCTACCGGGCTTGCGTTCAAGGCCCGGTTTTTGCTTTGAATCTGTTTTTTTATGCGTTATTTAGATAACTTACATAAAATAAGTATAGTATTTTCCTGATTCTCTGGAATCTTGACGGGGTTGCCGAAAAAATCGGCACGAAAAGAACGGCGTTTGCAGACCCAATTTCTGCGCGCTCGATAAGCCTGGTGGTTGGATGCAGGCCATACCCCGCTTCGATCCAGGGAATTTTTTGTTAAAGGAGTCGAATGATGAAACAACTCTTTTTTGCCCTTTCTGGATTGGTTCTGGCCGCCCTGGCTTGCTCTTTGCCTGGGGTTTCTGCGCCCCCGGTGGATGTCCCGGCCCCGCCGCCAACCGAGACCAACGTTGTGCCGCTCCCGGCCACTGAAACCCCGCCCGCGCCGACCTCCATCCCTGCGGCCCCTGGCGGTTTCCTTCCGAGCGGTTTTGCGGCGACCGATGGCGATTCCAGCATCTTTTTTTACGGGCCAGATGGCTCTCTGACGAATACGCTTGTGGTTGGGAAGGGAAACTATTTCAACCGCTTTGCGGTGCATGTGGCTGGTGGCACATCGGCTGGCATGCCGCCGGTCAATTATTTCTTGTGGCGTGATTCTGAGTCGCTCATCTTTGAAAACCGCAGCGGTGTTGAAACACGCCTGATGTCACAGCCAGACTTCTTTCGCATGGCGGGTGCGCCTGCTTCCCCTTATTTTGCCTACTCAACCGCCACTTATTCCGATGCGGGCCTGATAACCCGTCTGTATCTTGGCACCTCGGCCAGCATTGCTTCTGCCGCGCCAGTTCTCGACCTGGTTGATTCCAATGGACTGGCGCTTAAGCCGCTCGCTTTTCGCATGGAAGGCGGCGCGCCGACCGGCATTTATTACACCGCCTGTATGTTTGGCATCGGAGGCGATATTGTCTTTGACCCCTGCATGCGCCTGGCTTTGCTCGACCTGGCAACCGGTCTCTCGACCGAAATTTTGAGCGCCGATTTCAACCCCGCCAGCATCTCTCCCGATGGGGTTTGGGTGGGTTATGCCGGGTCGGGTGGCGGTCAGCCGGTTCGGTTTTTGAACCTGGTTACGGGTGAATCGAATTCTTTTCCGGCTTTGGCCTCCAATGACCGCGGCTCGGGCGATGTCGTCTTCTCGCCTGACAGCCGCTACCTGGCCTGGATGGAAGCCAGCGGCTACCGTATGGATGAACCAATCACCTTCCAAACCAGCCTGCGGATTGGCACCACCGCCGGGGCCGATGTGGCACTCTACGAGGGCGAAATTTTTGGCAAAGCGACCGGCTTCCCGGTTGGGTTGGCTTCGCCGGTCGGCTGGCTGGATAACGATTCGCTTTTGGTGCAGGCTGTCAGTGTCGATGGCCTCCTGACGGCCCTGGTGCGCCTGGATATGGATGGCAATCTTACCTACCTGGCCTCGGGATATTTCCTGGCCCTGACGTATCCGTAGGCAGTCTGGCAGAGTGGCACCCGCTTTGGGCAGGTTTCCTGTTCTCCAAAAGGAGACAAAATGAAACAGATATTGTTCAATTTGACCGTGATAGGCCTTTTGGTTTTCCTATCAGCCTGCAACCTGCCGGCGGGCACCCCGGCCAGTGCGGGCCAGGCCTCGCCCGCCGCGCCAACGACCAGCGCGGCAACCCCTGCTGTGGCGCCAACCGAAGCCCCGTCCACACAAGAACCGCTTACATTTTATGAAGAAATCCCCTCTCCGCCTGACCACTATCTCGACGTGCTCAATCAGCGGATTGATGAAGGTACCTGGACGCGCGAAGAAGGCCTGGTGACCCTGCTCAAACTGTTTGCGAGCGAAATCGCTTTTAGTGAGACCGGCATAGACGCCTCGACCCTGCTGGAGACCGAAGGCTCGGGGGTGGTGGCTGTTGCGATTGAGTACCTGCAAAACGGTACAGACGAAGCAACCAAAACCGAAATTACCCGTTTGCTGAATCTCATCGTCCCGACCCCCGAAAGTCTCTTGCGTTATTCACAGGTTGATACCAGCCAGGGCCACTCGACCCTGAAGATGGCCTCCCCTTCGGCCCAGACCCCCGACTGTGCCGCGTTCTGGCGGGCTGGTTTCCCCGATAACCGCACGTCATCCTTCCCCTGTTTCCTGGCCAACAGCCAGACAATTGGCGGCAATAGCTACAAGGTTTTCTTCCCTGCGGCCTGGATGACGGACGAAACCCGCAGACGCTACTATGATTTGACGCGCCAGGCCATCGCCGATTCGATACCGGTCATGCAGCGCTATGGGCAAATGCGTTCCATTTACTTCGTCTTTACTTACCTGGCAGACCCGGAATATCCCATCACTGGTATGGCAATCACCTATACGAGAGGATTTCGTCCGCAGGACGAGTCTTGCCCGGTTGTTCTGTTCCCGGTAATGCTAAATTTGTCTAATTCGAGCTTTCAGCAAGCGATTGCACATGAAATCTTTCACTGTTTTGCCGCCTTTAACCTGCCCGACCAGGAGCATGGGGCCAGTTACGAGTCGGCGAGCTGGTGGGTTGAAGGTTCTGCCCAGTATTTCAGCAATCTGGTGTATCCACGGGCAGATATGGAGCACCTGCTCGATAACCGGCAAATGGCCAACGAAATGCGAATCATCATGAACGGCAAGGGTTCGGCGCGCTACACGGCCACAGAAACAACTCTCTTCACCAGCGATTCGGTGATTAATTTGCAATTCCAGGTCAAACTGGCGATTGATGGCGTCTTGGTGGACGCCCCGGTGAACTTCCCCATCGACCAGAGCGCTTTTTCGGGTGCGCCCACTGAAGGCGCATCGCAATACCTGTGTCAGGGCAATCTCTTGATTGTTCAGACGCCTGCGCCCGATAGGCCAGCCCTGATTTACTCGCGGATTGCCCGTTGACCTGGTTTTGAAACCCGGCTCAATAACCGGGGCTTGAACCTTTATAATTGCAGCCGCGCATCTCTGGCAAACCCCAGCGCAAAAACTTTGCGAGAAGGGGCTGAACTTTTTTTCTGGTTTTCTCAAAACCTTGCAAAGGAACTATGAAAAGCCCCTTCTTGCTTCTTGTTTTGCTGCTTTTGCTGACTGCCTGCGGCCCGGCTTCTCCGGCTGTTCCCACGTCCGCCGCCTCGCTTGCCCCGGCTACAGCCACGGCGACCCAGACGGCGACCATGCTTCCCACTGCGACCGAGACGCCCACGCCCCTGCCGCCCAGCCCAACCCCCACGGTGACATTTACCCCAACCCCGGTCTTGCTGCGCCAGGGGCCGGGGACTGTCAAATGCCCCATCCTGCTTTATCACCGCATTGCTGTCCCGGCCATCCCAAACGAGTATTACGTCAGCCCTGACAACTTCCGCGCCCAGATGCAGGCGCTCAAAGATTGGGGCTATACGCCCATCACAACCTCGCTGCTGGTGCGGGCCATCAAAGAGGGTGTGCCGCTGCCTTTGCGCCCGGTGATTATCTCTTTCGATGACGGCGATATTTCGGTCTATACAGACGCTTTTCCGGTGATGCGCGAGTTCGGCTTTGTGGGCGTTATTTACCTGGTCGCCAACCGGCTGAATGTAGATGGCTATATGCGCCCGGAACAGATTCAGGCGCTGGCACAGGCTGGTTGGGAGGTCGGCAGTCACTCAATGACTCATGCCAACCTGACCGCCAGTGATACCCTGACCGCGATGGAAATTATCGATTCGCGCGCCTTGCTCGAGGCTTCGCTGGGCTTGCCGGTAGCGACTTTTGCCTATCCGTTTGGGGCTCAAAACGAGGCGATCATGGGCATGGTCAGCCGCTATTACAGCGCGGCGGTTGGGCTGGGTTCAACCGTCAATCAGTCGAATACCAATCTGTATTACCTGTGGCGCAGGCCGGTCAAATATGAGTGGGATGTCGCCACCTTTGGCAGTTTCCTGCCCTGGAACAGCCCGCCCTGATGCGTTACGGACAGCGCGGGTCGAGCCGTGGCTGGGGCAGGAAGCCGAAGGCTTCTTGCAGGGGTTGGCCGTCCCACTCGGGGGGCAGGGGCAGGCCCAGCGCCCAGGCGGCGGTGGCGGCGGTGTCGGTGGTATTGACAGGCGCGCTGATTTCACCGGCCACAATGCCCGGGCCATAAGCCAGCCAGGGGATGGTCATATCTTCGGGCAGGCGTGAGCCGTGCGTCTGGTTGTGGCCGCCGTGGTCGGCGCTAATGATGAGCAGGGTGCTTTCAAGCAGGGAGGCTTCGCGCAGACCGGCCAGCAAGTTGCCGAGGGCTTCATCGGCGCGGCGCAAGACGCTGAGTTGCTCGGGCGAGAGCCAGCCGTATTCATGCCCCATCCAGTCGGCGGTGGGGAAGTGCACAAAGGCCAGGTCGAACCCTTTTTGCAGTTCGGGCAGGGCTGCGGCGGCAATCACCAGGTCGCGGTCGTTGATGTATTTGAACAGGTCGGTGCTTTCGGGGGGCGTTACCTGGCGCAATTTTTCTTTGCCAACAAACATGATTGTCTTTCGCCCGGCCTGTTTGGCCACCGAAAAGAGCGATTGCCCCTGGGCGTAGCCCATCAGGGGCAGGTAGTCGTTCCAGGTGACGCCGTGTTTGGCGGGGCATTGCCCGGTCAGCATGGAGGCATGGTTGGGCAGGGTGGCGCTGGGGAAAACTGCCTGGGCTTTCAGGCTGTAGGCGCTTTCAGACATCAGCGCCAGCAGGTTGGGCATTGGCGCCAGGCTGATGGCTTCGGGGCGCAGCCCGTCGATGCTCAGGATGAGAACGCGCGCCGGGCGCGGGATTTCGGTGGCGGTTGCGGAAGGGGCCGGGGTGGCGCTCGGCGCGCGGGTCGCAGATGCCGCCGGGGTGGCGGAGGCGCGAACGGGTGGCGCTGTCTGCGTAACGGTAGCAGGCTCAGGGGAGGCGCTAACGGAGAATGTTTGGGCGGAGTTGCCCGGCGCGGGGGCGGGGAACAGGCCGCAGCCAGCCAGCAGGCCAAGCGCAATCCACAGGGACAGGATTTTTGAAAGGTTTTTCGGCATGGGCCGATTGTATCTTAAGCCAGGCGGGCTTTTTCGCAGCCCAGGCCGCGCAGCGCGCTTAGCCAGGCCTGCTTGACCGTTTCGCTGGCGGTTTCCAGTCCCGGCAGGGGGTTGACCAGCCCGTAGCGTTCATATTTGGAGTTGCCGATGTTGTGATAGGGCAGGAGTTCAATGCCCGCCAGGTTGGGATACTTTCGGTCGAGGGCTGCAATTCCGGCCAGGTGGCCTGGGTCGTCGTTGACGCCAGGGATGAGCGGACAGCGCAGCAGGATGGACGCGCCGTTTTGGTAGAGAAAATCCAGGTTGGCGAGGATGAGAGCGTTGTCCACGCCGGTCAGTTGGCGGTGCGTTTCGGGGTCGGTGGCTTTGTAATCGAACAGGAACAGGTTCACAAACGGAAGCACGCTCTGGTAGGCGCGTTGACTGGCCCAGCCGCAGGTTTCGAGGCAGGCGTGAATGCCCTCGGCCTGGGCGGCTTTGAGCAGTTCGAGCGTGAACTCCAACTGGAGCATGGGTTCGCCGCCGGTGATGGTCAGACCGCCGCCCGATTTTTCGTAAAAGCGGCGGTCTTTGCGCACTTCGGCCATGACCTGCTCCACGTTCATCTCCGTCCCGGTCACTTTGAGCGCGTCGAACAGGCACGAATCCACACAGCGCCCGCATTGCTGGCAGAGCGAGCGGTTGTAAACATGGAGTCCGAAGTCTCCTGACTTTGGATGTCCAACCTCGGGAGGTGTTGGAGTTCGGATTTCATGCGCCCCTTGTTCACAGACGCGCGCGCACTCCCCGCACAGGGCGCACACTTCGGGGCGGAAGGAAATCTCGCGTCCGCGCGCCTGCGACTCGGGATTATGACACCACAAACAACGCAGCGGACAGCCTTTCAGGAAGACCGCTGTGCGAATGCCGGGGCCGTCATGCAGGGAGGTGCGTTGGAGGTCGAAAATCATCTAATACAACGTCCTCATCAACAAATCCTGTTGAATCTCCGGGGCCAGTTCCACGAAGCGCGCGCTGAAGCCGCCGACGCGGACGATGAGATTGCGGTGCGAATCGGGGTCTCGGAGCGCGTTTTCCAAATCGCCGCGCCCGACGACGGTAATCATGGCCTGCGCGCCGCCGTTCTCGAAGTAGGTCTGGAGCAGGGCTTCGACTTTGGGCAACTGTTCACGGAACATGCTTTTGCTGAATTTCATGTTCTGGGTGTACCCGGCATGGACGGATGGGTCAGCCTTTGTCAGCGAGTTGAGCATGGCGGTCACGCCCTGGGTGTCGTTTCCGGCGGTGGGGGTGTTGCCGTTGGCGAGTGGTTTGCCCGCCTTGCGCCCCTCCGCCGAGGCGATGGTCTGTCCGCCGAGGGTGACGTTGGCGTAGTTGTTGATGTTGACAATCAGGAAGTAATCCAGCCCGACGCGCTCTGCCTGCTGCATGGTGGCGCGCGCGACATGGTCGGAGACGCGGCAGAGCATATCATCGGCTTCGGGGTCGTCATTGCCGAATTTGGGGCAGGCCAGCATCAGGCGGCGTTCGCGCTCATAGCCCTCGAAATCGGCGTCCAGCGCGGCGACCAACTGCTCCAGCGAGAGCAGTTGGCGGTCATAGACCAGGCGCTTGATGGCGGTCAGGCTGTCGGCAGCGTTGACCATGCCGTAGGTTTCGATGAGTCCGCCCCGGTAGCGCGCGCCCCCGCCCAGCAGGGATTTTCCGCGCGCGATGCAGTCATCGTAGAGCATGGAGCAGTACAGGAAGGCGGCCTGTTCGGCTTCGGTATCCACTTCCAGGCGGTGACGTTCGGCCAGTTTTTCGATGTAGTATTCCAGCTGGCGGGCGCAGGCAGACCAGAGTTCATCGAAAGTCGAAAATCGAAGGTTGATGTCATCGGTCTTCGAGCGCGCCGCAGAATCGGCGGCTCCGCTCAGGCCAATCACTTCTCCTGTTTGCGCATCTTTCCCGCCGTGCAGGACGACTTCGAGATTTTTGAGCAGGTTGAGCGAGCAATTGGGCGAGCCGACACTGCGATGGTCGAGGGCGTATTCGCCGCAGCCGTAGGGCAGGTAACCTTCGGCTTCTTCGGCGGAGACGCAGAAGGCATTCGATACCGCCGGGACGTTCACGTCATCGTTGTAAAGCATGGGGAAGGTGCGCCCCTCGCCGATGACTTGCAAAGCTTTTTCCATCAGGGCCGGGTTTTGGCCTGCGTAAAAGCGCAGGGTCAGTTGCGGCTCGACCTCGATGACGGTGCGGGTGGCTTCCATGGCGACCAGCGCGAAACGGTCGGCGTTGGCCGCGTTGGGGCGTCCGCGCCCGCCGAGATAGACCCGTCCGTTGAAGATAATCTTGCGGTCAGCCATCAACTGCCAGAGCGATTGGGTCAGCGCCAGGGCTTCGGCTTCGCTCAAGCGTCCCGAGTCGATGTCGGCGGCGTAAAAATCGCCCAGGTAAACATCCATGCGCCCGTAGTTGACCGTGCCGGAGACAAGCGCATACAGCCAGGCCAGTTGCGCGGCTTCGCGGAAGGTCTCTGGCGCGCGGACGGCGATGTTTTCCAGAATCTGGCGCATTTCGCCTTCGGTTTGGGCGGCATAGGCGCGGATGACATCTACAAACAGGTCGAGTGCCATATCCATCGCCTGGTAGAGCGGCAGGTCGCCGTTGGCGCGGCGGGCTTGGGCAATTTCGGCGCGCAGGCCCGGAATGCTCAGCCGGACGAGTTTTTCAAAATCCAGCAGGGTGCCTGCCAGGCGTCCGCCCATTTCGGCGACGTGGTTGGAGGTGGCTTTCAGGGTTTCTTCCGGCAGGCGGCGTAAGAGATGGCCTTCGATGGTGGCTTCTTCTTTCCAGAAGTCGAGCATGGCCTGAACGCGGGCGCGTTCATCAGGCTGGAGTTCAGCCAGGCGGGGGGTAATCCGCTCGGCGTGGCAGTAGTAAATCGGCCCGCCGGAAGCCAGTTCCAGCCCGAACCCGGCCGCCGGGTAGTGCATTCGCCCTACGAACAGGTCGCCGGGCTGGGGCGGGTCGAAGAGCGGTGGCATCATCACGCGCAGACAGTGCGCTTCGCGCAGGGCGGGGTCATCGCGCAGATGACGCTGGTAGGTTTCGGTAAAAGCCAGTTCAAGGGCAAAGGGGTTGCTCATGGGTCATGCTCCAATCACGTTAAGGGAAACTTGCCGGACAGTCTCGGAACTGCCGCCGACCATCAGGAGAAATTCGCCGGGTTCGACCACCGGGCGCATGTCTTCGCCCAGGAATTGCAATTGTTCCGGGCCGACCGGGAAGGATACGGCGCGGGTCTCGCCCGGCTGGAGGTGGATGCGCTCGAAGCCTTTGAGCAGTTTCACCGGGCGGGTGACGCGCCCGCTCAAGACATCCCGAATGTAGAGTTGGACGACTTCGTCCCCGGCGCGCTGGCCGGTGTTGGTCACTTCCACCGTCAGGGTGGCGGTTTGGCTGGGGCCGATGGCGGCTTTATCCAGGTGCGCTTCGCCATATTCAAATGTAGTGTAACTCAGCCCATGCCCAAACGGAAAGAGCGGTTTAATCTCGCTGAACAGGTAGCCGCGCTGCGCCGAGGGCTTGTGATAGTAATAGGCCGGGATTTGCCCCACCGAGCGCGGGAAGGTGATGGGCAGTTTGCCGCCGGGGTTGGTCTCGCCAAACAGGACTTCCGCAACTGCGTGACCGCCCTCCTGCCCGGGATACCAGGCTTCGAGAATCGCCGGAACGCATTCGGCGGCAAAATTGATGCTGGCCGGGCGTCCGTTGATGAGCAGGAGGATGACCGGCTTGCCAGTGGCATAGACTGCCCGCAGGAGTTCTTCCTGCCTGCCGGGCAGGTCCAGGCTGTCGCGGTCGCCCAGGTGATTGGCCGACCAGCCCTCGCGGCAGGTCTGTTCGTTGTCGCCTAAAACCAGCAGGACGGCATCCGCTTTTTGGGCGGTCTGAACGGCTTCGGCAATCAATTCCGCGTCCCGCGCCGGGTCGGCGGGGATGACTTCATCTTTCACCCACAGGTCGGCGGCGGTGCCGGGGGATTGGGTCAGTCCACAGCCTTCGGCGTACAGGATTTCGAGGGAATCACCCGCCTTCTGGCGGATTCCTTCCAGTACCGAAACCGGCTGAAGCGGGTCGCCGCTATAGCCGCCCAGCCGCACCGCCGCGGCGTTTGGCCCGATGACGGCCAGTTTTCGGAGTTTGGATGTATCGAGCGGGAGCAGGCCGCCCTCGTTTTTGAGCAGGACGATGGATTTGCGCGCCGCTTCCAGCGCCAGGGCGCGGTGTTCGGCGC
>CAZNCT010000028.1:3595-14109 GCA_964571615.1 uncultured Anaerolinea sp. | reverse complement strand
TCGTCCACGAAGGGATTCTCGAACAACCCCAACAGGAACTTGACCCGCAGGACTTTCGCCACTGCCGCATCCAGCCGTTCGAGCGGGAGTTTGCCCGCCTGAACAGCCTGTTCCAGCGTTCGGAAGCATTGCCCCAGTTCGGCATCCACGCCGCTAAGCATGGCTTTTTGGGCCGCCTCGGCGGCATCGGCAGCCACAAAATGCAGGCGGTACAGGTCATCCACGCCCCAGCCATCGGAGATGACGAAGCCCTCGAAGCCCCATTCGCCGCGCAGGAGGTCTTTGAGCAGCCAGTCGTTGATGTGCGCCGGAATGCCGTTGATTTCATTGTACGAAGCCATCACCGCGCCGATTTTCGCTTCGCGCACGACCGCCTCGAAGGGCGCGAAGAGTTCCTCGCGCAGGGTTCGCTCGGCGTAATTTGCAGGGGCGCAGTTCGTGCCGCCTTCGGGCTGACCATGCGCGCAGAAATGCTTGGCGGTTGCCAGCACTTTCTCCGCCGCGCCGTTGAAGCGTTCGCCCTGAAATCCGCGCACTGCCGCCACGCCCAGCCGCGAGACGAGATACGGGTCTTCGCCGTAGGTCTCTTCGGTGCGTCCCCAGCGCGGGTCGCGGGCCACATCCAGCACGGGCGAAAGGACGTAGTGCGCGCCTCGCGCCCGCATTTCCCGCGCCACTGCGCTGAAGACGCGCTCGTGCAGGGCGGGGTCCCAGGCCGAAGCCAGCCCGATGGCCTGCGGGAAACTGGTCGCTTCGTTTGCCATGTAGCCGTGCAATCCCTCGCCGAACATCAACGCGGGAATGCCCAGGCGGGTTTCTTCGCGCAAATAGCGCTGAATTTCGTTGACGAAGCGCGCGCTCGCGCGGGTATCGTGCCTGCGGTGAAAGGAATTGACAATTCCCAGCCCGTGCGGGAAGTTCTGGCGCAGACCGTCGGAGAGACTCTCGCCCGCAGGAATATCCAGCCCGAAATCGGTATGCAGTTGGGCGCATTTTTCGGCCAGCGTCATGCGCGCCAGCAAATCGGCGAGGCGCTCTTCGATGGGCAGGGAGGGGTCAAGGTAGGGATAGGAGGCTGTCATTGGGACTCCTTGTATTTCAGAGATTTTAATTTTGGCGCAACGGTATCCTGGCAGTTCCAGCGAGGAGTGCCTAATCCTGACAGACAATCGTCTGCTGGCTGCTTTCGGCGGGGCCTTCGCCCCAGCGCGCCTCGACCCGAATCTCTCCCGGCTCGCCATTCGAGCGGACGATAACCAGACCGCGCCCGCGATACAGGCGGAATTTGCCCGATTGCAAACTGCCCTCGGCATAGACCGAGCCGTTCCCGGCGGCCAGCAGTTCGCCCGCCCCGCTCACGCGGATTTCGACCGGCAGGCTGGCGTTCGGCACATGCCGCCCCGCGCTGTCCAGCGCAACGACTTTGAGATAGCCAATCTGTCCGCGCCCGGCGGGCAGGCTCTCGCTTTCGGGCAGCAGGGCAATCCGCGCCACCGGGCCAGCCGTGACCAGCCGCTTGCTCTCGCGCGCCGCGCCGTTCTCCAGGCCGTAGGCCTTCAACTCTCCCGGCTGGTACGGCACGCTGAACCGGGCAGTGAACTTATCCGCTTCGTGGATGTCCTGTTCGCCAACCAGCACGCCGTTCAGTTCCAGCCGCACGCGGGGGTAGGAGGAGTAAACCTTCACTTCCAGCGGTGTGCCGGGCGGGCAGTCCCAACTCCAACTCTGTTCTTCGCGCGGCCAGCCCCAGAAATGCACCAACTCATAATGACCGTCAGGAATGGGTTCATGGACGGCCAGTTCCAGGCGGCTGTTCTCCCAGACCACATCACGGTAATATGATTGCGGCTTTTTGTCGCCCAAAATGTCCAGGTCGCCACAGCCGACGATGTACCAGGGCCAGGGCATGAAGAAAAATTGTTGTTTCTGCGGGTCGGTTTCGTAGGTGGCGTGTCCCACGCCCGCCTCGCCCAGGTAATCCATGCCCACCCAGACAAAATCGCCAATGACATACGGCAGTTCTCTCACTGCCTTCCAGTGTTCGTACAGCACGGGCGGCATGGATTCTGAAGCGTAGATAACCGGGGTATTTTTCGTGGTCGGGGCGGTAGCGGCCCTCCTGGTAGTTGTAGCCGCACACATCGAACAGGTTCATAATCGGGTGCAGGTCTTCCCAGCTCTTTTCGCGGTTGTCCCACACGTCGCAGACCGCCATCGTCACCGGGCGCGAGGGGTCTATCGACTTGACGAAGGCAATCGCCTCGCGCGCAATCTGGTAGCCGCTCTCATACAAGCGGTCTTCAATCTCGTTGCCAACGCTCCACATCACCACGCACGGATGGTTGCGGTCGCGCAGCAGCATGGCTTCGGTGTCGCGCTGCCACCATTGCGGGTAAAAGCGGTGATAGTCGTTGGGGCGCTTGGGTTTGTGCCAGGCATCGAAGGTCTCGTCAATCACCAGCATTCCCAACCGGTCGCAGGCGTCTAAAAAGGCCTGCGAAGGCGGGTTGTGACTGCACCGGATGGCGTTGAAGCCGTTCTCCTTCATCAGGCGCACGCGGCGGGTCTCTGCCGCATCGAAGGCCGCCGCGCCCAGCAGGCCGTTATCGTGATGCAGGCAGGCGCCTTTCATCAGCACTGGCCGACCGTTGAGCAAGAAGCCTTTTTCGGCGGAAAACTCAATCGAACGCAGGCCAAAGGTCGTTTCGCCCGCGTCTATCCGCTCGCCGTCCTGCTCCACCCAAACCAGGGCGCGGTACAGGTTGGGGCTTTCAGGCGTCCACAGGACGGGATGGGGAATCACGGCAAACATCCTGACCAGGGGGCGCTGACCCGGCCCCGGGCTGGCTTCCGCTTCCGAAAGCGGGATGCGCTCCCCGCCCAGGCCGGTGATCTGACCCTTGAGCGTGACCTTCGCCCCAGCCGCGCCCGCGTTCGAGAGCGTGACCTCCACCGTCACCGCGCCATCCACCCCCGCCGAGACCGCCAACCCCCAGGGCGCGATGTGAACCGGCGCGAGCACCGAAAGCGTTACCGGGCGGTAAATGCCCGCCCCGCTGAACCAGCGCGAGTGCTGTTCTGGCTGAATGGCCTTGACCGCCACCAGGTTTTCCTCCCCCGGGCGCAGGAAGGGCGTAATATCCAGGTTAAACGGGCTGTATCCATACACGTTATGCTCTGCCTGCTGTCCGTTGACGTAAACAGTCGTCTGCATTTGTACGCCGTCGAAGTGCAAAAAGACTCGCTGACCGGGCTGGGCCGGGGGCGTGAAGCGTTTGCGATACCAGCCCACGCCGCCGCGCAGGTAGCCGGTATCGTGGCCGTTTTCCATCTCCTTGAAAAACGGCCCAATGTGGGTTTCATCCTGCACCGGGTAATCTTCCACGCTCCAGTCGTGGGGCAAATCCACCTGCCGCCAGGCGGAATCATCGAAATCGGGGCGTTCCGCGCCCTGCGGGTCGGCTTCGCGGAAGAGCCAGCCGGGGTTGAAATCCAGGTTGCGGGTGAAGGTGGACATGGGGGTTATCCTTTCGTTATCCTAAAAAGTTATGATTCCTTCGATATGCCGAACGGTTCCGTTCAGGCGCAAGGTTCCGCGCAGGCCGGGCGGGAGTTCGACCCGGCCGCTGACGCGCCCGTCTTTTTGGCGGAACTCGACCCGAATTTCGCCGCCCGCCGGGTGCAGGAGCGTGCCTGTCGCGTACTCCAAATCGCCCAGCAGCGGGGCAATCTCCACGCTGGCGAAGCCTGGCGCCGTTGGGCGGATTCCCAGCACGGTGGCGAAGTAGTGATATAGCGGGTGCGATGACCAGGCATGGCAATCGGAGCGGCTTGGCTCAACCCGTTCGAGCGGAGTCTTCAGCCCGCGTTGTACCATCTCGCTATCCCAGCGGCGCAGTTGGGCGTAGATGGTCTCCTCCAGACCGAGCAGGCGATAGGCTTCCAGGCAGTAGTGCAGGAAGAAGTAGGTCGCGCAGTGCATGTCGGCCTGCGGCCAGGTTTGCGCCAGCCGCGTCTGTTGTTCGGGCGCGAGTTGCCCGCTCAGGACGGCAAAAGCCTGCGGATGGTCGGAAAACTGCGTATGCGCCAGGTCGTTGGCGAACAGGCCGCGCTCTTCATCCCAGAAAACCTGCCCGGCCTGGGCCAGCGCCGCGCCCCAGCGGGCGTAATAGGCGGCCAGTTCTGGCTCGCCCAGCCACGATTCGAGGTCGGCGGCCAGACTCAGGGCATAGACCAGTTGCCAGTGCAGCGGCGCGCTGGCGCCCTCCAGCCCATCCAGCGGCACGCCCGCCGCCTCGTTCCAGGCGTCTATCCAATCCATGAAGTTCCAGGCTTCGGGGGCGTAAAGCAGGTTATCATCCCCAACATGGCGGCGGAACGCCTCCAGCGTGGCACGCATGCCCGGCAGGAGTGCGCGGACAAGGCCGGGGTCGTCTCGCCAGCAGGCGTAATCCCACAACATGCCCACCCAGTAGAGCGAGAAGGGCGCAATGACCTGCGTGATAGAGCAGGGATAGCGCGCTTGCAGGAAGCCCTCCGGCTGACGCGAGGTGTCGAACAGGCGCAAGGCTTTGCGCGTCAGGCGGTCGTCACGGGTCATGACGGCGTGGCACAGGGCTTGCAGGCGCGTATCGCCGATGTATTGCAGTTCCTCGTAGTGCGGACAGTCGAAAAAGGTCTCGTTGGCGTTGGCTTGCAGGCCGCGTACCAGCATGGGCAGGGCGCCGGTCAGACGCGGGTCGCTGCAATCGAAGGCCGATTCCATTTCGAGCGGGTAGCGGGTTTCTTCGAGCGTCAGTTTGTGCAGGGTGAGCGGTTCAGCGCCGGTGACGATGAGCAGTTCCAGATAGCGCCCGGCCTGCCACCAGAGCGGGGCGTAACGGGCATGGTTGCTGCCATCTGGCAGGATTTCATCTGCCTGCGTGACCAGGTACTTGCCCCACAGTTCATCGCGGTGGCCCTTGTCGTTGTTCCAGAAATCGGGTTGGGCGCGCGCCGATTCGGCCCAGCCGACCCGAATGCGCGCTCCCCGCCCGCCCGAAAGGGTCAGTTGGGGGTAAGCGACCAGGTAATCATCGAAGTCGAAGACCACGCGCCGGATGACGCCGGGCGGCAGTTGAATTTGGCCCTGCCCGTTGGCAAAGGCTTGCCAGTCTTCGCCCGGCTGCGGCGGGGGGACGGGTGCCAGGGGAATTGCCTGAACGGCCTCCGGGTCGCCGGTGGAAGGCGCGCTCACCAGGCGGACTTTGCCCGGCAGGTGGGTTTTGCGTAACAGGGGCGGAATGGCAGCCGGCTGGAGACGGCGTTTCTGGTAAACTTCCCAGTCTTCTATCCGCTCAAAGGCGCGGCTAACGCGGCGGGCGGGCTGCCAGTCGAGCGCGTGGAGCGCGGCCAGGGTTGGCAGTGGGCGCGAAACGCGGAAGCGGCGCCCGCGCCAGAAGGCCGGACGCTCTTCGAGATAGTCCCAACCGGGCAGGGGGCAGGTCTGCCAGTTTGCCAGCCCGGTGCTGAGGGCCTCGTGCTGCCCCTCGGCGGCAAACAGGAAGCCGGGGCGCAGGCTCATTTGCGCGGGCGCGGCGTAGGGCCCCGCCGACCAGACCAGCGCCCAAAAGATATGCGCGCCAGGCGGCAGGTCGAGTTGAAAGGACTCGTAAAACCAGTGTAGCGGACTGCCGCGTTCCGGGCCGCGCCCCAACTCGTTGTCATCGAGGAACAGAATGTAGCGCTCATCGGCGCTGACGTGAAAGCGCAGGCGGGCGGGCGCGTCAAAATTCACGCCCAGGCGGTAGAGCGTGACGAAGGGCGGCTCTCCGGCTGCGGCGCAGTCCACCCACCAGGCGGGCCAGGCGGTCTGCTCGTTCCAGGGCGCGGAAGGGTTGCGGGGGAAAGCAGGCTGGTTGTGCAGCAATCTCATGGGCTTGTTTTATCCGGGTTTTGATAGCCTGAAGATGTGAACGTTCATCTATATTACTATGTTAAAATTGGGCGGTCAAGATGCTAAAAATCATTGTTCAGGCATATTTTTGGGCTGAATAGCGCTTTTGTTAGCGCTTTCAAATAGCGGTTGCCAAATATGTGAAGATGCAATATACTATCAAATTGTGACCGCTCTCTTAATTTCGTGATGTTTTCACAGGGTGTTCTTATGTCCACAAAAAATGCTTCCAGAGCCGTAACTTTGCACGATGTCGCCGACCGGGCGGGCGTCTCCTATCAGACCGTTTCGCGCGTCATCAATAACATGCCCAATGTTTCCCCGCAAACATTGCAAAAGGTCAATCAGGCCATCGAAGAGCTGAATTATCGGCCCAACCGCGCCGCCCGCAGCCTGGTGACAGGGCGTTCACACGCGATTCATGTGCTGGTGTGCGACAAGTACAACGTTCGCATGATTCCATCCATGGAAGAAGCCGCCTATGCTGAAGGGTATCAATTGCGGCTGACCACCCTGCACGAAATTTACTCTCTTCCTGAGTTGCGCCAAAAACTGAGTGAAATCATTGCCAGTCAGGTCGATGGTTTGCTGCTTGTCATGCCCTGGCGCGGAATATCGTATGCTGAACTTCTCAAAATAGTTGCTGATACACCCCTTGTCATCGTCGGATGCAGCATGGGCTACGAGACCAATTCTGTTCTGATTGACCAGGAATACGGCATGAAGCAGGTTGTTCAACATTTACTCGATTTAGGGCATCGTCAGTTTGCCGAAATTACCGGCACGGTGGACAAATACGAAGACGCGCGCATACGTCACCAAACGCTGGCAGACGTATTACGTCTGCATGGCCTTGCGCCTGTCTTGAGCGAGAGCGGCAACTTTACGATGGACGTAGGCTACGAGACCACCCGGCGCATGCTGGCTCAACGCTCTAAATCGCCGTTTACCGCGCTGGTGTGCGCCAACGATGAAACTGCCCTGGGCGCCATCCATGCCATTCACGATGCTGGTCTGCGTGTGCCGCAGGATATTTCCGTGACCGGTTTTGATGACATGGACTTTGCCCGCCATTCCATCCCGCCGCTGACGACGGCCCAGCAGGATTATCGGGCCCTTGGCGTGAATGCTGTTCAGCACGTCATTTCGCTCATTCAGAATCCCAAGGCTGCCCCGCACCAGCGCATCATCTTCCCGAAATTACAGATTCGCGAAAGCACCGCTCCGCCGCGCGCCTGACGAAGATCGCCATGCCCAACTACCTTGCCCTCGACCTCGGCGCAGAAAGCGGACGCGCCATCCTCGGCACGCTATCCGACGACCGGCTTGAACTGCGCGAGATTCACCGTTTTGCCAACATCCCGGTGCAACTGCCTTCCGGCCTGCACTGGGATGTTCTGTATCTGTGGCGCGAAATTCAAACCGGCATTGCCCGCGCCGCCGCCCAAACCCCGCTCGACAGCCTGGGCCTCGACACCTGGGGCGTTGATTTTGCCCTGCTCGATCGGCGCGGCGACCTGCTGGCCAATCCGCATCACTACCGCGACCCGCGCACCAACGGCATGATGGACGAAGCCTTCCGGCGCGTGCCGCGTGAGCAGATTTTCGCCCAGACCGGCATTCAGTTCCTGCAATTCAACACCCTTTACCAACTGCTGGCCCTCGCCCGGCAGCACTCGCCCTTGCTCGAAAGCGCCCACACCCTGCTGACCATCCCCGACCTGTTCAACTACTGGCTGAGCGGCGTCAGGTGTGTGGAATTTACCAACGCGACGACGACCCAATGCCTGAACCCGCTGCGCCGCGACTGGGCGTATCCCCTGCTCGAAGCGCTGGAACTGCCCACCCGCATTCTGCCGCCCGTTTGTCAGCCGGGCACGGTGCTGGGGCATTTCTCCGCTTCCCCGCATCCCCAATCCGCGCCCATCGCCGTGATTGCTCCCGCCTGCCACGATACCGGTTCGGCGGTGGTGGCCGTCCCCGCCGAAGGCAAAGATTTTGCCTGGCTCAGTTCCGGCACCTGGAGCGTCATGGGGGTCGAAGCAGATGTTCCCTGTCTCGACGAGCGCGCCCTGGCCTACAACTTCACCAACGAAGGCGGGGTCGAAGATACCTGGCGGCTTTCCAAAAACATCATGGGGCTGTGGCTGGTGCAGGAATGCAAACGCGCCTGGGACATCTCCTACGATGAAATTACCCATCTCGCCGCCCAGGCGCAGCCTTTCCTGGCTGTCATTGACCCGGATGCCGCTGATTTCTTCAGCCCGGGTGAGATGCCCCGCAAAATCAGCCAGTTTTGCGCCGCCAGCGGTCAAAGCGTCCCCCAAACCCGCGGCGAAATTGCACGGGTTGCCCTCGAAAGCCTGGCGCTCAAATACCGCTATACCCTCGAACAACTGCGCGCCCTGACCGGCAGCCCGCTCGAAACCATTCACATCATCGGCGGCGGCGCAAAGAACCGTCTGCTCAACCAGTTTACGGCCGATTGCACCGGCTGTACCGTCATTGCCGGGCCGTTCGAAGCCACTGCAACCGGCAACCTGCTCATGCAGGCCATTGCCCAGGGGCATCTCGGCTCACTGGCCGATGCGCGCCGCATCGTCCGCCGCTCTTTTGACCTGGAAACTTATTCACCTGCAGCGCGCGGCGGCTGGGATGCCGCCTACGCCAGACTACTTTCTCTCCTGAAGGAATCCTCATGACCACCTCCCTTCTGCATGACCTGCTCGAACAAATTGGCCAGGCCGGGCGCCGCCTGGCCGAAATTGAAGCCAGCGAAGGCGCGGCAGGCAACATTTCGGTCTGCCTGCGCCAGCCGTTCGCGCTCGACAACGATTTCCCCGAGTCCAGTCCTTTCAGCCTTCCCCAGCCTGCCCCGGGCCTGGCGGGCGCAATGCTAATTGTCAGTGGTTCGGGGCGGCGCCTGCGCGAAATTCTGGACGACCCTGCCGCGCACCTGGCCTGCGTGCAGGTCAACGCCGATGGTGTCAGCGCCCAACTGCGCACCGCGCCCCGCCGCCGCTTTGCGCGCATCAGCAGTGAATTCAACTCGCACCTGGCGGTGCACCACGATCACATGCGCGCCAGCGGTGTGGATTTTCACACCGTCATCCATGCCCAACCCCTGCGGCTGACCTACCTCAGCCACATTCCGCGCTATGCCGACTTCCACTATCTCAACACCCACCTGCTGCGCTGGCAGCCCGAAAGCATCGTTAACCTGCCCGAAGGGATTGGCTTCATGCCTTTTCGGGTGCCTGGTTCCAGCGACATGATGGCCGGCAATCTCGAATTGCTGCGCCGCCACAAGGTCGTGGTCTGGGCAAAGCATGGGGTTATGGCGCGCTCATCGCACTCGGTCAAGCACGCCGCCGACCTGGTGGAATACGCCGAAACCGCCGCAAAATACGAATACCTGAACCTGTGCGCGGGCGAAATTGGCGAAGGTCTCAGCCACGCAGAAATCCGCGCCATTTGCGCAGCGTTCAATGTCAGGCAGGATATTTTTTAGTTGTCATTCCGGGCTGCGCTTTTTGCGGCTCACAATGACATGACAACAGGAGTCTTTATGCCTACCGAATCCCAAATTCAATCTGCCTATGACCTTGCCCGCGAACGCTACGCCGCCCTTGGCATGGACGCCGATTCCGCCCTGAAAACCCTCGAAACCGTCTCCCTTTCCCTGCACTGCTGGCAGGGCGATGACGTAGGCGGCTTTGAGAACCCCGGCGGCGAACTGACCGGCGGCATTGCCGCCACTGGCAACTACCCCGGCAAAGCCCGCAACGCCGATGAACTGCGCCGCGACCTGGACGTGGTTTACCGCCTGCTGCCCGGCGCGCACCGCCTGAATCTGCACGCCATTTATCTCGAATCCGATACCAAAGTCGAGCGCAACGCCATCGAGCCGCGTCACTTCTCCGGCTGGGTGGATTGGGCCAGGGCGGGCGGTCACGG
Organism: uncultured Anaerolinea sp.; assembly: GCA_964571615.1. GTDB lineage: Bacteria > Chloroflexota > Anaerolineae > Anaerolineales > Villigracilaceae > UBA8950. Next base: position 4,217 of record CAZNCT010000028.1, on the reverse strand, counting down.
CCTCGATTTCAACCCCACCTGCTTCTCGCACCCCCTGGCCGCCGATGGCTTCACCCTCTCGCACCGCGACCCGGCCATTCGCCAGTTTTGGGTGGAACACTGCCTCGCCAGCCGCAAGATTGGGGATTATTTTGGGAAGGAATTGGGGACTCCGGCGGTGACGAATATCTGGATTCCCGATGGCTACAAAGACACCCCCGCCGACCGCTCCACGCCCCGCCGCCTGCTTCTCGAATCCCTCGACCGAATCCTCGCTGAAAAATTGCCCCACACCCTCGATTCCGTCGAACCAAAACTGTTTGGCATCGGCTCTGAGAGCTACGTCACCGGCTCAATGGAGTTCTACACCGCCTACGCCGTCAGCCGCAACGTGCTGTTAACCCTCGATTCCGGGCATTTCCACCCCACCGAAACTATCGCCGATAAAATCTCCTCCATCCTGCTCTACCTGGATGAGATTCTCCTGCACGTCAGCCGCGGCGTGCGCTGGGATAGCGACCATGTGGTGACGTTCAACGATGACCTGCAAGCCATCGCCCAGGAAATTGTCCGCGCTGATGCGCTCCACCGCGTTCACATCGGGTTGGATTACTTCGACGCCAGCATCAACCGCATCGCCGCC
>CAZNCT010000028.1:0-3514 GCA_964571615.1 uncultured Anaerolinea sp. | reverse complement strand
CGAAGGCGACTTCACCAGCCGCCTGGCCTTGCAGGAAGAACTCAAGTCCATGCCCTCCGCCGCCGTCTGGGACTATTACTGCCAGCAAAAAGGTGTACCGGTTGGCATGGATGTTTTGCGCGTCATCAAAACCTACGAACAGACCGAATTATCGAAGCGGTAGCGTGCCAGTCGCCCCTTTCCTCTTCCCTGCCATACCATGCCTGCCATCCAACGCCCCATCTCAGAATCCGCCTTTGACGCCATCCTCAATCTCCAGGGGCATGAGCCTTGCCCTGGGGTAACGCTGCGTTCCGATATCGAAATCCGCCCCGCTGCGGCCCGCAGTCCGCGCCAATACGTTGCCATCTACGAACCGGTCGAGCGCCTGCCCGGGCCTGCCCCCGCGGTTGTCGCTTTTCATGGCGGCGGCTTCTGTGTGGGTGATCCGCATGGCTGTGGCGCTTTTGCCAAAACGCTCGCTCTCGCCAATGGCGTGGTCACCATCTCTGCGTCTTATCGTCTCGGCTCGGTTGAAAAACCCACCGGCTTTGGCATTCTGGACGATGCGGTCTCTGTTTGGCGTTGGGTTCACGCGCACGCCGCCGAACTGGGCATTGACCCCACGCGTATCGCCGTCCAGGGGGAATCTGCGGGGTGCTTGCTGGCCGGTCATCTGGCGGTTCAGAGTCCCTTTGTTGCCACGCCCGACCTTCCCCGCCCTGCCGCGCTGTATGCCTTTTGGGGCCCGCTCGATTTTGTGGCGCGCTGGTATGACAACGGCGAAAACAACGGCGCGGAAAATAATATTGTGGGCCCGGGCGGTTTTCTGACGCATCCCACCGCCTATCACCGGCTCAGCACGCTCACCTACGCCACCGGCCCCGGTTTGCCGCCCGCGCTGTTCGTGTATGGTCGCGCCGACCCGGTTGTTCATCCGCGCCAGGCGGCGCTGGGCGTCGCTGCCTGGGAGGCTGCCGGGGCCTACAGTGAAAAACTCATCCTGCCCAACATCGGCCACGGCGTGATTGAAGACAACCGCCCCCAAAGCCGCCAGTTCCTTGAAAAATCTGCCACCTTTTGCGCCTGGCGGCATGCCGCCCGGGATTGATCGGTGTCTGCTCTCGTTTGATTGATTTTTATTGTTGCTCATGTCTAACCGAAAGGATTCCATGCCCCCTCGCCGCCTCCCGCTCTCCTTCCAGGTCGGCCCGACGCCCGAAGCCGCCCACATGCCCGAAACCTTTGTCCCTGCCGAAGTGCCTGGCGCGGTTCAACTCGATTGGGCGCGCGCCCAGGGCTGGCCGCCGGTCGAATATCTCCGCAACGAACCAGGCCAGCCACCGCATTTCAGCGCCCAGGGCGGAATCGTCCTGGCGCAGGATTACGCCTGGATGGAGCATTCCTTCTGGCTCTACCGCGCCGCGCTCGACTTCCCGCCCCTCGCGCCCGAGCAACGCCTGTTCCTGGTCTGCGGCGGGGTGGATTATCAGTGTGAAATCCGACTGGATGGGCGCGCGCTCCACGCCCAGGAGGGCATGTTCACGCCCATCGAACTGGATTTGACCGAAACAGCCCGCCCGGGTTCGCAACTGGAGATTCTCGTCCGCCCCGCGCCGCAGTGGGAGATTTCCCAACCGGTCAAGGTGGTGACGTTCGCCAAGCCGCTGGTCAGTTACGGCTGGGACTTTCACCCGCGCCTGGTGCCGCTCGGAATCTGGCGCGAGACGTACCTGGAGATTCGCCCGGCCTGTCACATCCGTTCTGCCGAGACGCTCTACCGCCTGAGCGATGACCTGCGCCGCGCCGAAATTTCGGTGGACGTGGAACTCAGCCAGCCCGGGCCGGGCCTGGCGCGCTGGACGCTCTTCGACCCGCGCGGTCAGCCCGTCCTGCGGCGGGAAGCCCCGTCCGATTCGGCGCGTCTCACCTTTCAGGCCGCGCTCGACCAGCCCGAACTGTGGTGGCCGAACGGCTGCGGCCCGGCGGCGCTCTACCGCAGCCAGGTGGAACTGCTCGATGAACGGGAGCAGGCCCAGGGGCAGTCCGAATCCCGCATCGGCTTCCGGCGCATCCGTCTGGTGACGTACCCCGGTCAGTGGGACGACCCCGAATTGGAAGTTTTCCCCAAAAGCCGCCACAAACCGCCGCTCACGCTGGAAGTCAACGGGCGGGCGGTCTTCGGCAAAGGCTCGAACCTGGTCAGCCCCGATATTTTCCCCGGGCGGCTGACGGCTGAATCGTACCGCCCCCTGCTCGACCTGGCAAAAGAATCACACTTCAACCTGATTCGCGTGTGGGGCGGGGCGGTCACGCCGCCGGACGAGTTCTACGACCTGTGCGATGAGCGCGGGCTGATGGTCTGGCAGGAGTTCCCGCTGGCCTGCGCCCGCTACGAGAACGACCCGCATTACCTGAAGATTCTCGACCAGGAATCGCGCTCCATTATCCGCCGTCTGCGGCATCGCGCCAGCCTGGCCCTGTGGTGCGGCGGCAACGAACTGTTCAACAACTGGTCGCGCATGACCGACCAGGATTTGGCTCTGCGCCTGCTTGACCGCAACTGCTTCGACCTCGACCCGGGCCGCCCCTTCTGGCCGACTTCGCCGCTGTGCGGCTGGGCGCATGGCGGCTACTCCTTCTGCCTGCCCGATGGCCGCGAGGTCTTTCAGTACTTCGCCCAATCGCGCTACATGGCCTACACCGAGTTCGGCGTGCCGGGCCTGGCCGATTCCGAAACCCTGCGCCGTCTGATTCCGCCGGAGGAACTCTTCCCGCCGCGTCCCGGCACGCACTGGGCGGCGCGGCACGGTTTCGACGCCTGGGGCGAAATCTCCTGGCTGCAACTTCCCTGCCAGGAAGCCTACTTCGGCCCCGCCGCCAGCCTGGAAGCGATGGTGGCGCAAGGCCAATGGCTGCACGCCGAGGGCCTGCGCTTCGTCTTCGAGGAAGCCCGACGGCAAAAGCCGGTCTGCTCGCTGGCGCTCAACTGGTGCTTCAATGAACCCTGGCCGGCGGCGGTCAATGGCAGTCTGCTCTCGTGGCCGGCGCGCCCCAAACCGGCGCTCCAGGCAGTGGCGGCGGCTCTGCGCCCGTCTCTGCTCTCGGCGCGCGTCCCGAAGTTCTCCTGGCGGCCCGGCGAAACCTTCCGCGCCGAACTCTTCCTGCTCAACGATTCGCTCGCCGACCTGCCCGCTGGCGAAGCCCAGGCCGTGCTGGTCTTTGGCGAAAACGAATTTCTGATGGGCGTCTGGCAGTACCCGGGCGCGCCTGCCGGTCAGAACCAGCCCGGCCCCGCGCTGGAATTCACCCTGCCCGCCTTCTCCTTCAACCGCTTCTCGCTCGTCCTGCGCGACCCGGCGCGCCCCGAATGGGAAACGGTCTACACCTTCCACTACCGGCCATGAAACGATTCTTCTCGCGCTCTTTTCCCTCACCCCAACCCCTCTCCCTTTGGGAGAGGGACGTTCCCTCCCCCGCCGGAGGAGGGCGGAGGGTGAGGGCTGAATGGTTCGTTTTTTCTCTTTTGTTGACG
>CAZNCT010000027.1:0-31236 GCA_964571615.1 uncultured Anaerolinea sp. | reverse complement strand
CCCACTGGGGCTACGACCTCGAAGACCTCTTCCCGGAAACCCGCGAATATCCGCAAAAAGAACTCATCACCGCCTCGGCGGCGGGCCTGTACGATCAGGTGCAGGTCGATTCCGAAGTCGAATCGCGCTTTGTTGAATACCGCCTGAATGCCGACGATAACATCCTCTTCTACTTCAAATTCCCGCCCAAATTCAAACTCGACTTCCCCCGCATCATCGGCAACTACAACCCCGACTGGGGTATCGCCCGCTACCGCCGCACCGACGACAAATTCTTACTAGAACTTGTCCGCGAAACCAAAGGCGGCGTCGACCTCGACCTTCTCCGCTTCCCCCACGAAAAACGCAAGATCGAATGCGCCACGAAGGTTTTCGAGGCGTTGGGCGTGGATTATCGGGTTGTGTCAGATGAGACGGTGGATTGGTGGGAATCCGAGGTGAGGACGGGGAGGATGGGGGTGTAGGTGATGATCAGAAAACTATTGAATATTATTTTTGGATGTACAATGGTTTTTGCTGGTGTGCTTTTGCTTCTATTCTTAAGGAGTTCTAAAGTGAATACGAAACAAGATGGACGAAAAATCGATGCAGCGAAGCTATATCTCGATGCTCATTTAGCAGAATACGGCAAGCTGCGGTCTGAACAAGACGCACTCCTGAATCACAAAAGCAATGCCGTCAATTTTTCATTGCTCGTGCTGGCAGGCCTTGTATCATTTCTTCCGTATGCAATTGAAAACTATGGCGAGGGCGTACTGCTGATGATTACCCTTCCTTTTTGGGGTTTGACTTGGTATATGATTTCTTTAGATAGTTCTATCACCAGGGTAGGAAAATATTTCAAATATTTTCTTTTCCCAAAAATAAATAAACTTCTTGAGAGCGAAGTGTCTAGCGAGATAAACTTGGGTAAGATTGACAGAGAAGTGTTGGGCTGGGAAAAGTTTTCAGGCACTTGGGCAACTGGGGGTATTCTGATAACAATACTTTCTTTTTTTCAGACAGGGGGTCTAAATGTCATGGTTTACATGCCTATCCCTGTCTTCATTGCTCTGTTTTTTTACTTGGTGACAATTATACAAAATCGTCCTTGGTTGCCATTTTAACAAACCCTAATGGTTATAAATGCAATAGGGATCTTATTTTTAATTGCTGTTGGAGTTGTTGTCTCACGGCAATATACATACCGGCCGAGTGAACTAACAAAAGATAAAGTATAAAATGGCGATAGCCATCTAAAATTCATGGAGGATAAAAATGGCAAACACTACCCCTAATTTCTCAGAAGAATATATTCCACCTTTGTCTTACGGACAGCTCGACGAAGGAATTGACTTACCTTGGGACATAAATATATTCCCAAAACAAAGATTTGACGAAAAAGACCTAGAGAATATTTTCAATAGAGGTACCACAGAAAAAAGGGTACAGGCTATTGCTGGCCTTGTTGGACAAGATATTTCCAAAAAAAATGCAATCGCACTTCGCAATCTTGCTACTGGTTATGATACTGACCCGGCAATAAAGTATCTGGCCCAAGTAGCTTTGTTAGAAACACGCAACCCCGAAAATATAAAACTTGCTGGAGAAATATTTGCTTATCCCAGTGTTATTGGAGCCGTTTGTGCGTATCTCATCAATAATCCAATCCATGAGGCTTTTCCGTATTTGGAGCAGATCGTAAAAAGTGGCCAATTTGAGTCTAAGTGCTATGCGCTTGCTGCATTGGGTTTTAGCAATAGCCCAACAGCGCTTAGCCTAATTTTGACAAATGCCGAAAAAGAATTTAATGACTTTGATTATGTGGATATGCCCAAAACCCCGCGTTCCTTGTCATTCCTAAATATACTCAGTGTAGTTGCAGAATCTTGGGATATGTACATTAGACAAATTAGATTGGGTTTTACATTTGTTGATGGAACAGTTGATTTGGATGAGTTATCAGATGAAGACAAAATTCCTAAGCCTGCTCGGTTACTGTATAACTATCACATGCGGATATCAGCATTGAAAATGCTGTTGCTTTCAATTGGCAGTGAGCATGGCTATAAGTATTTAGAAACAGCTAGGCACTCTATACATAAAACTTTGCTTGCAAGCGCACTAATTTATTTCGAAAACTTACGTCCAATAGTTGTTACTTCACTTGTCCAAGGGCTCAAGGCTAATCATTTTGCTGAAAGATTAATTGCTTACGAAAGTTTTATACATCTTGAAAAAGAAACAGCCCAACAAGAATATGCTAATTATGCAATATCAGGCCTCAACGATAGAGACGAGACTACACGTGTAGCAGTGGCGAATGCTATCATTGCGCAAGGGGCGGAGAGGCTTTATCCCCAAGCCTTGGCAAAGGCATCATCTCCAAAAGAAAATGAACGTATGGGCATAATTCCGAGTGTACAAGTGTTGGCAGAGCAAGGTAATCCTTTAGGGCAAAAAGTAGCCGAACAGCTCCAAAAAGATAGCAGTAAGAAAGTTCGCGAAATGTTCACGCTTTATAAAACTAATAGATAACTTGAACTATGTAATGCCAAAAGCGTGGCAATCTCCACGCTTTTGGCATTTATTAAAAACATCATGCCAAACACCATATGCTTCTTGTCTAACCTAAAAGCTTAGTATCTGAAGTTTCGCCCTTGTTCCTCAACACTCTGGGATTTCCAAGCGCGTCTCTGAAGGTAAGCAAAGTGTTACGATTATTGGTTGAAGATGCGATCAAATAGTGATTTCGTACAGCACATAGGGAATATTGAATTATGGAACAAACAACGCTGAAGCAGTCAGTGAACTTTCTTGGTTTCTTGCGCTCACAGTTGAGCGGTTTACAGGGTATCCCCACACTTTGTTATGAACTGATACAGAATGCCGATGATGTTAAGGATGGCCAGGGCAATCCAGCCGCATTCCGTATCACATTTGATGTACGCGACGATGCGCTGTATGTAGAAAATGATGGTGTATTTCGGGAAATTGATTTTGAACGCATGCTAAACGTTTCTTGGGGAAACAAAAAGGAAGAAGCTGGCACTACAGGTGCTTTTGGCATTGGTTTTATCTCCGTTTATCAGATAACTGATTCTCCCGAAATATTTTCCAGTGGTCGACATTGGGTCTTTCATCCAGGAGAGGTCGAAGATAAACGTATTATTGAAACAAGACTGGCAACCGAGTTCACTAAATTTCGACTTCCTTGGGCCTTTGACCCATCCAAGATGCGCCAGGACCTTGGGATTGCACCAGTAGAAAAGCAGATGCTGGATGATTATGCTCTGCAAATAGCCCAGTCTATTGGTGAAGCCGCTTTATTTCTCAAACAGGTCAATTATTTGGAGATAAAACGGAATGGGACAACGATAAGGAAAATTAAGACTGTCAAAAATAAAGATATTCTTCTCGTAAGCGATGACGATAAGGACACGCGCTGGCGGATGATCGAAGGCCGTTTTGATGTACAGGCTGATGACATGCGCCAAAAATATAGTAATTTGATTGAAACAAAACGCCAAGCCAATATCCGACTTGCAATTCCCGAAGTACCTCTTGAAAATGGATTACTATATGCTTTTTTGCCATCGGAAACCCATACAGGGCTTCCTTTCCATATCAATGCTGATTTCTATCCATCATCTGATCGGAAACGCATCTTGTTTGACACAGATTACAAATCAGAATGGAACAGGTTAGCTATAATTTGTGCGGCTCGGACCCTTGGAGATCGACTTGATGATGTCTTGGAAATATTCTCTCTACAATCTTTTTGGAAATTCGCGCAATCGGTCAAAAATGCTTCAGCAAATGTAAATGTGGATCAGGTTTTTGGTGCTTTTTGGGAACAGCTCAAGCCCCAGGTACGCATAAAACAAACCGTGTTAACTGGCCGGAGTTCAAAAGCAGTTCCATCATCGACCTATTATCTTGATACTGATGAGGAAATAGCGGCAGTTGAAATTTTTGAAACGCTTGGGCTGCAAACAGTGAATCGAGACTTGCGACCTTATAGAAATCTTCTAATTGAAGTGGGTACAAACCAACTTAAGCCCCTGGATATTGGGGTGAAATACTTGGGTGCTGGCTTTAACGATCAGACAGCTGTAGAGAACTTTCCAGCTGGTTTGCGAAACCTGGATGAATGGAATGTTTTTTGGTCGGCATTAAATAGTCTATGGGGCAGAACATCCATCCTTGACCAAAAAACGAGCGAAGTAATTCTGAAACAATGTGCCATTGCATTGGGTTCTGATCAGTTTTTCTACCCACCTGACAGGTTATTTTCTACGGATGATGCAACCCAGAAGCTTTTCTCAAAAATAAGTGATGCTGCTTGGTTGACATCACAAAATCCTGTTCCACACCCGGGAAGTTTGGTTAGCGAGTTCAGTCTGTTAGATGGCCTACAAACCTTAGAGCTAAATCTCCACCGGCTAAGAGAGTTTTACAAAACTGATAAAGCGATTATCCGTGAAATTTACGAATGGTTATCTAAGCATGAAGCAAGTATTTCCAGATATCCTGACATAAAAGCGCGCATTCGACAATTAGAAATTTGGCCTGTTGCTGAAGGAGACCTTAAACCACTTACTAAACTTTATCTGGCTGGAGATTTTAATGACCCGCTTAACCTGGCTGATCTGATCGATATTGAGGCGCTTGGCGGGCGCCGGGAGTTTTTGGAGCGGGTTCTGAATGTGAATCAAATGAATTTCACGAATTATGTGAAAGATTGGCTTCCAAATGAAATAAAATCACACAAGCTGCCATCTGAAAAAATTCTAAAGCTCATCGGCGTTTTAGCCGAAAACTTAGGAAAGCTTCAGGGTGAATCTCATTTGAAAGCGTTGCTGGCCGACTTGCCTATTGTTTGGTGCGGAGACCAGCTTTTTTCACGTGCGGTCGATGCCTATTTCCCGTCACCTGACATTCAGACAGTTCTTGGTCCCGATATCTCAATGGCCAAACTCCCAGACCAACATGCAGATGCGATTCGTGCTTTGTATGAGTGGCTGGGAGTTGCTTTCGAGCCGCGCTCTTCCGCGATTGTTACCCGGATTCGATTGTTAACCAGTACTCATCCTGATGCTGAGAATGTAGAGAAGATCCAAAGAATTTTAGCTTTTTTCTCTTTCAAATGGATGTATTGGGATGAATCCAAACGGCAAGAATTTTCAACACTAAAACGAATTGCTTGGTTGCCGGGCAGTAAGAAAAAAGATGCCTGGTGCGCTCCCCATGAAGTCTATTCTATCTTCCAAAATTTCCTATTTGAATCCCAAGGCAATTTTTTATTGCTGGATAAGCCGGCTCAACAAAGAGCCAATGATTTCATCAAGTTTTTGGGAATACCAACTGAACCGGAAGTTGAATTGGTGGTTAAGCATTTATTAGATCTCAGCAAAAGCGGCGGAACTGCGAATTCCGAAATTTATGCATTTTTATCTCGTAATGCGTTTGAACCTTGCATCTCCCAGTTGGCCGAAAAACCGTGTCTTTTTCTCAAGTTTGAATCAGGGGATGAAAGATATTTCCGACCCGATCAAGTTTTTTGGGAGCAACATCCCTTTGGAGAATTTCGTTTTCGTCTCGGTCCAGAATTTGGTAAATTCAAATCTTTATACGATAGGCTACACGTCAAGTCAAAACCTGACGCCTACGATGCAATAAAAGTATTGAGCGAAATTTCCGGCTCAAAACAAGCCTTATCAAACATACAACTAGAACAAACTAGCGAACTTGCGCAGATAATCATAGCGACCTGGAAGTTGTTAGGGGAAAGCCTTGATAAATCTGAGATTAAACCGACACTTTTGAGAAAGGAACTCGGAGCCAGAAAGACTATTTTGAATCCTGGCACCAAATTATTGGACAAGCCAGAACGCTTATTTTTCGAGGATAGACCCGGTTGGGGCGAAAAATTCGACTTAGTCAAAAACAACCTGATTCCTCGTGTTGAAGGTGCATGGTTGGCTATGGAAGCTGCTGGAGTTCGTCGTATCAGCAATGCTATTTCCACCGAAATTCATGAATGTGTAAATTCTCGCATTGATGAACAAATTGCTAACAAACTTATAAATAGACGCAATTTAGTACAACGAGTAATTGATGCACACCAAGCAAAAGGCATCAAGGGCTTTGATTTGGGTGCGCTTGATAATCTCAAATTTGAAAGTGCTGAAAAAATTGAGATAGTTCGGACATTTCATGCTTTTGGCGTGGAAAGAGCTGGGTCGAGCGTCAAACTTGAAGCTGATGCAATACGTATTGACAGCGTGCTTTATTATCGAAAGATCGAAAATGAATATCCCTGGCTGGATATTGCCCGGGAAATGACCTATGTACTCTATCCCAACGGAGATATTAATAGCCTTGGAATGGAGTTAAAAGAGATTCTTTCTAGTCCTTCATTTGAAATTGCCAATAAGAATTTTGATCAATTGGGATATCCACGAATTGAAAGTGTGGATATAGAGATAAAAACTGAAGGGCTCGATACTCGTCCCGGCGGAGAACAGTCACAGGAATATATACAACATGCTGAAATATCAGATACGCAGACCGGCGGGTCTGCCCCTGAACTAACAGATGATTCTGAACATGAAACAAAGATTTCTACAAATAGTGAGACTGAACCCTTAACACCGAGTGTTCCAAACCCAAGTTGCCAGAAAGAAAATCGTCGAGGCTCGTCTCTTATGTATATCCGGAAGATGAGCTCCGAGATGAGAAACCTGAAAGCGACGAAAATACAAACCGAAAGATTGAAATTGGCCAACTTGGCGTTGCCAAAGTCATGGCTCATGAGATATCTGAAAATAGAACCCCTCAAGAAATGCCACCTAATAATCCAGGATACGATATTAAATCTGTTGATAGTATGGGGCGTGTCAGATTTATTGAAGTAAAGGCTTTGACCAACCAATGGGATGGTCAAAGCCCTGCGCAAATGACTCGCACTGAATTCGATTTATCTAAAGAATTGGGATCCAGTTATTGGCTTTATATTGTTGAGCTTGTTGAAAGTGAAAATTACCAGATTTATCAAATCCAAAATCCTGCCAATCAGGTGGATTACTATTTGTTTGATCACGGGTGGAGACCTCTTGCCGATAAAAAAACTGGATAAATCCATTGTTGGATTTGGAACAGAAATGTTTTATCTTTGAAACGACCTCACCTGCGCTGTTCCCGTCTCCGTCACCAACAAGTTCGGCACAATCGACGGAAACAGCCCAGATAAATCCGCCGAAACTGCCACATAGACCGTATCATTCCCGTCGTTAATCTGGATACTCGTCACCCGGGGGTAAATGTTCAGCTTTGCCAGGTAATCATTATTCATGTTGGCATAAGACTGCGCCACCGAATAGGTGGTACCGGTTGGGTGCAGTGAGCCGCCCTCGCGGAAAGCCCGCCAATTGATCTCCACCACCGCGCCCACCGCCGCGGCATCAGCCGCCTTGCCAATCTCCTGGCGGGCGTACATATACCGTCCCACATCGAAGGTCAGCGCCATCAGCGGGACAAAAATCATCCCAATAAACATCGCCCAAAACGTCATCGAATACGCGCGTTTATCCCTGAGCATGATTACCAACCTTCCTGGCGAAACGTGGCTTCGGCCTGGAGTTGGAAAGGACCCTCGGGCAGTCCGGGAAAGATGGCTCCCAGCCCGCCAAAGAAGTTCGGCACCTGGCCGATGACGCGGATTTTCAGGATGCTGCCGGCGCGCCCACCGGGAGCCAGGATGGTGACGTCCGGGTTCTGGATGATGGCGGCCGTCTCGATTGCGCCGCGCGCCTCGGTCACGGCATAGCAGGCCGGGCACTGCTGGGCCACAGACCCCATGCGCGCGCCATGCCGGGCGGCCGCCTGGACAGCCTGCTGGCCGAAAACCACCAGCCCGAGGTTGATGGTCGCCAGCATGACCAATATTGCAATCGGCAGCGTGATGGCCGCCTCCACAGTTTCCAATGCCTTGCGGTCTTTCAAAAATTTCATCGATGTATTCCTTTCAATGAATGGTCAGGAAAGGCAGGTCTCCAACGCCTGCCTTTCCTGGTTTAAGGGGGTTAGATGGCGTTGGCCACCCAGGTCACAACCTGGGAAATGTTGCCGCCGAGCAACTGGAACGCGCCGTAAACCACCACCACGATGGCGGCCAGCATGACGGCAAATTCACTGCTTTCCAGGGCCCGGGTGTCCTTGAGAAAGCGCAAAACGGTCTTTTTCGTAAGGCTCATGGGATACTCACCTCCTTTCTCATTGAAGTTTGGGGATGACCAGGTGAAAGAATGTCCCGGCCAGGATGGCCAGCATGGCCGGCAGGGTGGGTTTCTTGCGCAGCCACTGCACCAGACCCTGAACGCCCCCGGCCAGCGCCACCGGCAGCAAAATGCCCGGTTGAAAGAGAAGCGCCAGGGTCATCAAGACCTGCGCATCCGCCCCGCCGAAAGCGCCCAGTTTCCAGCACAGCCAGATTGCCATCAGGGCCAGCCCCAGGCCGAGACCGGCCAGGCCGTCCAGTTGCCAGGTCACCAGCAACAGGAGACCCTGCATCCCGCCCAGAAACCCGCGCGCCTGCCAGGGCAGGTCATCCAGGGCGACCAGGCTCAAGACCAGCAGGGCCAATGCCCACGATCCTTGCCAGGCGATCCAAACGGTTGCACCCAGCAAGGGGGCTACCGTCAGCCAGGTTGGGACGGTGCGGGTGCGCAGGTCGGAAATCGCGCAGGCCAGCAGCCAGGGGAGAACCAGCATTACTTCTTCCCGTTCCCCGGCGCAGCCACTTCGTACAGGGTCAGGCGGCCGGCCGTCAGGGGTTCGCCGGTCAGGGCCTGCCAGGTCTGGCCGGCTTCGATGTCAAAGAACATCCCGCTCGTCACCACAGACAACTCAAAGAAGGGCGTTCGTTTGGGCTGATCGCCCAGGAGCGTCCCGCTCATGCCGGAAAGGCTGCTTTTGCCTTTTGCCTTGAGCGCTTGCAGCAGGCGTTCACGCGGGATGGGGGTGAAGACCAGGCGGCGGCCATCCTGGCACAGCCCGATGATGGCTGTCAGGTGGTCTTTCTGCCAGGGCGTGGCGGTTACCAGCTTGGGCGCGCTGCCGAGGGCACCGGCGGCGACCTTCTCCAGCCATTCGAGCGGCTCGGCCACCGTAATCTGGCGGGCCAGCTGCTCGCGTTTGATGCGGATATCCTGCTCGGCCCAGGCTTCGGCCTGTTCGCGGATGCCGTCGATGGCTTTGCGCTGGCGTTCATTGCCGGCAGAAATCAGCACGCCAAGGGCAAACACAGCGGTCAGGATAGAGAGTGCAAAGAATGTTTCCATTGAATACTGCTCCTTTTAGGGGTGTTTGATGTTGTAACTTTGGTGGGACAGGACTTCGCGCACCACCAACTTGCCGTCGATATCATCGGCCAGGATGCGCCAGTCCCGCCCGAGCGGGATGGAAATGCGGCGCCGGTCGTATTGCAGGCGTTTGCCGTGCAGCTGCCAGTAGGGATGGCCTTTTTCAAGTTTCTCGATCACACGCCGGGCGCGTGACAGCACGTTCGCGGGTGCGCGGCCAACCTCGATCTTGCGGCGCCTAAAAAATGAGCCGGGATTACTCATGGGTCTGGCTCACCTTTTGCCAGCTTGCGCGCAGACGGCAGAGTGCCGCCGGGCGCGGGTCACGCAGGCTGTTCCAGCCCAAGACCAGCAAGATTCCCAGGAGCGCCATCAACGGCAGGAGCCAGGTCGGCCAGGGTTGGGTGGCCGGTTCAGGCGAGGGCGGGGCTTCCACCGTAACTGTCGAGAGCATCATCAGCGTCGGCGTTGCGCTGGGGGTGGCTGCCGAATGGGTGGGGCTGGGTTCCTGGGTGGGCGTGGTAGTCGGGGTTGGGGTTGCGGTGACGAGCCCGGCCGGGATGCGGATGCTGCCTGTGGCCGAAGCGCATTGGCCGTAGAGGTCGCAGGCCGTCAGGGTCACGGCGTACTCGCCGCTTTCTGCCAGCGTGCCGTCCCCGCAGCGGCGGTTCCAGGTGAAATCAGCAGGCAATTTATCGGGGCTGTCGAACTCGATCACGACATCCGGCAAGGCCCCGCAGCCAATTTGCAGGCGAATGCTCTCCAGGGCGGTATTGCCCGGCTGAACGGACAGCTCGCCGCTTTCCCAAATCCACCACCATTCGCTCAGGCTGACCTTGAGCGGGGCGTTGTTCACCGTCACCACCAGGGATATGGGTGATTCCGTGTGCCCGGCCCGGTCGGTGGCGCGCACCAGCAGGGTGTACTGCCCATCCGGGCGCTGGGTGGTGTCGTAGGCAATCGCCCAGACACCCTCGGTGTACGTGATGGTTTGCCAGGTCCCGCCGTCATCCAGGGAATATTCGACCCGCGCGATGCCAGAAACCGCGTCCGTGGATGTGCCGGACAACAAAGCCATCCCGCTCAAGGGCCTGTTGATGGCCCCAAAGGTCGAAACCGGGGCGGTGCTGTCGACGCGCACCTGCCGGGTGGTTTCCTGCATATTGCCAGCCTGGTCGCTGGCGCGCATGCTGACCTGGTGGAGGCCGTCTGCGAGGGTCAGGCTGCTGCCCGGCACCCAGGCCGGAGCAACCTGGCGGAAGCGCCCGGCGCGGGTGGTTGAAACGGCGGCGGTGGTTTCGACCTGGTACTCAACCGCGGCCAAGCCGCTGGTGGCATCGCTGGCAAAGGCGGTTGCCGTGGCCGGGCTGACATACCAGCCGTTTTGCTGGGGCAAGGCTGCCGTTACAGTGATCTCGATCTCTGGATCGGTGGTATCCACCCGCAAATCGAAGGCGGTCTGGCCGCGATTTCCGGCCAGGTCTTCCGCGCGGGCTTCCAGGATGTGATAGCCGTCCGCGAGCACGGTGATGCTCTCCGCGGTTGTCCAGTCCAGGCTGTTCAGGCGGTATTCTAGCGAACCCGGGCGGACGCCGCTCAGCATGTCCAGCGCGGCAAGCGGGATGGTTGGTGGACTGACGTACCAGCCGTTCAGGCCGTCCGGGGCAGGCAGGTTGTGGGTCACCACTGGCGGGGTGCGGTCGATTGAAAAAGAAATAGGATTGCCCTGTGTCACGTGACCGGCCTGATCGGCGGCCCGGAAGGTGACCTGGTGCGTGCCGTCGCTTGCGACCGTGACGCTTTCGCCGGGCTGCCAGGCACCGCCATTGAGCTGGTATTCCACGCTGGCGATGCCGCTGGTGGCGTCGGAGGCATTGGCCTGGCTGGAAACCGGCGTGTTGTACCAGCCGTTTTGCAGGCTTCCGGCCGAGGCCGGACTGACGGTCGGCGGGGTCTTGTCCAGGCGGATCGTTACAGTTCGCGCGGCCAGGTTACCGGCGATGTCATAGGCTTCCGTGTTGACCGTGTGCACGCCGTCACTGGTCAGCGACAGGCTCGTCCCGTTCTGCCAGGCGCCCCCGTTGAGCTGGTAGCGAAAGCGGCCCGGGTCGATGCCGCTGGTGGCGTCCGTGCCGGAGAGTGAGATATTGAGATCGGCAACGTACCAGCCATTCGCGCCGTTGGGCGCCGGGGAGGAGGATGTGTTGGCGGGCGGGCTGGCGTCCAGCTTCCACGAGTACGAGCGCATCAGGCTGGTGTCGCCATACGAAGAAACCGCCCAGAAGGAAGCCGCTTGCTCGCCTTCCAGGCCAAGCGGGGTCGAGCAGGTTACGCTGGCCGCATCGGCAGGATCGCACAGCACCCCGGCGGCGCTTTCAAAGTAGCGCACCACCTGACCGGGGATTGGCTCGCTGGCCGAGAGCGACAAAGTCAGGCCGCCCCGGCACCAGTCGGCATTGCCGGGCAGGCCGCAGGTCAGGCTGTGCGAAACCGAGACCGGTTCGTAGGTGACGCTGCTGCTGGTGTCGTTTCTGGACCAGGCCAGATTGCCATTGCTGCCGGGATCACAGGCCTGCCCAACCAACTCGGGGTAGCTCTGCCAGGGCTTGCTCTCGTTTGAGCAAGACCAGTCGTCAATTTGATGCCAGCGCCAGCCCTTGGACACCAGCATGCATTCGTGCAGGACAATCTTGCACTCGCCCGTGCTGATCGTCCGGGCGGCCGGGCCGGTGTAGGCCGCGACCGAGAAAAAGGCCAGGGTCATCAGGAGAAGAAGAATTAATTTTTTCATGGGTTGTTGTTACTCCAGGTCAAGACAGAAAACAGGCTTGCGCTTCGCGGCGCGCCGCTCAGTTTGGGGGACTCATAAAGGGCAGGGTTAACTGAACAGGCTGGCTTTTCAGCTTTGCAATCGCGGCTTCAATTTCCTTGCGCCGTTCGGAAGCGCGTTTGGCGTGCGGGGTGCAGGCCAGGCGCAGGTCGAACAGGTTGGCGTCGAAGGCAATCCGTTGTTTTTCGCGCAGCAGCGCCTCGATGGCGAGTTTGGTGGCTTTGTCCATTCGTTTTCCTTCCTACGGCTGTCTTGGGCAGTTGGCCGAGACCACCAGGCCGCCGTATTCCACCCAGAGCAGGATGTTTGTGAACAAGACTAGTAGCAGCAAGGTGGCAGCCAGCTTGTTGCGGTTGGACATGGCCAGGGCCGGGCTGATCATGCCGGTCACAATGCTGGCCAGCCACAGGCCAAAGAACAGGTCATATTCGGCTGAACTCGAGCAGCCCGGCCCGGCCAGCCAGTACCCGAGCAGGCCCCAACTGGCGCCTGTCAGGAGAACTTCAAGCAAAAGAAAGACAAAGGCAACAATCATTGGTTACACCAGGAAATGTAGCAGCGCAAAAAAAGGCACCAGCGGCATGCCCGCCAGGAAGAGCAGGATGAAGAACTCATCGCCGTTGCGCTCAGGATGGGTAGTATTCGTCATCGCTTTTGTCCATGCCGAACAACTGCGCCAGGCCGAGCAGCAGGCCAAAAAGAATGGTCAGGAACAGGTCTTTCATTGCGGCACCGCGCTTCCGCTTTGGTGCGCTTCGCGCCAGGCCCCGGAATTGTCCGGGTCCAATAGCTGGCTGTTCCAAAACAACGCGCCGGTCTGCCAGCGCCTGGAAACCCGTCCGGCCCGAATGAGCTGGTTGCTGGGGGTCAGCTTGTAGCCGCTGTCCAGCCCAACCAGGCCGTCGTCCAGCACTTCTCCGATTGCGCAGTAGTCGGGAGTGCCTTCGCACAGCGACCAGTCGACCTGGTCAGCCAGGGCGTGTGCTCCGCCGATCCAGACCCGCACAACATCGCCTATGCCTGGTTCGGCGTCAAAAAGCTGGACGCGGTGGGCTCTCAAAACCACCCAGGCGGCAAAATAGCGCGACTGCACCAGGGCGACTTTTCTGGGGTATCCGAGCAGATTGGCGGAGCGCACTTCTTTGACCTGCCCAGTGAAAGACCACTCCCGGCGCTCAGGGTCGTAGCTGAGCGGCGCAAATTCAGGTGCGGCAATCTTGATGGACTGCTCGAATGGATCGTGGCAGGTTTCTGCTTTGCAGGCGTTCCAGGTGATCAGATACTGCCCGGGCTGATCCAAAAGCAGGCTGTTGCCCGACTGTGCCTGCGCGCCGTTCAGCGAATAGGTGACCAGTGCTTCGGGATGGCTGGCCTGCGCCCGCAGGTGAACCGGGCCGACAAACCAGCCGCCCGGGCCCAGGTCGCCCTCGGCCGAGACGGTCAGCAGCAGGGCGGGTTCCTGGCGGGCTTTGGCCTGGGCCAGGATCGCGCTGGAGAAGGTGGGGGCGGACATCCAGGCCAGGGCCAGGACAAATACAGAAAGTGCAAACATGACTCGTGTCATCTTGAGTTCCTAATAAATCAAGGGCAGCAGCCGCCAGCGAACCTGGCTGGCGTAGTCGGGGTACCCGGCGATGACCTTCTCTTCGCGCTGGATGCGCAGGATTTGGATGAAGGTCAGGATCAGGAAGGGCAAAACGCCTTCCAGTGGGGCCGTCGCCAGGATCAGGGCCCCGCGCAAGACCAGTTCGCCCAGGTACATTGGATGGCGCACCAGGCGATAAGGGCCGTTGGTCACCAGCCCGCGGTCGGCGGGCGCGATCCCGAAGCGTGGCCCGAGGGTGATTAGCGACCAGAACACCAGCCCGTACCCGGCCAGGCCCACCACCAAAAACGGCGCAGCCACGGCCTCGGGCGTAAAGGGCATCGGCAGGAAGGCGGCCATCAGGCCCAGCCAGAGGCCGGTGCGGTCGTAGGCCGTCTCCGGTTTGCGGCGCGCATACATCACGGCCAGGAGCAGGTTGTGCAAGGCCGAAAGCCAGGCCAGCCAGGTCGGATGTTGCAGCGCGACCAGGCTGGCGGCGATAAAAGCGAACAGGAAGAAACCCAGTCCGAGGTGCTTGCGCATGTCAGAAGCCTCCAAACAGGTTGGTCATGACCGGGTAGGCCATCACCATTAAGAGCGTCACCAAAAAGGGCACAAAGTAGAAAATGACCATCGGCACAACCATTTCTGAACCCAGTTTCTCGGCCCGCTGTTCGGCATCGCCGATGTAGGCGGCGGCAATCGACATGGCCATCTGGCTCATCAACTCCTGCTGGGCGGTGCCGCGCCGGATGAAGGCGATCTGGACGCTCATCCCGATCAACTCGGGCAGGAGCGATTCCTGGGCTTCACGCTGCATCTGCTCGATCAGGTTGCGGCCCTGAGCCTGGCGCAAGACTTTCTGCATCCACTGCCCGACCAACCCGGGTGATTTGGCGGTGCGCTGGATGGCTTCCTCCATGCTGACCCCTGCGGCCATCTGGGCCGAGACGAGCTGGACGAACTCCGGCAGCTGCGAGACAAACAGGCGGCGCGTGCGCCGGGCCACGCCGTTGACGGACATGCCCGGATAGACCCAGCCGATGTACCCGGCCAGGAGCGACATCATCCCGTCCTGGGTCATGAACATGCCCAGCAGGAAGCCGCCCACGGCGCTTGCCAGTTGCAGCGCGGTGAATTGCACGGCGTTCCAGTCCTGCCACTTGCCGGTCATCTGGGCCCAGTACAAATTGGCCTGGGTTTTGCGCAGCAGGGCAGGCGGGGCGTACTTTTGAACCGGGATGCCCAGGGGCGAGAGCACGCTTTGCAGGCGCGAGCCCGACTTGACTTCCGGGCCGTAGGCTTCTGCCAGCGCGCCTTTGGGCGCGCGATCCCAGATAACCTCCACCAGCAGGTAGGCGATGAAGACCGTCACCAGGATGCCAATCAGGTAAATCAGAGCGAGGGTCATACCGCCTCCTGTACCATTGAACGCAGAATGAAATAACCAGCCACCATCGCCAGGATCGCCCCGCCGATGACCAGCTGCACCGGCCCGGCGCGCAGGGATTGGGCAATCAGCGGGTCTTGCGAGAGATAGACCAGCAGCAGTCCCAAAACAGCGGGCAGGGTCACGACCGAGACCATCACATCCCCGGCCTTGGCCTGGGCGCGGTTGCGGGCCGAAAGGATTTCCTGGACGCGCTGCGAGATGTCCATCAGGGTCTCGGCATACTTGCCGCCGCCCGCTTCCAGGTAGCCTTCGAGCAGGGTCGCCAGGTTCGAAAGCGAAGTCGAGGGCGAGCGTGAACCAAGCGCGTACAGGGCCGCGCGGCGGTCCTTGGTGCGCATTTCTGCTGCGGTCAGGGCCAGCTCAGGCGATAAGGGGTTCGGGCCTTCCAGTTCCAGCGAAGCGGCTACCTGCTGAAGTACATCTGAAGGAGAGCCACCGGCCAGCAACCCGGCCGCGATACGGCCCACGGCAATCGGCAGGACTTTGTCGATCTGCTTGCCGCGGCTGGTGGCTTTGTCCGCGAGCCAGGCCTGCGGGGCGAACCAGGCAATCCCGGCCAGCACCAGCCCGACAATCGGGCCGAGGGCCACGGCCCCAAGAATGAAGGCGGCCAGCACCGCGGCGTAGTTGAAAACCTTGAAGGTGACCGGCCTCAACTGGACACCGGCCGCTACCAGCTTGTACTCCAGCGATTTCGGGTCCAGGTTTTGCAGGCTCTTGGCTGAGTCCACCGAATACATTTCGGCCAGGACACCGGTTTTCTCCTGGCGCGGGTAAAAGAGCCACAGCACCAGCAGGCCGGATAACAGGGCAATCAGGAAAATCAGACCGGCCATTCGCTTGCCTCCGTCAGGGTTGTTTTGAGTGTTCCAGCCTTTTTCCAGCGCGGCGCATCCGGGCTGGAGGCTTCGTCGTAGCGCCAGATCGGCTCAAAGAAGACCTTGCCATCCTTGAGTTCCTTGGCGACGTTCATGATCGAGATCACCCGGCGCTGGTCGTGGCGGATGCCGATCTGGACATGCAGGTCGATGGCGCTGGCGAAGGTGCGCTGGATCTCGGCGGGCCGGGCCTGGCTGTGCATGCCCATTTCGGTGATGACCCGTTCAACCGTGTCGCGCGGGCTTTCGGCGTGGAAGGTCGAGGCCCCGGAGTGGCCGGTGGTCATGGCCGAAAACAGGGCTTCGAGGGCCTCGCCGCTGCGGGCCTCGCCCACGATCAGGAAATCGGGCGACAGGCGCATGGCGACCTTGACGCCATCCGCCAAGGTTACGGCAGCCACTTCGGTGCCGATTGCCTTAGGACGCGCTTCGAAGGATTGCACCGTCGGGCGGTTGATCCAGATTTCCTCCGGGTCTTCGATCTTGACGATGCGCCAGCCCTCTGGCAGGAAGTTGCACATGGCCGAAAGCAGGGTGGTCTTGCCGGTGCGCGTCCCGCCGCAGACCAGGATGCGCTTGCCGAGTTGCATGGCCTGCTGCAAATCGGCCATCATTTCCGCCGAAAGCGCGCCGCGTTCAATCAGCCACTCCGGCAGGACCGGCTTTTGCTCGAACAGGCGGATGTTGATCGCCGGGTGTTTGCCGGGCGGCGCAATTGAAGGGTGCAGGGCAGTGATGCGCCCGCCGCCCGGGTTGTGTTCCGTGGCGGGCAGTTTGGCATAGACGACCGGGTTGGCTTCGTTGAGGGTCTTGTTCTGCGGGCCGAGCACGCGATCGAGCACGCGCCAGATTTCCCCGGCGTCCGGCTGCAGGTCGACGGTCTCGAAACGCACCGCGCCCTTGCGCATGATTTGCAGCAGGCCGCTGGAATAGACTGCGATTTCAGAGATGTCGGTGCGTACCGGCGGCAGGAGCAGGTCGAGAAAGCCCAGCCCCAGCAAACGGCGGGTGATTTCTTCTCCCAGGGCGGTTTCGTATTGCGGGCCAGGGCGCAGGCTGCGGCGGCGGAAGGCATTGGCCACCAGGACGGTGACGCGCTCCTGGATCTCGGCGCGCTCGGCGGCTGAGGGGTTGGCCAGCCGGGCGGGTGGGTATTCGGCGTTGACCTGGTCGATGACTTCGTTCATCACCGCGGCGCGTTCGGCGTCCGCGTTGGCCTGGGCCGGTTGGGTGGCGTAAAGAGAAAGTAGGGTCATGGAAAATCCTGTCTTGGGGACACGAAGTTCACGGCAAAATGGATTGAAAATCCGTGTTTGTCCGTGTCATCCGCGTCCAAAAAAGCCTTTAGCCAAGCTTGAACTTCGGCAGGCGCAGGAAGGATTTGGCAGCCTGTCCTTCGGGCGCCATCTGGACAGCCCGCTCCATGCCAGGGAAAAGGGTGGCGATCACCTGGCGCACCCCGCGCGCCAGCTTTTCAGAGCGGGTCACGGCCGGGACGCGCTGATCCTGGGCCAGCTGCACCTGCGGGTCATGCTCGATCACGGCTGCAATCGGCGGCGCCCAGCCCAGGTCGCCGGACAGTTCTTCCAGGAAGCGGCGCGGGGTCAGGGCGCTGCTCTCGGAGGCCTGGTTCAAGACCAGGTAGATGGCTTCTTGCGGCAGGCGGTTGCCCAGGCTGTTCATGAAATTCAGGCTGTGGCGCACGGCAAATAAATCGGCCATCGTCGGGCGCGCCACGATCAGGGCCAGGTTGGCAAAGAACAGTGGGTGCACCATCCACTCCGATTCGGCCAGCGGCAAATCCATGACCATCGCGGCATACGAACCGTCTTCGGCCGCCAGGAACATCGAATAAATGCTGTTGGCGGCTTTCAGGTCGGCCGAGTGGCTGGCCGCCTTGAGATATTCCAGGCTGTTTTCGGGCGCGAGCAGGATGTCGAGGCCTTCCACTTTCTGGATGGCGGATTGAATGGCCGGTTCCCTGGCCAGGCCGACGTCCCCGGGACGCTCAAAGAACTCGGTCAGGTTGGGGATGTAGCGCAGGCGGAAGTGGGCGGCTGCGGCGGGCGGCAGGCCGAGCGAAAAGAGCAGGGTGCGCACCGAGAGCCGCGCGGCCAGCTCATAAGCCAGGTTCTCGGCCAGGGTCGAGGCCCCGGCCCCACCGGCGTGCGAGAGCACCGCGATGCGTTTGGTGCCGGTCACAATCGGACTCATGCCCTGGGGCGAGAAAGCCGAAGGCGCGGAGAGTGCTGGGTCGCTGGAGATCTGGGCCGATTTGTAGCGGGCGGTTTCCCCGGCGGTGAAGGCGCGTTCGGGGATTTCAGCCCAGTTGACCGGCATGACAAACACCCCGGCCACCACCCCGCTCAGGTTGGAGAAGGCGCCCTGGTAAGTGGACAGGGCTTCCGGCAGGATGACGATTGCGCTGCCATTCCAGGCTTGCAAGCCTGCCAGCAGCTTGAGCAGCGGGTCCGCGCCGGGTGCGATCGAGGCGTGCACCACCAGGACTTCCGGCTTGACGCTGGCCAGCGAAGACTGGAGCGCCTCCCAGGTGGTAGCGTGTCCGGCCACGATTAACTGCGGCTTGGGCAGGAAGGGTGGCTGCATCTGGTAGAAGACCAGTTCGTGCCCCGGCCCGGCCAGCAGGACGGAGATTTTTTCTGCAGGCATGTGGATTACTTGTCCTCGTTCATGCGTTCGTACAGGTCGCCCAGGTTAAGGGTCAGGACATCGCCAAGTTCCAGGCCGCCGGAGGGTTCGAGCGCCAGGTGCAGCTTGCCGTATTCATCCAGGGCCGCAAGCAGGGTGGCCGGGTTGACCATCAGCCCCGGCGCGATTTCCACCGGGGTGGTGGGCACATCCAGCACGATCACCGAGCCGCTCTGCGAGGAATTGCTCATCGAGGAAGCGAACATCTGCTCGTTGGAGGAACTGTCTGGCGGCAATTCCTGGTAGCGGAAGGTCTGGGGCACGAGCAGGACTTTGATGCCGGTGATGGCGATGCGCGCCAGCGGCGCCTGCAGGGGGCGCGGGGTGGCGGTGGCTTCCGGGGTGGGCGTGACCGGCGCGACAACCCCGAAGGCGGGGGTGGGCAGGAGTAAATCCACCGGCAGGCTGTTGGCTGAGAATGCGTTTTGGACCACGTCCGGGGTCAGCATGCCCAGCACCGTGACGGTCTGGCCTTCGCGCAGCAGCCCGGCCACGCCGGAGGCCAGGGTCACGCGCACGGCCAGGGCTACGTGGCCCGCTTCGAGCTGCGAGGGGATGCCGGATGCAGCCGTTTCGCCCAGGACGGAGGTGGTGATGAAGTCGCCCGGGGCGCGGCCCACGGTCAGCATCTTGCCTGCCAGTTCCTCCACGGAACGCAGGGCGTCATTGGGCACGCCCCCGGCCGGGATCGAGCGCAACTCGACCAGGTCGGCGGTCAGGAGGGTGCCGGGCGCCAGGCTGGTTTTGGCCACCAGGGCCTGGGTCGGGCGCACCGTGCCATTCAAGAGCGCGATGACCAGGAAGCCGATCAGCACGGCGAAGACGATGATGGTGATGGGGGAGCGTTTTTTGTTTTCCATAAGGGACTAACCTTTCTTGATGGCTTTCTCGATTTTGTTCATGCTGACGCCGACCGCGTCGAAGATGACGGTCAGCACCAGGCGGACGTGTTCGATGTCCATGCTTTCGATCTGGGCTTGCTGCTCGGCGGGCATCTCGGCCTCGAACTCGGGCAGGGCGTTCAGGCCGGTCGAGCGAAAATGGGCCTCGATTCGTTCGGGGGTGACATTGAACAATTTGGCGGCGGTCTGGTTGAAAACTTCTCTGACTTTCATGGGTTCTTTTCCTTTTCTGTGAGTGGGTCTGAATGGGTTGTGCAGGCTGGCTATCCGATGGTTATGGGGATTGGCCGGGCGGGCGCACCTGGCGGTTTTCCAGCATATAGAGAATGTCTGCATCCGAGGGTTCGCGCACATCCAGCATATTCGGGCGGATCAGGACCGGCTCGAGGTCGAGCACTTCGGCGCTGTAGCCCAGCTTGACGATCGCGTAGGTCTTGGGGATGCGCGCCAGGTAGCGCTTGTATTCGGTGTTGACGATGCCCTTCTCGCTCTTGCCCAGGTGCGGCAGGATCAGGTCGCGGTCCAGGCCGTTCTTGGTCTGGAAGACAAAGACATTCGCGCAGGACGACAGGATGCCGGGCGGCAGCTGGCTGACGGTCTGGGCCATCAGGTGCAGGTAGATGTCGTACTTGCGCGCGTCGCGCCACATCGATTCCCAGATGGCCGAGACATTCGCGCCCTTCTTCTCCGAATCCGAACCGGCGTTGCCGCCCACCCCGGACAGGACCTTGTTGGCCTCCTCGAAGAAGATTTGCAGGGGCGGGAAGCGCATCCCGCCCAGGGTTTCGCGGCGGCGCACGACCGCATCGCCATAGACCACCGCCGCCAATAGCGAGAACAGGGCCGCCTTGGCAAACTCGTCCATTTCGGCGCCGCCTTCGACCACGGTCACGCCCCAGGGATCCTCTTCCGGGCCGAGCAGTCCCAGGTTCTCGATTGCAATCGCATCCGCCCCGGGGCCGTACTGGCGCAGCATCTGGCCTTCTTCGAATTGCTCCAAACGCAGGAGCACGCCTTCCAGGCTGGTGCGGCTGGCCTGGTCACCCTTGCGCGAGACTTCTTCGTAATACTCGCGCAGGATCCCGACCCAGGTCTTGACGCTGGCATTTGTGCTGCGCAGGGCCGACAATTCCTGCTGTTGTTCGGGGGTCAGCTCGTAGATCGAGCGCCCGACCGGGACGTTCAGCCAGCTGGCTTCCAGCCCCGAGACCACCAGCAACATTTCGCGGCGGCGTTTGAGCGCGGCGATGCTTTGCTGGGCCTGATCGGACTGGCGCTGTTTTTCCTGCAGGTCGTTCATCTTTTTGCGCAGTTCGGACGCGACCTCGGCAAACTGCTCCTGGGAACGTTCGTCATTTTTGCCGGTCAGTTTGTCTTTCTGGCGGGTCAGCCGGTTGATCTCCTCGTCCAGCTGGCGCGCTTCGCGCTTGAGTTTGCCGATCCGTTCCTCGAGCGGTTTGCACTTCTGGTTGAAGTACTCGTCGATGTTGCTCAGCAGCACGCCTTCCTGGCTGTACAGGTCGGTCAGGGCCCGGCGCATGAAGCCCAGCTGGCGCGGCCCCATCTGCCCGGCGTTGGCGAACAGTTCGGCCACCAGGGTGCGGTAGCGCCCGACCTCGATGCGCTTGGGGATTTGCAGGAAGTTCCAGCGCAGCGGGCGTTTGGCGCCGGGGAACAATTGGCGCACATCCACCCGGCCGCTCAGACCGTGCCAGCGCAAGGCCTTGCGCCAGCCCTGGCCAAAATCCAGGATGATGGTGCGGTAGTGCCAGGCCAGGGTCGAGCCTTGCGCCAGGGTTTCGGCGGCGACGGTCTTCCCGAAGCCGGTATCGCCGATAAAGGCGGTGTGAAAGTGGCGTTCGCGCGACAGGCGCAGCAGGGCGTTGGTCAGGCTACCGGTTTCAACCGAAACCTGCTTGCCGAGTACCACGTCGCCGGGCATGGCCGGGAAGAAGGCGAACTGGGGCGTTTCTTCCTGGGTGGTCAGGGCGGTGCCCTGTTCAAAGACCCCCGGCGCGGTATAGGCGGCCAGTTGCAGCATGGTCAGCAGGGTCGAGTCCATGTAGCCGGAAATGGCGCCGGGGATGGTCTCGGTGCGGGTCGAGGGCGTCCAGGCCCGCGCGTGAGTGCGGATGTATTCCTGCTCGGCTTCGGCCAGGGTGCGGCATTGCACGCCGGTCACGACTTCTTCGGTGCCCTGGAAGGATTCGGGGATCAACCCAAGCATGGCCTGCAGGCCGCGCTCGGTGCGCGCCAGGGCGTAGACATCGGTGTAGAACGCGCCTTCGATGCTGGCGGTTTTGAGCAGGCGTTCCTGGACGCGCATGATTTCGGTGACCAGCATGGCCGGGTCGTTCTGCCACTGGGCCGAGTTGCCAATCGAGAAGGAGGGCGCAATCCCGACCGCCAGACCGTTGCTGGCCGAGCGTCCCAGCCCGGAAGCAAAGGATTCGCCTGCCGATTGGGTGTTGGCCGTGCTTTTGGTCTCGGCCTGCGAGACGGTCGTGCTTTGGCTCTCGGTGTTGGCAACCGAGTTGCTGACCGAGCCAAAGCTGCCCCAGGATTCGGATTCGGAATGGGTGAGGGAACTACTTTTGGTCGTGCTCTTTGAAGCCGTCTCGGCATGGCTTTCGGTGCTGGCGTGTCCGCTGGTGCTGGAGGACATGCTGGCTTCCGACCAGCCTGACATGCTGGTGTTGGCAACCCCGGCGTTGTAGCCCACGCTGACCCTTGGATCGCCCAGGCCCACGGCGCCCAGCAGTCCGCCAATCAGCGGGACGTCGTTGATCCCGGCGGATGCGCCTATGTTCCAGCCGTTTGACTCGGTCTGCGAACTGCCGCCGCTGACCGACGAGGACTGCCCGGATGTATGCGAAGAACTGCTGGTCTCAGCCCAGCCATCGGTAATCGCCTGGCCTTCCGATTCGGCCAGGCCCTCGCTGACGGCCACGCCTTTTGAGACCGAGTGCGTCCAGCCCTGGCTGGTGGTTTGCCCGACGGTCGTGGACTGGCCTTGCGATTCGGCCAGGCCTTCGGTCTGTGAGACGCCCTCGGTCTGGGCCTGGCCAGTGTTTTGCCCGTAGGTCTGTGAAGCCGTTTCGGCCAGCGCCCCGGAGAGCATGGCGGGCAGGCTGACGCCAAAGCTGGCTGAGCGCACGCCGGTCTGCTGGCTGGCCCAGATTGCGGTTTCCTGGGCGTAACCAGCCAGGAGCGAACTGATCAGGTTGAGCGGTACGCTGTAGGCCAGCACCATCAGCAGGAACTCTTCGCTCAGGGCAGCCATGCCGCGATACAGGATTTCGTTTTGCTGGAATGAATAGCCCTGGGCGGCCTGGTCGCCTGCGATCAGCGGATTTTGCAGGCTGTGATTTCCGGCGCGTGAGTTCTCGCGCGGGTCGGGGTGTCCCACCGTCACCATTGCGTGCGGCATATCGTCCAGGGCTTTGTAGAGCCAGTGCGCCACGCGCACGCTGATCGGTTCCAGGCGCAGCTGGCGGTACTGGCCTTTCAGGGCGGCCTCCAGGGCGGTTTGGTCGTGCAGGGATTGGCGCACGGCAGTTTCCCGGTCCGGGTCGAAGGCGATCACGCCATAGCACTGGATGATGCCGAGCGGCGGGTCGTCGAAGATACCGGCGGCTAGGTAGGCCAGGTTGACTTTGGCGCCGCTCAGGCCGCGCAGCACCGCGCGCATTTTTTGCAGCAGGCCAGCGTCCGAGCGCGCCTCGACCGGAATGGCGCGCACCTGCATCAGGCGCACGATCCGGTAGCCGTTGAAGGTCTGTCCGTTCTCGCGTTCGGTCAGGTGCAGCCAGAAATAGTCCATCTCCCCGGTCGGGGTGAAGACCATTCCGGACTCGTGCACGTCGAGGTCGGGCGGGGCCAGGTTGGCTGTTTTTTGGGTCAGCCAGGAGGGGAGTAAATCTTGAATGCGTTTGATCATCGTTCTTCCACGCCTGCTCACAAGGATTTGTGGGCAGGGGTCGAAAACAATGTTCAGTCTTCGGCAATCTCAATAGTGGGCACGCGCACCCCGGCCAGATCAAACAAGGCCCGGATTTTGGCCTTGGCCCAGGCGATGTCATCTGCCCGGTTGCGGATGGACTGCATCCCAATGCGCCCGGCGATGAGCGAATCGCTGAAGTGGTTGGGAAAGCGGTCTGCCAGGGCAAAAGCGCAGGTCGAGAGTTCCAGTCCAACGATGGTCTCATCGTTCCATTTCCAGTGCACGGTGGCCACATATTCCACTGCCTTTGGAAAAGAGCCGGGAAACATCTGGATTCCGCTCCAAGGGCCACCAGGGTTATCCTGGGGGCTGCACCAGATTTGGAACCCGGCGCTGCCGGCTTCAAACAGGGCTTCGGGGGCCGGGTTGGAGCCTACATCTAGGCGGCGAGCCTGGTCGAGCACAGGTTTCATGCGCCGGTGTTCCGACACATACGAGGGGCGAATGGCAGGTGGGGTCAGGTAGCGGGTTCTCATTTTTTCTCCGTAGTGAGTGCAAAAGTCTTGGCATCCAGTTCGCCTTGTTCGCTGGCAGGGTATTCTGCCAACCGGGTTTCCTGGCCGTTTTGGAAGTAATGGAAAATCACCACGAACTTTTCAGGTTCACGGCGGACTGTCCAGCGTCCGGCGAGTTCGGGGCGGACATGCGGCCGGGTGGTTTGGGCATCCCATTCGCCGTTTAAGGGAAAGTCGGTTCCCCGTAACTGGCGATGGGTCTTGATCTCGGTCATCTCAGTCTCCTGGTGGTGGTTCCGGGAGCAGGGTTTTGGCTCTGCTCCCGGATGGTTATTTGTGGCGTTCAGCTTGCGTGACGATCTCAACCAGTTTGTCGGCCTGGTTGAACTTGCAGGCAACCGTGAACATGCGGCCCTTGTAGGGCGTGACCGCAAAAAACATCTCGGCCCTGGCAAGTTTGGACAGGATGGCGGGCAGGACGCGGCCAGAAATCAGGATGCTGGCGGTGCGTCCGGCCTGGATGGGTTCGTCTGAGAGCACGATGCGCTGCTCGACCGGGACTTTAGACAGATCGATGGCCATGATGACTACACCATCAGTCCGCAGACCTGGTCTTCGTATTGCGCTTCCAGGTGGGCATCCGCCGCTTGAAGGCGGTTGCGTTGCATCAGCCGGGCGCGTTCGATGCGGCGCTTGAAGGTCTCGGCCTGGATCCAGAATTGGAAATCGGCCAGGTGGACCGCCAGTCCGTTGCCGTAGCGGGCGTACACGCCAAACTCAGCCTGCGGGTCATAGGGCGAGGTCTTTTCAGCGTTGCCATTGACAACCTTGAAGGGCTGCACACAGAATTCTGTGTAGGCCGGTGTCGCGGCAATCTGCTGGATCAGGTGCTGCTCAACGTTCATCGCCGGTGCGCTGCCATACGGCTGGCAGGTGCGCCAGGCTTCCGGGATCTCACTCAGGGTTTCGGGTCGTTCGACCTTCTCCACATCGAGCGGGTTGCGGTTGGCGACCGCCAGGTCTTGCGCGGCGCGCTCATCCGGGGCGATGACGAAGCGGGTGATGGTGACTTTGTAAAGGTTCATGGAGTTGTGTCCTCGTAGTGGGGTTGAAAAAGTGAAGCGACAAGCAAATCGTCTTGTGGGGTTGGCAGCAGCGGCAGGGGCGCTTCTTGCAGCAACCGTTCCGGATTGTTTACAACCAACGCGGGCAGGCTTGAAGCAGGAAGCCGGGGGCGCTGAGGAAGAAGTACCTTCACCGCAGGAAAGGTTTTGCCAGGCAGCAGCCTGCGCAGGCCATTCCCGATCTGGCTCAGAACTTTCCAGGTCACGCCCAGGAGCAGTCCGCTCCAGATGACCGGCAAGACCGTGGTAACAATGCTGTGGGATGCAGCGCGCAGGAACTCATCCATCTTGTTACCCTGCCTGACACGTATCGGCTGGTTCGCGGAAAATAAACGGGCGCAGGTCGCAGTTTTGGGGGCAGGTAACCGTCTCCACGGTTTCGCCGCCATCCACTTCGAGCAGGCCGCTGATCAGTGCTTCGCCGCAGCTGGGGCAGCCGCAGGCCAGGATGCAGGGAACGGATGGTCCCATGTTCAAAGTAGGTGTTGCCATGTGTCCTCCAGGTGGAATGTGAAATGCTCAGGAAGGCGGAAGCCATTCCTGAGAAAAAGGGTGGCCAGGATGCAGGCGGGATGGCCCGCGCAGCCCGGCAAAAACTCGTTGTGTCAGCTCGTTGTGGGGGAAAACTTGTAGGGTGAAAAAACTTGTGAAAAACTTGAGGGATATTCGGTTTTGAAAGGTTCGCGTGAACCAACGTTAGGAATAGGGCCAGCGTTTGAAAAAACAACCAACGTTCATTTGCATTGAGCGCCCTTCACTTCAGTGCAGAGCAGCTTATGGATTCGGCCCATTTTTCCAGGATGGGCCGAACGGATAAGCCGCCTTACGCGGGCAGGTTCTGGTTGATGTACTCGACCGTCAGGCGGATTTTTTCGATGATTTCATCCAGGGCGTGCCCGACCCCGGCCAGGCTGCGGACGGCGCGGGCAGATGCCAGGCCAAAGAGTGAGACCTGGAAGTAATCATCCTCGGCGCTGGCGCCCTCGAAAAACAGGAATTCCAGATCGTCCAGTTCGAACAGCACGCCTTCGAAGTCATCCGAGAGCGTGGCCTGTCCGGCCTCTGTGCCCAGGATGCGTTTGAGCAGTTCTTCGCCGCGATCCAGGGCGTTTTTGTTCTCGGCTTTGCGCGCCGTGCGCGCTGTGTGATATTCACCCAGGGCCTTGCTGGCGAGCGCCAGGCGCGGAAGGAATGCGGTCATCGTCATTCTTCCAGTAGCTCCAGTTCGTGATCGCTGAAATGCTCATCGATCATGTCCATCGCATCCAGCAAGGCCATGCCCACCCCGGCCAGGCTGCGAATTGGGCGCATGGGTTTGGCGGACAAAAAGGAGAGAAGGAAGCAGTCGTCTTCAGGGGTGGCGCCCAGCATGAATTTCAGTCCCATGCTGTCGATGACATAGAACGGCGCCAGGGGGTCGGGCAGGACTTCTTCGTTATAGGCAAGCGCAAATTGGGCCTCGTCTCCGAAAATCTTCTTCAGCAGCGCCTGGGCGCGTTTTTTGACGTTGGCCGGAGTCTCAAGCAGGCCATGTTCATTCAGCTGGGCGAGCTGAACCGCCTCGAAGGCCGTCATGGTCTTGCTCATGATCGACAGGGGCAGATATTGGAACGGGCTTTTGGTTTCAGGCATACAGGTTTTCCTTTTGAGATTGGTTTTAGCGTCCGCCGCGATCGCGCAGGCTGATCAGCATCTGCTCGTAGGTCGCGAAGGGGTTGGTCAGGGAAACGGGATTGAGCAAGGTCTGCTGGGCCAGCATCGAGAAGTACCCCAGTGGCACGATCAGCCAGAGTGCCCAGATCGCGACCGTGGTGGTGTTGGCGCGCGTATTGGCGATGATTTGCGCGGCTGCATCAGCAGAGCCGAGCAAGACAGCCCACTCTTCCGGGCTGATCTGGGCAGTGTAGGCCAGGTAAATCCGGCTGATGATGACGGCCAGGGCGTAGGTGATGATGCCGACCTTGACGCCATTCAGCAGGGAGAAGCGCTGGGCCGGGGCCGCCAGGATGGCCAGCAGTCCGCTGATCCACATGGCAGCGCCAATCCAGGGCACCGGCGCGCCCATGCCCCACTGCGCAATCAGCCACAGGGCCAGTACGATCCCAGTCACAATCTGCGATGTTTTTGGGGATGTCTGGACTCCACCGCGGCCGTCGCGCAGGGGGCGGGCGCTTGCCAGTTTTTGGACTGCATCATCCACGACCAGTATCATCACTCCGGCAATCCCCATGCTCACCAATGCAGGCAGGATGCTGGCGACTGCGTACAGCAGCCAGAGCAGCCCGTTGATGACATAGATTGGGATATCGAGCAGGAAGGTGTTGAGCTGGTCGAAGGACATGGCAAACTCGAGAAAGATTAGGGGGCGGTTGATGCGTCGATCAGGGTCGGCAGG
This sequence comes from uncultured Anaerolinea sp., assembly GCA_964571615.1. Classification (GTDB taxonomy): domain Bacteria; phylum Chloroflexota; class Anaerolineae; order Anaerolineales; family Villigracilaceae; genus UBA8950. The sequence continues at coordinate 3,558 of CAZNCT010000027.1, read as the reverse complement.
ATGACGTAGACTTTGATTTCGCCGCGGCCGGTGAGCATGCGCGGCGGGGTGATTTGCTGCCCGTTCCAGTACGTGCCGTTTGTGCCGACCATGATGCTCAGGTTGAACAGTCCGGGGTCGGCGAAGGGCACTTGCAGGGCTTGCAGGCTGGCCGTGCAGGTTCCGCCCGCATTGCAATTGTTGTTCATCGTTCCGTACTGCGCCAGGTTGAAGGAAGCCTGGTGGACATAAGCGCCGTACCATTTGGAACCCAGGTCGTTGACAATCCAGTCACGGCTGGCGCCGCTCAATTCAGCCCGCGCGTTGACCGTGTTGATGCGTTCCGGCAAACTTTCGCGGTGAACTTTGCACTCTTTCAGTTCCAGGTTGGTCTTCAGGACGCCCGGTTGGCCGTTGGGGCGCGTGCAGTTCGTGATGGCGTTGGGGCCAGCGGCAGAGCACGATTCCACTTCTTCGTAGATGGGTTCATACCAGGTGAAAATCACCGGTGGGATCGAGACGGTGGCACTCACATCCGCGCCGCGTTTGTCCGGGTCCTGTCCCACCACGACCGGGTAGGGTGGTGCTGAGGGAGAAATGCTGAGCGTAGGATTGGACTGCGTCACCGAGGGGCCGGGGCAGGTCGGGGGTTCGGTTGGGGTCGGCTCGCTGGTGACTTCCGGGGTGGCGGGCAGGCCGCAGGCGACCGGGTTGGCCAGGCACAATTCTGCCGGGCAGCCTGCCGGCGAATTCAGGCACGATTCGTACATCAGGGCCAGTAGGTAGACGTTGCCATCATTTAGCGAGAGTTGGTAGAACAAATTCAGAAATGCAGCTATATCTGAATCTGGCGAAAACAAAGCCCAGGCATTTTGTCCATTGATGGCTGCATCGGCAAACAGGTCTGCATCAACCTGATTCATTCCAGCCAGATTTTGGAAAAGCGCCGAAAGAAAATTGACACCATTCCCAGCCGCAACTTGTCCGGCGATTTCCACGCCAACACCAAGTCCGGAGGCGAGTTGACCACTTGCGTCCACCAGACCCGATTCATGCGGGTTCATTGCCATAAAAAATAACGTCGTTGTGGATGGGATCAGGATGCTTTCACCGCTGGGTGCGACGTACTGGTGATATGTGGCATCCAGGGACAGGCCGGTCCAGTCTGGAAAGGTTGGCATCCAGCTGGCTTGCTGGGTGACTTCTCCGGCCTGGATAACGCCTGGCAACAGGTTGCCGTCCGCGTCAAAGAAGTTGCCCCAGCCGGTGGTGCCCTCTTCGGCCTGGGCGGGTGCTGCCAGCAATGAGCTCGCTGCAATCGCCAGGATCAGAACGACAAGCATGATGCTGCGAAAATTATTTTTGTTCGGCATTCGGGTTTTCCTGGGCGAATAAGACAAGGTCAAACTGCCAATCCTGTTCGTGCTCTGAAACCAATACGGTGATTTCACCGCTGCTTGTTTCGCCGCTGTTGATGTCTGTACATTCCAGGGTAACTTCCCAGGCCTGGGTATGGAGTTTGTCGCCTTCAGCTGGAGTATTGGTGATCAGGCGGGCTTTGATGGCCTGGCAGCTCTGGCGTACCTGACCGCGCTCTACAGATGGCCAGAGCATCGGCGCAATGGTTTGCTTGATCAGGACACAGCCTTCTTTGCTGGCAACCTTGCAGATGTTTTTCTCCCAGTCAGCCTGTCCTTTCTCAATGTCGGTGGACAGAAAGGCCTGTGCGCCTTCGCGCGCTGCAATCTCGGCAGGTTTTGGGCTGAAGACTTCGGAGAGTGTCTGGGGCAGGATGGCAAAACCCAGGATGGCCAGTGTGATGAAAACCAGCAGGCCGGTAATCAGGTGTTTGGGGCGGATTACAAATTCTTTTTGTTTCATGAAACCTCCGGAGCGAGAATCGAAAAGCGGCCACCAACACAGGTGACCTTTGCATCCCAAAGGTATTGTGTCAGTGGCCGCTTCGTAGGTGATAAGACTGGCAAACGATTTTCGGGCGACCGATTGGCGAACGTTTATTTATTTGTGGCGCGATATTACCAAAGCTTTTTCAAACCCGCAAGCATGTTTTTGGACAGTTTTTAGTCTCCATCCGCGATAGGCGTTGGGTAGGTGGTTGAGCAGGCGCGCCGTTGCCCGAGTTCCTTTACGGGAAAGCCAGGACTATCAGCGTATTGATGCCATGCCGAATGTTCAATCATTGACCACCAAGCATCGGGCATATTAGCATCGTAGAGCAATTGATTTGGTGGCACCACGCCGTTATTGATATTTATCAGTTTTTCTGTGTATTCCGAGTCTTGTTCATGCATCCGCAAATCTATGACAAAAGGGACAGAAGCAAGGGCTCTGAATGTAAAGAAAACATAACCGCTATTAACACATGCACCATTTCCGCCTGCATTCCGCAGTTCATCATCCCAATACTTCCACTGTTCCATGCGACTTTGCCAGAATTCTCGAAAGGTGATTCCAGGAACCATGCGCTGGGCTTCCTCAACCTGCATGGGTTGGCCGGATTTGTGCCAGAAGTAACCGGCGAGCGCGAGCACCCCCAGCACAACAGTCAACAGCAGCAACCCTGCTAGCTTGCTAATCGCTTTCCAAAACATAATCTGTTCTCCTTGTCGCATACCCGGTTGGCTAGAGACCGGTCTTGTCTTTTGTGCAGCGCATTATAGGATAGGTTGTGTATGAGTAGTCTTAAATTTTCCTCAAAACCATGTAAGCTGGCCTTCTCGAAATTTGTCAGCTGGAAACTGGAAAACCGTTTCCAGAGACGAGTTGACCGGCGATGAGAAGGTTTGCGGAAAGACTTAAGCCCGTCCCAGTTTCCGCCGGCGGAAACCCCGTTTCTGGTGTCAAAAGCAGGCTTTTTGAAGGGTTTCCGCAGGTTTTTGTGGGTTTCCGCAAAAGAAAATCAGCCAAAATCGGGAGTTTTCGCGCTCGCGGAAATCCTACTTTGTATCTTTGCGGGTTGATGTCCACACATCGCCGGTCTCTTGTAGAATTTTTCCACTCATCTGGCTCAGGTTGCAGAGAAAGATTTGCGCATGCTCCAGGTTTTCTCCCAGGGCAGCGTTGACTTCCCGAATGATGGCACGTTGGGATTTGAGATTTTCACAGAAGATGTACATCTGCCCGTTCGTGAACTGGAAGAAATTCCGCCACTTGGTATCCCGGTCCTGGTTTCCTTTGTTAGATGCGCGTTCCACTTCGACGTAAATGGTTCTGCCGTTGCGTGAGACAATCATATCCGGATTGAAAACATATCCGGGCGCCTGGATGGTTGGGGCGTGTTCCAGGATTTCATACCCGGCCTTTTCCAGCCAATCTTTGGCTTTCAAGTTCAGGAGCGTGTGGGCATCGGTTTTGTGATCTTTTTTGATGGCGAATTCGCTTTCAACAGGGTTCTTCCCGGTAAGGAACAGGTAGGCGGCCTGGCCCAGGGGTGTTAGCTCGATAACATCTGGCGGCCGGCCAACCAGTCCACGCTCGGTGGCATAGTCTGTTGCAAACCCCTTTTCTATAAGGCTGTTAAGGGTATCGTCTGCACTGCCGCTCTTATTTCCCATGTCA